>CAZNVY010000028.1:0-15161 GCA_964576605.1 uncultured Elstera sp. | reverse complement strand
TCGCGCATCACTGCCGTGTCGGTGAAAAAGCAGCGCGAGCTGTCACAGGCGATCAAGCGTGCCCGTTTCCTGGGCCTGCTGCCGTATCTGATCGGCTAATAACCACTATGCCTTTCCGGTCGGGCTGGGTGACCAGTCCGACCGCCGCGCTGCCCCAAATTTAGGACAGCAAGCCCCGAAAAGGGTGCAGTAGCCGGTTTGCGGCGGCTCTGCGGCACGGTTTCCAACAGAAACCCGACCGTGGGGCCTTTGCCGCTGGAAGGGATCTCTCGCTTCTCCTGCCCGTGCGCGGGCTATTGGAAACCGTAAAGGAAACTATCATGGTTGCTCTCGTTCTGCTGGAGCGCGTCGAAAACCTTGGCCAGATCGGCGATGTGGTCAATGTGCGTCCGGGTTATGCCCGTAACTATCTGCTGCCGCAAAAGAAGGCTCTGCGCGCCACAAAGGCGAACCTCGAAGCCTTTGAAGCCCGCAAGGCGCAGATCCTCGCCGATAATCTGAAGCGCAAGGAAGAAGCCGAAGCCGCCGCCGCCAAGATGGAAGGGCTGAAGCTCGCCCTCGTTCGTCAGGCCGGGGAAAGCGGCCAGCTCTACGGATCGGTCAATGGCCGCGACGTGTCGGAAGCCACCACCGAAGCGGGTTTTACCATCCATCGCAATCAGGTGGTGATCGATACCCCGATCAAGACGACGGGCGTGCATTCGGTGCGTATCAGCCTACATCCGGAAGTTTCGGTTGGGGTTCTCATCGCCGTCGCCCAGACCAAGGACGAAGCCGATGCGCTGCTCGCCGGGCGCAATCTGCGCGCCGAAGCGGCTGCCGACGAAGCCGCCGATGAAGCGGCACTGGCTGCCGAACTGGCCGCGGCGGCGGCGGCACGCGAAGCCGAATAATTCGGCAAAAGCGTCATTCAGTCCTTTAGGCCGCCTCGGTTTTCACCGGGGCGGCCTTTTGCTATTGGCGTCGCTTTCGCTATAGTGTTGGCCCATGGATGATTTCCCGCCCACAGAGGCTTACTCCCCGCCCTCCGACCTGGGCCTCGGCTTCCCTACGCCCGGCGAGGGTAGTAGCCTGCCAATCCGCCTGCCGCCCCATAACGACGAGGCGGAAATGGCGCTATTGGGGGCTATTCTGCATAATAACCGTGCTTTCGAGCGGGTTATCGAGTTTTTGCGGCCTGAACATTTTGCCAATCGGGTGCATGGGAAAATTTTCGAGGCGGTCGGCAAGCTGATCGACCGGGGCCAAATCGCCGACCCCATTACCTTAAAACAATATTTTGAATCTAATCAGGACCTCCATGAGATTGGTGGCTTTCAATATTTGATGACCTTGGCCGGTTCTCTGGTCTCGGTCATCAATGCTGAAGATTATGGCCGGGTTATTCACGAACTTTATATCCGCCGCCAGTTGATCGAGATCGGCGAGGATGCGGTGAACCTCGCCTTTTCCCCCCTGCCCGATCAAACCGCCCATACGCAGATCGAGCATGTGGAACAGCGGCTGTTCAACCTTGCGACCATCGGCGATATCGATACCGGCTTTCAACCCTTCCATCAGGCGGTTACCGCCTCGCTGCGCATGGCAGAAGCCGCCTATCGGCGCGACGGTAAGCTGGCGGGGGTGCCAAGCGGATTGCGCGATCTCGACCGGCTGCTGGGCGGTTTGCATAATTCCGATCTCGTAATTCTGGCCGCCCGCCCCTCCATGGGGAAGACGGCCCTGGCGACTAATATCGCCTATAACGCTGCCCGGATCGTCAAAGATCCGGAAACCCAGCGCAAGCATTCGGTGGCTTTTTTCAGTCTCGAAATGTCCTCCGAACAATTGGCCACCCGCGTTCTGGCCGATGTGGCGCAAATTCAATCGCACCGCATTCAGCGGGGGGAACTGCAACCCGATGATTTCGAGCGACTGGTGCAGGCGAGCCAAAAGCTCGAAAAACTGCATCTGTTCATCGACGATACCCCCGCGCTGACCATCACCGGGGTGCGCACGCGCGCCCGGCGGCTGAAACGGCAATCGGGGCTTGATCTGATCGTCGTCGATTATCTGCAGCTGCTGCGCGGCTCCGACAGCCGCAGCGATAACCGGGTGCAGGAAGTTTCGGAAATCACGCGCGGGCTGAAAGCAATCGCCAAGGAGCTGGATGTTCCGGTGATCGCCCTCTCGCAGTTGTCCCGCCAGGTGGAAAACCGGGAGGATAAGCGCCCCCAGCTTTCCGATCTGCGCGAGTCCGGGTCGATCGAACAAGACGCCGATGTGGTGATGTTCATCTATCGAGAAGAATATTACTTAGCCCGCCGCGAGCCGGCCGAAGGCACCGCCGAGCACGATGCCTGGAAAGCGGAAATGGAGCGCTATCACAACCGCGCGGAAGTCATCATCGCCAAACAGCGCCACGGCCCCATTGGCCGGGTTGTCGTGCATTTCGATGGCAATACCACGCGCTTTAGCGATCTTGCCGAAGACGGACGCCTACCGGAGGAATATTGATCGATGCCCAACGCGACCGACTGGGCGGCCCGCTGCCGAGCTTGGCTGCGGGATGCGCATTTACCGCTTTGGGCTAACCATGGGGTCGATTGGACCGGGTGGGGATTTCACGAGCGCTTGGATGCCGCCACCCTGGCCCCCACAGGACCAGATCGGCGACGCTCGATGGTCTGCGCCCGGCAACTCTACCTCTGGAGTGCTGCCAGCCGCGCTTTCGGAACCGCCGATTATCGCGCGCTGGCCGAGCGGGCCTACGCAACGCTGGTTGATCGCTTCCCTGACCGGGTAAACGGCGGGTGGGTGTTCAGCCTAACCGGAACGGGCACCCTATTAGACGGGCGGAAAGATTTTTATGCCCATGCTTTCATCCTTTTCGCCCTCGCCCATTATGCGGTGATTGGGGAGCGGCGAACGGAAGCTCTGATGCTCGCCCGCGTCGCCTGGGGCCTAATACGGCAAAAGCTGACCCTGCCCCAGGGATGGCTCGCCGCCGAAGCCGCCGCCGATTGGACGATTGCCGAGGCGGGCCTGGTGCAGAACCCGCATATGCATTTGCTGGAAGCACTGCTTGCCCTTCAGGCGATTGATCCAACGCCGGAGTATCGGGTCGGACTGGTCGCGATCCTTGATCTCTTCCAAACCCGGCTGTACCAGGCGGGGGTGCTGGGCGAATTCTTTAATGCCGCGGGGGAGCCAAGCGGGGCTGCTGGGCAAATTCTGGAACCCGGTCATCATTTTGAATGGGCGTGGCTGCTGCAGACTGCCGCCAGTGTGTTGGATGATGCCCGACTGCCGCCCCTAGCCGCGGCTCTCACCGCTTGGGCGGGCAGCATCGGCACCGATGCGGGGCGGGGCGGGGCGTTCGACCAGCTTGGGCGCGACGGCCAGATCCTTCAGGCGACTAAGCGCATCTGGCCGCAGTCGGAAGCCGTGAAAGCCTATGCCGCCGCCTATGCCGCTGCCCCATCGCCGGAAACCATGGCCCCTCTGCAGGCGCGGCTGGCGTTTCTTTTCGATCATTATCTGCTGGCCGATGGCCGCTGGCACGAACATCTCGACGCGGACTTGCGCCCGATAGCCGCTGATCTACCAGGCAGCACGCCCTATCATATCGCCTTCGCCTTGCTGGACGCGGCAGAGGCGCTCGACGCCGCTCCCGTTTCTCGGCACCCGCACACCCCGATCGGCGCTTAGGCGGATTCCGGCGGCGGGGCGGACCAAACCAGACTGGGACGGGCAAAAACCGGAGCTGCCTCCGCCAGGGGGCGTAGCCGCTGGGCTTCCTCCCCCGCCATGGTCGCGGCCGCCTCGATAAACACGGCAACTGCTTGCAGCCCAGCCTCCGCCGCTTCATCGGCAAGCGCGGTCAAGCACGCGGCAATTGCCGAGGCTGTCCGGGCCGAATGATAGGCCGTTACCCCGGCTATCGCCGGATCTCCATCCTGATTGGCATGATCGTACATCGAACACCTCCTTCAGCACCCTTCGAGTTAAAATGATAACCCAAAGGAAATCCAATAGAATTTAAGCCGAATATGTATGTATTCATCCCAAAATTCGTGACAGTTTTATATATTTTTTCAACGATGCGCTCGAACACTGCCCCAATATTGATTATCAAGCATGGATCATAGTGAATTTTTTACCTATCCGTTTATCATCTTATTCAAAATTTATACCCCTATTGTACCGCCCGCACGTTCTAAGCACAGCCCTTAGTTGATACAGGCGGGGCTTTGCCCCCGCAAAAAGGGGGCCGTCGTGCTGCGAAAAGACTTTTCCGCGACGAGAAGGCGATGGGCGCAGGGATGGGCGCAGGCTCGGCACCGGTTTTACCGTAGAGAGATTGCGTGGGAACTTATCAATGGGAGGCTGGTTTTGTCTTATAATATCGATGCGATATTTTATCTACGGCACTATTCTTATCACCCGCAATGGTCAGAGATAGCAAAATTAACCGTAAAGGACTCAGCTATCCTCAGAATAAAATATCGATAATCGTTAATTAAGCAAAATTTTATTTTAATGTTTGAAGTTCTAAAAAAATTCATCTTCTTTTTGCTTTTGATGGTGAATTCTCTAAAGAAGAAACCATGACAAGGCGGTGATCCGCTTGTTAAGGTTTTGAGAAGATAACCTAGGGGGCACCGAAACCGGCGGGTCAGTGACGCCACCGGGGACGTCGGACAAGGGGGATACATGGTTCGTGGGGGAGCTATGGGAATTCGGGGCCGGTTGATTTCCGGCTTTGCAGCGATCGGCCTGATCTTTGCCGGGATGGTCGCTTTTACCATTCAACGAACGGAGGAAAACCGCATCGGCGTGGATCAAATGGTTCGCAGCCGTGTGCCATCGGCCTTAGCGGGGCAAAAATTAGCAGCGTCGGTTTACGGAAGCCTGGAAAGCTTGCGCGCCTATATGGCCCTGCGCGAAGAAAATCGGCTGCGCGCCTGGGAAGCCGCCTGGGTCCGCATCCAAAGCGAAAAGGCCGCGATCGCCGAACAGCTAACCACCGCCCGCCTAACCGATCTGGAACGGCAGGATTGGGAAAGGTTAACGGCAGCTCTTAGCCCGCTGGAAGCCGCGCAGAAAGAAATTATCGCCCTGCTCGGTACACCCGAAGAAACCAAGGGCATGAGTTTGTTCACGGAAGAAGTTCAACCCCAGATTACCCGTGCCATCGCCATGGCCCGCAATCTTGTGGAAGACGAAGCCCGCATTGCCGACGGCGGCGCGCGCAAAGCCTTGATGGAAAATTTTGCGCATATTCGGGGCGAAGCGGTTCAGGTTCTAGCGGCCCTGCAAACCTATCTGATGACCGGCGATGCCACTTATAAGGCACAGTATGAGGCCGTGTGGCGTAGTTTTTCCGGACGGATCAATGCGCTCGATTCGCAGCAGGAGCTTCTGTCCGGCGGGCAGCGTATGGCAGCAGGATCGCTGAAGCAGTTGATACTCCAGATTCAGCCCCTCGCGACGCAATTGATCGACTTGCGGCAGCAGGAAGCCTGGAATCAGGCGGATTATTTGCTGAATACCAAGGTCACACCGTTGGTCGATGCGCTGATGGATCGGCTGGAAGGGCGGCAGGATGCCATGGGCCTGCGCTCTGGCGGGTTTGTGACCGTGCAAAGCCGAATGGTGGAATTCGAGGCTGATGCCGTTGCCGAATCGGCACAAAGCCTGCGGCAGACCCTGATCCTCTTGCTGGTCAGCACGACGCTCCTGACCGTCATCATCGTGCTCGTCACCCAGCGTGGGATCGTCCCACCGCTGCGGCAGATGACCGATGCTATGACGAAACTGGCCAATGGGACGCTAACCATCGCCATTCCAGCGCTTGATCGCCGGGACGAAGTGGGCCGCATGGCCGCCGCAGTGCAAGTTTTCAAAGAAAACGCCCTGCGGGTTCAGGCGATGGAGGCCGAGGCCGAAGCCCAGCAGCAGCGCACCGAGGCGGAAAAGCGCGCCGCCATGACCGCCCTGGCGGCGGAGTTCGAGGCATCGGTCGCAGGCATCGTAACCGGGGTTTCCACGGCGGCAGAGCATATGCGGCACAGCGCGGAAACCCTGTCCAGCACCGCCACTCAGGCGCTAGGACAAACTCATACCGTCGCCGAAGCCGCCGAACAAGGCAGCCACAATGTGCAAACCGTGGCCAGTGCCGCCGAAGAATTAGCCGCCTCGATTCAGGAAATCGCCCGGCAAATGACCGAAGCCAACCGCGTTGCCCAACAGGCCGTGGACGAAGCCGGGGTCACCAACGCGGGGGTGCAACAATTGGCGGCCGCCGCACTGCGCATCGATGACGTGGTGCGGTTAATTCAAGCAATTGCCGAACAGACCAATCTCTTGGCCCTCAACGCCACCATCGAGGCCGCCCGTGCCGGCGACGCCGGGCGCGGCTTTGCCGTGGTCGCTAACGAGGTGAAGGCCCTCGCCAATCAGACCGCCAAGGCGACAGAGGATATCCAGGCCCAGATTGGCGCAATCCAGCGCGAGAGCAGCCAATCCGCCAAAGCCATCCAGTCGGTGACCAGTATTGTCAGTTCGATCAGTCAAATCACCGCAACCGTTGCGGCCGCAGTAGAGCAGCAAGGGGCCGCCACGCGGGAGATCACCCGCAATGTGCAGGAGGCGGCGAATGGCTCCCGCCTCGTTTCCGACAATATCGTTGCCGTGCGGTCGACGGCGGAAGCTACCGGGGCCTCGGCCTCGGAAGTGCTAACCGTCGCCGGGGATCTCTCCCGCCAAGCAGGGGTTTTGCAAACCGCCGTGCAGGATTTTGTCATGCGGGTTCGTGCCTAAAATGAAAGAGCGGGGGATTGCTCCCCCGCTCCTATCCCTAAACCGATGCTCGATTTACTTCTTCGGGGGCTGGCCGCCACCAGAGTAAACGAAGTTATCGAAGGTGTTTTCGGCAACGCGGAACCAAGCATATTGGTCTTCCCGGAACGCCTTCCACGGTTCATAGACTTTCTTGAACTTCTCGTTCTTGCTGGCCACTTCCTCGTAAAGATCGAAGGCCGCCTTATAGCAGGCCGCCATCACTTCGCGCGGGAAGGGCCGCAGCAACGCGCCAGACCCGACCAGCTTGCGCAGAGCGAGCGGGTTCGCGGCATCATATTTAGCCAGCATGTAGTTGTTACCGTCGGCGCAGGCGGTTTCTAGCGCCTGCTGGTAATGCTTCGGCAGCGACTGGAACTGCGCGTCATTCACCAGCATCGACAGCTGCGCGCCGCCTTCCCACCAACCCGGATAGTAGTAGTACTTGGCAACCTTGTAGAAGCCGAGCTTTTCATCGTCATACGGACCGATCCACTCGGCCGCATCGATGGTACCCTTTTCAAGCGCCGGGTAAATATCCCCGCCGGGGATCTGCTGTGGCACCGCGCCGAGCTTCGCCAAAACCTGACCGGCAAAGCCCCCGATACGCATTTTCAGCCCCGACAGATCCTGAACGGTCTTGATTTCCTTGCGGAACCAACCGCCCATCTGCGCCCCCGTATGGCCCAGCGGAATATTATAGGTGTTATAGCCCTTGAAGAACTCGCGCAGCAGTTCCTGACCGCCGCCCTGATACTGCCACGCCATCTGCTGGCGGGTGTTCAAACCGAAGGGAACGGCCGTATCGAAGGCAAAAGTCGGGTCTTTACCAACATAATAATAGCTGGCGGTATGGCCGCATTCGACCGTATTGGCCTGCACCGCATCGAGCACCTGCAGCGCCGGAACGATTTCACCGCCGGCGAAAACGCGGATTTGGAACTTACCTTCGGTCATTTCGGCAACACGCTTGGCGGTATATTCCGCCGCGCCGAAGATGGTATCGAGGCTCTTGGGGAAGCTGGACGCACAGCGCCACTTGATTTCCGGGTTGCTCTGCGCAATCGCGGGCGCAGCAATCGTGGTGGCGGCCGCGCCGATCCCGGCGGCTTTCAGAAACTTACGACGCTCCATACTCTCTCTCCTCCCTCAATTTTTTTCTGCTGGGCAGATCATCCCCAGCTTGCGCCGGATCGGCCCCCCTCGGTGCGAGGGGCACCCCCTTTGCCGTTCACACTGCGCTGACGGACGTTCGGGTCATCCTTTATGCGCATAGCACCTATGCCGAGACAGACCCTAACACCGGGCGCGTTAAAAAGACAAGATTCGTTTCGCTTACAGACAATTACGGCAATCCTGTAAGCCGCGCGCCCTCGAAACCTTCCCAGGGGCTTCTCCTGCCAGCGCGCCGATTATGCCTGCTGCCCTGTCCTATTTTCTGCTCGTTTTCCCGCGGGCGAAACCCTAAGGAAAACTAACTCCTGGGCGGCACTGCAAGGCTTGACCCCCCGCTCGCCCCCGCTTATGGTGCGCCACCCAACGGGAGCTCGTAGCTCAGTCGGTAGAGCACGTGACTTTTAATCATGGGGTCATGGGTTCGAATCCCATCGAGCTCACCATTGGGGTAAAGCCCATCGCCCCGCAGACAGATTGACTGCGGGGCGATGCTTTTTAGGGTGACCGGGTTAGTCCGGCTGTTCGGCAAAGCGCCGGTCAAGCGCGGCGGCGATGCGCGGGCTGACGAACCGGGAAATATCACCGCCCAGTTTGCCAATTTCCTTCACGAAGCGGGAGGAAACAAACTGTTGGCCGTCGGCGGCCATTAGGAACACAGTTTCCACAGTCGGGTTCAATTTGGCGTTCATGCCTGCCATCTGGAACTCATACTCAAAGTCCGAAACAGCGCGCAGGCCGCGCACGATTTGCCCCGCCTGGTGTTCCACGGCAAAATTAATCAGCAGCCCCTCGAAGGGCACAACCGTAATGCGCGCCGCTTCTGGCAAGGTTGCGACTTCGCCCGTAAGCAGTGCGACCCTTTCGGTTAAGGAAAATAGCGGCCCCTTCCCGGCATTCTTAGCCACCCCAACGATCAGCCGGTCGCAGATGCGCGCCGCGCGGCGGATGATATCAATATGGCCGGAGGTTACCGGGTCGAAGGTTCCCGGATACACGGCCGTGCGCAAATTGCTGCCAAGGCCGTTGCTGGTCGATGCCGCAGTCACTGGGTTTCCCCCTCCCCCCGATGGGCCGCCAGTCCCCACCGGCGGCCCTATTTTCCCTTCGCTTATCCCTAGACCAAGAGCGACGGCGGCGCGTCATCCCCGGTGGATGCCCCGGCTTCGCCGCCCTCGGCCTCGTCCTCGCCGGTATCGTCAAGGCGGGTGACCGAGACAACGCGTTCGTCGGATTCGACCTTAAACAGCGTGACGCCTTGGGTTTTGCGCCCGGCAATGCGGATCCCCGTTACCGGAATGCGAATGAGCTTGCCCCCATCGGTCACTAGCATGATCTGGTCGCTTTCGCTGACCGGGAAAGCCCCGACCACCGGGCCATTCTTTTGGGTGATGTCCATCCCGGCAATCCCTTGGCCGCCGCGCCCGGTTTTGCGATATTCGTAGGCCGAGCTGCGCTTGCCGAAGCCGCGTTCCGTAATCGTTAGTAAGAATTGCTCGACCGCTTGCAACTCCAAGAACCGCTCGTCGGTCAGATTGACCTGTTCGGCCAAGAGATCGGCTTCATCTTCGACGCTGGTTTCAACGGCAGTCTCGTCGCCGGCCGCCCGGCGCAGGGCCGCTGCCCGGCGCAGATAAGCGTCACGCTCTTCAACGGTCGCCTGAACTGCATCCAGCACGGCCATGGAGATCACGGCATCCTCATAGGCCAGCCGGATGCCGCGCACCCCGGTCGAGGCGCGCGATTGGAAGACGCGGATATCATCCACCGAAAAGCGGATGGCTTTACCAAGGCGGGTCGAGAGCAGTACATCTTGATCGTCCCGCGCGACGGAGACGCCGATGAGATCGCCCAGGCTATTGCCGTCCTCATCCTCCAGTTTCATGGCGATCTTGCCGTTCGCCTTAATATTCAGGAAGTCGGACAAAGCGTTGCGCCGCACCTCGCCCTTCGAGGTGGCGAAGAGGATCGTTAGACCGTCGCGCTGTTCGACGTCTGGCAAGGGCAAAACCGTGGCGATACGTTCGCCCGGCTGCAGGGCTGGCAATAGGTTAACCATCGGCTTGCCTCGGCCCTGCGGGGTGCTTTCCGGCAACCGCCAAACTTTCGCCTCGAACGCCCGCCCTTTGGTGGTGAAGAATAAGACGGGCGTATGGGTATTGGCGACAAATACCCGTTCGACAAAATCTTCCTCGCGCGTCGCCATCCCGGCCCGGCCTTTGCCGCCCCGACGCTGCGAGCGATAGGAGGAAAGGGCAACGCGCTTGATGTATCCGGCGTGGCTAACGGTCACCACCATATCCTCGCGCTGGATCAGCGCTTCGATATCGTAATCGACCTCCGAATCGTCGATCTGAGTGCGGCGCGGTGTGGCGAATTCATTTTTGATCGCCGTCATCTCGTCGTGGATAATCCGCAACACCCGCGCCCGATTGGCGAGAATATCCAGATAATCCTTAATCTGTTCGCCTAGGTCGCTCAGTTCGGCGGCAATCTTATCGCGCTCCAGCCCAGTCAAGCGCTGCAAGCGCAGGTCCAGAATAGCGCGGGCCTGGATTTCCGATAGACGATAGGTACCATCGCTGGCGACCATATGATCGGGATCGTCGATCAAGGCGATCAACGGGGCCACATCTTTTGCGGGCCAGTCGCGCGCCATCAACTGCTCGCGCGCCACCACCGGGTCGGGGGCGGTGCGAATAAGGTGAATCACATCATCGATATTGGCAACGGCAATGGCAAGACCCGCGAGCACATGCCCGCGTTCCCGCGCTTTGCGTAGTTCGTAGGCCGTCCGGCGCTGCACCACTTCCTCACGGAAGGCGCAGAAGGCGATAATGACGTCCTTGAGACTCATCATCTCCGGGCGACCGCCATTGATCGCCAGCATGTTGACGCCAAAACTGGTTTGCAGCGGCGTATGCCGGTACAATTGATTGAGGACAACATCGGCGGAAGCGTCGCGCTTCAGTTCGATAACAACGCGCACCCCGTCGCGATCGCTTTCATCGCGCAGGTCCGAAATCCCCTCGATGGTCTTGGCATTGACCAATTCGGCGATTTTTTCCAGCATCTTGGCCTTATTGACCTGATACGGAACCTCGGTGACGATAATTGCCTGCCGGTCTTTTTTGAAAGTTTCAATCTCAGTTTTCGCGCGCATAACGATACTGC
The DNA here is from genome assembly GCA_964576605.1 of uncultured Elstera sp. GTDB lineage: Bacteria > Pseudomonadota > Alphaproteobacteria > Elsterales > Elsteraceae > Elstera. Next base: position 3,992 of record CAZNVY010000028.1, on the reverse strand, counting down.
CGCGCCCAGAGCGGTAGGCATCCATAATGCCGCCCCGCCCCAAAATAATCCCCCCCGTGGGGAAATCCGGCCCTGGCAGAATCTGCATCAGCGCTTCCACCGGAATATCGGGCGTTTCAAGATAGGCCAGACAAGCGTCGATCACTTCGCCCAGATTATGCGGCGGAATATTGGTGGCCATCCCCACGGCGATACCGCCCGCCCCATTTACCAGCAGATTCGGAAATTCGGCGGGCAGAACCGTCGGTTCGCTCTCGGTATTATCATAGTTCGGTTGGAAGGAAACCGTATCGCGATCAATATCGCGCAGCAGGTGATCGGCAGGCTTTGACAGGCGCGCTTCCGTGTAGCGCATCGCCGCCGCCCGGTCGCCATCCATCGAGCCAAAGTTGCCCTGACCATCGATCAGCGTTAGGCGCATGGAGAATTCCTGCGCCATGCGCACCATCGCGTCGTAGATCGCTACGTCGCCATGGGGATGGTATTTACCGATCACATCCCCCACGATGCGGGCGGACTTACGATACCCTTTGTTCCAGTCGTAGCCCTGTTCCTTCATCGAGAACAGAATGCGTCGGTGGACTGGCTTCAAGCCATCGCGCACGTCGGGCAGCGCGCGCGCCACGATCACGCTCATCGCGTAATCGAGGTAGGATCGGCGCATTTCCTCTTCGATCGTGACGGGGACGATGTCGAAACTGGGCGGTAGCAGCGGCGGATTGGTCAAAACAGATTTCCCTAAGCATCACTTCACGGTCCGGTCGCCCGGCCCAAAGTCGGACGGCACCCTAGCAAGTCTTGCGGTCGCGAACAATCGTTACGCCCCGCCTTCTCCTATCGTCAGCGGGTCTATGACAAAAAATGCGCCGCCCCAGCTTTAGAACGGAATTTCGTCGTCAATATCGCCGCCACGCCCAAAGCCGCCGCCACTCGACCCGCCGCTAAAACCACCACCGGAGGCCGCGCCGCCACTGCTGCCGCGTCCGCCACCATAGCTGCTGGACCCGCTCCCCTCGCCGCCGAAATCGCCGCCCGACGCGCCGACGCCATAGCCGCCCTCGCCCTCTGCCCCGCCGCCACGGCCATCCAGCATGGTCAGCTCGCCGCGATACTGTTGCAGGACGACTTCGGTCGTATATTTTTCTTGGCCGCTCTGATCGGTCCATTTGCGGGTTTGCAGCTGGCCTTCCAGATAAACTTTTGCGCCTTTCTTCAAGTATCGTTCCGCCACATCGGCCAGCCGGTCGTTAAAGATCACCACCCGATGCCATTCGGACTTTTCCCGCCGTTCGCCGGTTGCCCGGTCGCGCCAGCTTTCCGAGGTGGCAACCGAAAGCTGAACGACTTTCCGCCCGTCCTGCATAGTCCGCACTTCCGGGTCGCGCCCCAGATTACCGACTAGGATGACCTTATTGACGCTCCCCGCCATTCCAAACCTCGCATAAAATCCTATCGCGGCCTTGCCGCTATCGGCGGTCAGCCTATAGAGGAACAGGGGGCGCTGTCACCTGCTCGCTTCGGACTCATAGCAGAGTTTTTGCGCTTGCGCGTACTTTTTTTGTTCTGTTATATGGAACCCCATGCAGCAGAAGATATCTGTGCGCGGCGCGCGCGAACATAACCTGAAGAATATCGACGTGGATATTCCGCGCGATAGCCTCACCGTTATCACCGGCCTGTCGGGGTCGGGGAAATCCTCCCTGGCGTTCGATACGATCTATGCGGAAGGCCAGCGCCGCTATGTGGAAAGCCTCTCGGCCTACGCCCGGCAGTTTTTGGAGCTTATGTCGAAGCCCGATGTCGATCTGATCGAAGGCCTATCGCCCGCGATCTCCATCGAGCAAAAGACCACCAGCCGCAACCCGCGCTCCACGGTCGGGACGGTAACGGAAATTTACGATTATCTCCGCCTACTGTTCGCCCGCGTCGGCATTCCCTATTCGCCCGCCACGGGCTTGCCGATTGAAAGCCAAACGGTCACCCAGATGGTGGACCGGATTCTGGCGATGCCGGAAGGAACGCGCCTCTATCTCCTCGCCCCCGTCGTGCGCGGTCGCAAGGGCGAATATAAAAAGGAGATGCTGGAGTATCAGAAGCGCGGCTTTCAGCGCGTGAAGATCGACGGTGAAATCTATGATCTCGATGCCGTCCCAGCGTTGAATAAGAAGCTGAAGCACGATATCGAAGTGATGGTTGATCGCGTGGTCGTGCGCCATGACCAAGAGGATCTGCCGACCCGCCTCGCCGACTCTATCGAAACCGCGCTGGAACTGGCCGATGGGCTGCTCTTTGCCGAAAATGCCGACGATCACAGTCGCACGGTATTTTCGGCGAAATTCGCCTGCCCGGTTTCGGGCTTTACCATCGATGAAATCGAACCGCGGTTGTTTTCTTTCAACAATCCCTTCGGGGCTTGCCCGACCTGCGACGGCCTGGGCGTGAAAATGCAGTTCGAGGCGGCTTTGGTGATCCCGGATGAGGAATTGACCCTCGCGACCGGCGCAGTCGCGCCTTGGGCTAATTCGACCTCACAATATTATACGCAGACCCTCGAAAGTCTGGCGCGCCACTTTAAGGTATCGCTTGCAACTCCTTGGAAAGATTTACCTCAGTCGGTACGCGATACTATTCTGCACGGTAGTGGCAAGGAGGCGATTCCCCTGCGCTTTTCCGACGGCAATCGCACCTATGAGACCCATAAACCGTTCGAGGGGTTGCTGCCCAACCTAGAACGGCGCTGGAAGGAAACCGAGAGCGCGTGGGTGCGCGAGGAATTGGAGCGGTTTCAAGGCTCCCAGCCCTGCGAAGCCTGTAGCGGTTTCCGCCTGAAACCGGAAGCCTTGGCCGTCAAGATCAACAATCGCCATATTGGCGAGATCACGGCCCTGTCGATTGCCGACGCCGGGCGTTGGTTCTCCGGGCTTGCCGAGCATCTGACGCCAAAGCAGCAGGAAATCGCTGCCCGCATTCTGCGCGAAATCAACGACCGGCTAGGATTTCTCAATAACGTCGGGCTGGAGTATCTGACGCTCTCGCGCAATTCCGGCACGCTATCGGGCGGGGAAAGCCAGCGTATCCGCTTGGCGTCGCAGATCGGCTCCGGCCTCACCGGCGTGCTCTATGTGCTGGACGAGCCGTCTATTGGGTTGCATCCGGTTGCTTCAGCGCGAAAACGACCGGCTGCTGGCGACCCTCCGCCGCCTGCGCGACCTCGGCAATACCGTTATCGTGGTAGAGCATGATGAGGATGCCATCCGGGCCGCCGATTATCTGATCGATATGGGGCCGGGGGCCGGGGTGCATGGCGGCGAGGTGATCGCGGCGGGAACCCCCGCCGAGGTGATGGCCAATGAAAAAAGCGTAACTGGGCAGTATCTTGCCGGGCATCGTGCGATTGAAATTCCGACTGAACGACGCAAAGGCCGCAAGGGCGAAAAGCTGGTGCTGCGCGGCGCGCGGGGCAATAATCTTCAGACTGTAACGGCGGAAATTCCGCTCGGCACCTTCACCTGCGTCACCGGCGTGTCGGGCGGCGGCAAATCAACGCTCATCATCGAAACGCTCTATAAGGCTTTGGCGCGCAAGCTAAACGGCGCGCGCGACCTGCCCGCTGACCATGACGGGATTGACGGGATCGAGTTCATCGATAAGATCGTTGATATCGACCAATCGCCGATTGGGCGCACCCCCCGTTCCAACCCCGCCACCTATACCGGTGCCTTTACGCCGATCCGCGATTGGTTCGCGGGACTGCCCGAAGCCAAATCGCGTGGCTATGGGCCGGGGCGTTTTTCCTTCAACGTCAAGGGCGGGCGCTGCGAAGCGTGCCAAGGCGACGGGCTGATTAAGATCGAAATGCATTTCCTGCCCGATATTTTCGTGCAGTGCGATAGTTGCAAGGGCCAGCGCTACAACCGCGAAACCCTGGATGTGCGCTTTCGCGGCAAATCCATCGCCGATGTGCTGGCGATGACGGTTGAGGAAGGGGCGGA
>CAZNVY010000027.1:33889-36202 GCA_964576605.1 uncultured Elstera sp. | reverse complement strand
GGTGGCCGACGCCCTGGTCGAAATCGTGCGGCGCAACGGCCAGCCGATGCGCGTGACTGGCCAACAAGACCCGCAGAAGGCCCGCTTTGGCATCGGTTTTAGCTTCCGCCGTCCCCATAGCGAAACCCTTGGGGCGCTCGACCGTATCCTCGCAGGCAAAAGCGAGTTCGGGCGTATGGGCTCCGGCTCCCTTGGCGTCGCCTATGTTGCCGCCGGACGGTCGGACGGGTTTTGGGAACACCATATCAACGCCTGGGACGTTGCCGCGGGCCTGCTGCTCGTCACCGAAGCGGGCGGGCGCGTGAATGATTTCTTTGCAAATGATGGGCTGCATCAGGGCAATGAAATCATTGCCGCGACGCCGGAACTCTATGATCTGCTCGTGACACTGACGCGGTAGGATGGGGCAGGGGCTTTGCCCCTTAGCCTCACCGCACCCGAACGATCTGTCCCGCCTCGGCAAAGCGAATCTGGCGGTTGCCGAGAGCGCGGAGTTTTTGGGCGAAGGTAGCGTCGGCGCGGGCTTCGGTATGGTAAAGCCAGAGCTGGCCGAGCGATTGGCTGTCGAGCAGCGCCGTGACCGTCTCGAAATCCGCGTGGCCCTCGGTCGGGGTGCTACCCGACGGGGCCTGGGTTTCGTGGAAAGCAACGCGCGCGCCGGCCATCAGCGCCCGGCTGGCCACCGTCGGGCGGCCGTCGCCGGAATAGAAGAAGCTGGCCTCTCCCAGTTCTAGGCGCAGGGCGTAATTCGTCGCGGCATGGTCGGTCTGGGCGGTGGCGAGGCGCAGCGGGCCGATGCTCTCCTGCCGGGTCGCGGGCAGCAACGGCACTGGGAAGGGCAGGTCGGCATTCGGCCAGGCGGCGAAGGCAAGGGCGCTCGCCACCCGCTCCAGCCCATCGTCGGGCGCCAGGATCGGCAGCGGTTTGACCCGTCTGCGCGCCGCCATATGATCGACTAGCGCAGGCAGCCCGCCGCAATGATCGACGTGCAGATGGGTAAAATAGACCGCATCGATGAAGTTCGCATCGTCCGACCGCTGCCATATTGCTCGCGGCACGCCCTGGCCGCAGTCGATCAGCAGGCGGAAGCCTTCCGCCGTCACCAACACGGCGGAATTGGCGCGGTCGGGGTCGAATGCCTCGCCGCAGCCCAGAATATCAATCTCGATCATTATGTTCCGATTTTACCGGCCACATCGGCTTTCAAAAAACGCTCGACGATGACCATGAAGAGAAGCGAAGGGGCGAGCAGGAAGATCGAGGTGATCGAAGCGATCTGATAATTCCCCTGCATCGCGGCGGTATACAGCAGGATCGGCAGCGTCTGCACATCGGGTACGCCGACGAAGAAGGTGCCGGTGAACTCGTCGATAGAGCCGAGGAAGACGAAAATCGCGCTGGCGATCAGCCCCGGTAGCGCCAGCGGCAGCGTGACGGAGGTGAAGACTTTGACCGGCGCGGCCCCAAGGTCACGCGCGGCCGCTTCCAAATCCCGATCCACCGAGGCAAAAGCGGCAGAGGCGATCCAGACCGCAAACACCAGCCCTTGTAGCGTATGCACCAGCACGACGCCGGGGATCGTGCCATTCAGACCGATTTGGTAGAAAATTTGGCCGATGCTCTGATGCACCGCGACCGCGGGAATCGCCTGGGGCAGCAGAAACAGTAGCATCACCAGCGCCCGCAGTGGCAATTGCCGCCGCGCCAGGGCATAGCCTGCCGGAACCGCTAAAAGCATTGAAACAACGACGGTTAGTAGCGCGATGACCACGCTATTCACCATCGCGTCCATTGCGCCGGCGCGCGGGCGGAACACCCGTTCCCAGAACTTAAAGCCCCATTCGGTCGGCAGTTTGGCCGGGAAGAACCATTGTTCGGCAAAAGCCCAGATTAGAATATTGGAAATCGGCCCCAGAATCAGAAAGCCGACAAGGGCCAGCAACAGCGCGCGCGGCAGGAGTTTAACCATAGGTGCGCGTCTTTTCTTTGGCGGCATGGCGCAGATAGATCCAGGCGACGGAGGCCGCCATGAGCAGCGAAATCACCCCCAAGGCATTGGCGACGCCATAATCGCGGTAGGAATTCACCCGCCAGGCCATATCCACGGTAATCATTGTCGGCGACTCGGTGCCCAGCATGATCGGGACCGACAGAACCGATAGCATCATTACGAAGGAAAGAACCAAGGTTACTGCCAGGGTGGTGCTAACCTGCGGCACGATGATTTGCAGTAGAATCCGTGGGCGGGAGGCCCCAAGATCGCGCGCCGCTTCGATGGTCGAACGGTCGAGGGCGGCCATCGCCCCGCCTAAA
>CAZNVY010000027.1:7211-33791 GCA_964576605.1 uncultured Elstera sp. | reverse complement strand
GAGCAGGCTATTGAGCAGACCGAATTTCGCCAGGAACGTCCGCATCATCTGTGCGACCACAACGAAGGGGATGAATAGCGGCAATCGGAACAGCCAGCGCAGAATCGCCACCGTGCGTGGCCCGGTCGCGAGTACCAGATAACCGCCGACGCTAACCGCGATCACGCCGGTTAGTCCTGTGGCTAGGGTGACGATCAGAAGCGTAAACAGAATATCTTTGCCATAGAGGGCAAACGCCTTGCTGAAATTGACCAGCGAGACGCCGCCCTCCGGATCTAAAAACGCCTGCTGGATCGATAGCCCCAGAGGCACCAGAAACAGCCCCAGCACGATCAGCAGGGCCGGGGCGATCATCAGCAGCGATGTCCAACGGCTTTCGGTCAAGATAGTCTCCCGGCGGGGGGACGTTAGGGGGACGACCCCTAACGTCCCCAGCGCCTTACTGCGTCACGTTCGCTTCGTAGCTTTCCTGAATTTCCTTCAGGTGGGCGGCGACCGGGAAGGTCTTGCCCTTGGCGGCGAGGTCCGCCGGGGTCACATCGGTGAACAGCTTGTCCCAGGTCTTCTGGTCCAGGGACTTCTGCACGTATTGGGCGTCGATGCCGGGGTACCAGTTGAAGCGCTTCACGATGCCTTCGGCCTGGATTTCCGGGCTGGCGGCGAAGTCGATGAACTTCAGGGCGATGTCCTTATTCGCGGCCTTGGCGGGTAGCGTATAGTACATCGGCTGGCCGGGCATCCCCGGACCGAGCAGCACCAGCTTGGTCTTCGGGCTGATCTTGCCGTCGGCCATCCAGCTATAGAACATATCGACCCACACCGGACCCATGGCGATTTCGCCGCGCCCAAGCATATCGAGCGTTCCGGCATTGCCCGGGGTGATGGTGGCGTTCTTGTTGAACTCCTTCAGGCCCGCCAGCGCATCCTTCCAGCCCGCCTTAGCGTTGGCGTCGTAAGCGGTCGTGGTGGCGAGACCATTGGGGGCGAAAGCGTAAATCCAGCCGGTGACGAAGCCGACGCCGGACATGCCGCCCTTGATGCCGTTATAGCCGAACTTCTTCGGGTTGGCCTTGGCCCAATCGGCGAGCGCCTGATAGGTCGTCGGCGCGTCCTTGACCATATCCGGGTTATAGGCGATGGCGATCTGGCTGTTGAACATCGGCATCACATAGCCCTGCACATTGGTGCCGAGGGCGTTCTTGGCCGAATCGCGGGTAGCGAGCTTCCCGCTCTCGATCTTGCCAGTGTAATTCTCCAGCAGCGCCTCCTTCAGCATCGGCCCGGCGATGACCTGATGGACGACGGCGACGTCGACGTCCCATTTATCCTGGCTTTTCTGCGCCTTCAGCTTTTCCAAGATCGCCTGCGACCCGGCATCGCCCGGCCCGGTGCCGATGGCGCGCACCTTCACGCCGGGGTTTTTGGCCTCGAACTTCGGGCCGAGGAAGTCGATGACATAATCGACCATATTCTGATCGCCCGCCGTCACAACGTTCAGTGTTATCTGGGCCTTAGCCCCGGCGGAAAGGGCGAGCAAGCTTGTCGCGGTTAGTACCGCCACCCGAAAACCACGAAACACAACCATGGGGGAAACTCCTTGCACGACGCTCAGGAAAGGGGAAAGGCCAGAAGGGCCGGGGCTGGAAGCACGACGCGAACCGCCGCGCCTTCCGGGACCATCGCAGCGTGATCGACCATCAGGGTCTGATCGCCGACCGCAATTGCGTAGCGGTAGGTACCGCCGGGGTAGGATCGTTGCCGCACCATGCCTGGCAGGCTTAGGCTGTCATGGGGCACAACTGTCGCTAGCGGGGCCAGATCGACGGCGGCAGCGCGGAAATGCAGGGCCAATCGCCCCTGGGGCGGCAGGACGTCGGGCAAGGGTAGAGCGGCGCGCGGCAGGCTTTGCCCGCCACTGGCAAACTCCAGATGCACCTGCGGGCCATTCAACCGGAAGGCGGCCTCGATCTTATTATCGGCCCCGAAGAAATTGGCGACAAAGGCGGTGGCCGGGCGGGCGTAAATATCTTCCGGTGTGCCGATCTGCTCGATCCGTCCGCCGTTCAGGACGACGATCCGGTCCGCCAGGATCATCGCCTCCTCTTGATCGTGGGTGACGAGAACGGCGGTTAGCCCTAGGCTGGCCTGGAGCGCCTTGATCTCGTGCCGTACCTGATGGCGGATACGGGCGTCGAGGTTCGACAGCGGCTCGTCCAGCAGCAATAGCGCCGGATTAACCACAATAGCGCGAGCCAGGGCGACGCGCTGGCGCTGCCCGCCGGAAAGCTGTGTGACCATCCGTTCGGCCAATTCAGCCAGGCCAACACGGGTTAACGCCGCCGTTACCCGGTCGGCAATCTCCGCTTTTGGGCGTTTCCGTAGGACAAGCCCGTAGCCGACATTCTGCGCCACGGTCATATGCGGCCACAGGGCATAGGACTGGAAGACCAGGGCGGTATCGCGCTTTTCCGGCGGCAGGTTGGTTATATCCACCCCATTCAACCGCACGCGCCCGCCAGCGGCGGGATGAAAACCCGATAGCACGCGCAGCAGCGTTGTCTTTCCGCAGCCCGACGCGCCGAGCAGGGCAATCAGCTCGCCTTTTTCGACGCTGAGGGAAATACCGTCGAGCACGGGCGTCGCGCCATAGGCGGCGGTAATCCGGTCGATCTCCAGAAACATGCGGGCCTCGCAGACAAGCGCTAACCGGGGATGAATGCGCATTCAAAAACTGGCCTAGTGATACTCCGGCGGCGTGACGAAAGAATTGCGCTTATATGACGGAAAAATGACGCGCTTGGAGGATGGGGCTTTCGTGGCTATAGTGTAGAAAATTAAGGATTTATCGAATGAATCGACGGGTTACGGCCGACGATGTGGCCAAGGCGGCAGGGGTTTCCCAGGCAACAGTCTCGCGGGTGTTTACGCCGGGTGGAAGCGTATCCAAAGAAGCGCGAGAAAAGGTCGAGAAAATCGCCCAAGACCTGGGCTATCGTCCGAATGCCTTGGCGCGCGGGTTAACCCAGCGCCGCACGGGATTGATTGGGATCGTGACCGGCGATCTTTCCAGCCTTTACGATTGCCAGCTGCTCTCGCACCTCTGCGGGGCCTTGCGGGCCGAACAGTGGCAACCGCTGCTAATGCGAACCGCCCGCTCGGACGAAACCGGCGGGGCGCTGCTAGAGGCAATGGCCTATCAAGTGGATGCGATCATTCTGGCCGCAGGCAGCGTGCCGCCGTCGATCCTGAGCGAAACCCAAACGTACCACACCCCGATTCTGATGTTGGGCAAGGGGCCGACCCCCGGTGTTGATACCATTTGCTGTGATAATCTGGGGGGCGTGCGTCTGATCGCCCGGCATCTGCTGGCTGCGGGCCATCAGCGGATCGCCTACATCGCCGGCACCGCCGCCGCCTTCAGCGAGCAGGAGCGGCGGGAGGGGTTTACCGAGGCGTTAGTCGCGTCCGACGCGCGGCTGGTCGCGATTGCGAACGGCGACTATACCTACGAGGGCGGTCAGGCTGCGGCCTTGGGGCTGCTGACGGCGGTCGAGCCACCGGATGCGATATTCTGCGGGAACGACACGATGGCCCTAGGGGCGATGGATGCTGCCCGGCATATTCTGGGCCTATCGGTGCCGCGCGATGTAGCGATTGTTGGGTTCGATGATATTGCCATGGCTGCCTGGCCTGGATACCGGCTGACGACAGTGCGGCAGCCGATGGAAAAAACGGTCGCTGCGGCGGTTAGTCTGTTGCGTCGGCGCTTGGCGGGCGAAGATTTGCCCCCCCAGGCGGTGCGCATCCCGACTGGTTTGATTCTGCGCGCCTCCACCCGTCCTTTAGACATTTGATCCCGAAGACTTTAGCCCGCCGTTAATTCCTTCGTGGTAATTGCCAAAACTGCCGCTACACTCGGCGGTTTCGGGAAACAACGGAAGCAAGGGGCGCATGGTCTTGCGGTTGACGGCCGATGATCGGGCGATGTTGAATGGCGAGGCAGGGGTAGCCGCAGCCTCGGCCATGGCGGTTCTAGGCGCGTTTGGCGATGCTTTGGGCGCGGCAGAACTCCTCGATATTTCGCGCGCGCATATCGACGGCTGCCTGTTTCACGGACAGGTTAGCCTGGATTTCGTCGAACGGTTGGTGGCGGGGGCCGGGCGGGTACGGGTGCCGACCACTCTGAACGTCGGCTCGCTGGATCTCATTCATCCGGACCGGGTGCATCTTGCACCCGATGCTGCGGCCCCGGCCCGACGGTTGATGGAAGCCCATCTGTCCCTGGGGTGCTTGCCAAGTTTTACCTGCGCCCCCTATCAGACCCGCTTCCGCCCCAAGTTCGGCGAACAGATCGCTTGGGGCGAGTCTAATGCGATCGTCTTCGCTAATTCTGTGATCGGCGCGCGCACCAATCGCTATGGCGATTTCATCGATCTTTGTTGCGCGCTGACGGGCCGCGCCCCGGCCTGGGGGTTGCATCTTGCGGCCAATCGGCGTGGTGAAATCCTCTTTCGCTTGACTGGGTTTCCCGATGGGCTAGAGCCGAGCGATGCGCTGTATACCGGCATTGGTCTGCTGATCGGTGCCCAAAGCGCCGAGCGGGTGCCGGTCATCGAGGGGTTGCCTCCCCCGCGCGATGAGGATCAGTTGAAAGCCCTGGGGGCCGCCGCCGCCTCTGCCGGGGCGGTCGGGTTATTCCACGCCGTGGGCATTACGCCGGAAGCGCCAACCTTGGCCGACGCCCTGGGAGGGCCGGCACCGCTGGCGGTGATCGAGATTACGCCAGCGGCCGTAGAAGCTGCGCTGGCCCGCCTTTCCACCGTGCCAGACGGCGCGCCGCTGGGGGCGGTTTGCCTGGGGACGCCGCATTTCTCGCTAACCGAATGGCAGCGGTTGATCCCGCTGGTGCGGGCAATCGCGCCGCGCTGTGCGGTTCCGATCTATGTGAATACCGGCCGGGCAACGCTGATGGCCTTGCAGGAAACCGGGGCGATCGCTGGGTTAACTGACTTCGGCGTTATTCCGGTGACGGATACCTGCACCTACATTACGGCGGTGCTGAAACGGTTGGAGGGGGTGGTGATGACCAACTCCGGCAAATGGGCGCATTACGCACCGGGCAATATCGGCGTGCAGGTCGCCTTTGGGTCGCTGGAAGATTGTATTGCGTCCGCCGCCGTGGGCCGGGTGCAGCGGGGCGCGGCGTGACGCGCAGCGGACGGGCCTATACCGCCGGAACCGCCGAGGCTCCCGCCCTGGTGTTAACCGAGGCGCTGAGTTTCTGGGGTGGGGTTGATTCGGAAACCGGGCGGATTATCGACCGTTCGCACCCGCAGGTCGGCGCGTCGGTCGCGGGGGTGCTACTGGTGATGCCGGGCGGGCGAGGCTCTTCCTCCTCCTCCTCGGTTCTGGCCGAATGTTTGCGCCGGGGCACCGGCCCGGTCGGTCTGCTGCTGGCCCGGCCCGATCCGATTTTGACCGTTGCAGCCTTGGTTGCCAACGCGCTTTATGGCGTCTCTTGCCCTATTTTAGTAGCTGAGGTTGATGGGATCGCCACTGGCACCCGGTTGCGGCTAACGGTGGTGGGGGATCGGGGGCAGGTGGATATTCTGCCGTCTGATTGAGCCGATTGCCCGGCGGGCGCGACCTATGGAATGATTGCCGGATGGATACGCGCCTGCCCGTGCCGCCGTTAGCGGCCTCCCCATCTGTCCCTGCGCCCACCGACCCCGTCGCCCCGACAGGCCGCCGGGGGCGGGCGCGATCCGAAGCCGAAATCCTGGCGGTGGCCGAAGAAGTCTTCGCCACCTACGGGCTGCACGGCGCGACCACCGCGAAAATCGCCGACCGCGCGGGCATTCCGAAAGCCAATATCCATTATTATTTCAGCACGAAGGAAGCGCTCTATCTGCGGGTGCTGAAGGATATTCTGGAAGAATGGCTGTCGGCAGCGGCGTTTGAGGCCAGCGATGCTGCCCGCCCGGCGCTGGAGCGTTATATTCGCGCCAAGCTGAACTATTCTCGCGTGCGCCCCCAGGCCTCGAAAGTCTGGGCCAATGAAATTCTGAATGGCGCGCCGCTGATCCGTGCGCATCTTGAGGACCGGCTGTTGGCCTGGGTCGATGCCAAGGCGGCGATTATCCAAGGGTGGGTTAATCGGGGGGAATTAGCCTCGGTTGATCCGCGCCACTTGCTCTTCGCCATCTGGGCAACCACGCAGCATTATTCCGACTTTGCCACGCAAATCACCATCCTGCTGCGAAAAGAGGCGCTGGAAGCCGATGATTTTGAGCAGGCGGCGCAGCTCTTGACTCAAATGGTGCTGGGCGGTTTGACCGCAGGGCGTTGATCGCACTGTTTTCGCGCTCCTAAACAGATGCTCTTGACCGTTTGGTCAGAAGCTGGTCTGCTTTTTGCTCAACAGGACGGGCGGGTGAAGCCGGGGCGTTAGACCCCAGCGGCCCCCAAGGGTTTCGAGCGGGAGCGTGAACAGCGGGGAATTTCCCCGAACGGGTATTTTTGCCCGGTCCATCCTTCCGCAGTCTTGATCGGATCAGGCAGTTCGGGGAGCAAGGATCGTGGCCAGCAGCAATACCAACGACCGGTCGAATATGGCGGTGAACGAGGCGCGTCTGTGGGACAGCCTGATGGAAATGGCCAAGATCGGCGCGACGGAAAAGGGCGGCGTGTGCCGCATCGCGCTAACCGACCTCGATCGCGAGGGGCGCGATCTGTTTGTAAAATGGTGCAAGGACGCGGGCTGTACGATCTCGGTCGATCAAATGGGCAATATCTTCGCCCGCCGCCCCGGTAAGAATAATGATCTGCCGCCGGTGATGACCGGCAGCCATCTCGATAGCCAACCGACGGGCGGCAAGTTCGACGGCGTGTATGGCGTGCTGGCGGGGCTTGAGGTGGTGCGGACGCCGAATGATTTCGGCATTGAAACCGACGCCCCGGTGGAAGTGGCGGTCTGGACCAATGAAGAAGGCAGCCGCTTCGCCCCGGCAATGGTCGCGTCCGGCGTGTTTGCCGGGGTTTTCGATCTCGACTACGGCCTGTCGCGCGCCGATCTCGACGGCAAGACGATGGGCGAGGAGTTGAAGCGCATCGGCTATGCAGGCGACCTGCCGGTCGGCGGGCGCCCGATTGGCGCTTATTTTGAAGCGCATATCGAACAAGGGCCGATTCTGGAAGCCGAAACCAAGACCATCGGCGTGGTGACTCACGCGCAAGGCCAGCGCTGGTACGAGGTCAATGTCATCGGTCAGGATGCCCACGCCGGGCCGACGCCGATGGAACGCCGCAAGGATGCCCTGGTCGGGGCCGCGCGCATGGTCGGCGAAGTCAACCGCATCGGTCTCGCCCATAAGCCGTTCGGGCGCGCGACGGTGGGGCTGCTGAACCCCATTCCCAATTCGCGGAATGTCATTCCCGGTAAAGTCTTCTTCACGATCGATTTCCGTAATCCGAATGAGGACGCTTTGACGGCGATGGATGCGGAAATGCGCGCGTCGCTGACCAAGATTGCCGAAGAACAGGGGCTGGAGATCGAGATCTCCCAGATTTGGCACTCGCCGGTTGTGACCTTTCATGAAAAATGCGTTGGCGCGGTGCGCAAAGCCACCCAGCGCCTCGGATTTTCCAATATGGACATCGTCAGCGGGGCCGGGCATGACGCCTGCTACATCAATCGCGTCGCGCCGACCGGGATGATCTTCATCCCCTGCGAAGACGGCATCAGCCACAATGAAATCGAAAATGCCGCTCCGGCCGATTGTGCGGCGGGCTGCAATGTACTGCTGCACGCCATGGTCGAGGCGGCAGGCGCTTAACAGTAAATCCTGACTAATTGGTCAAATTATGGATTGACCAATTAGTCAAATATGCGCATCCTTCAGGATCAAACAATAAAATATCAACAGGGTTCGAGTTTGTCCGCGTAAAGCGGACCGCCTTTTACAGGCGCGGCGACGGAGGGTTTCATGAAGGATTTGGTGGATATTACCGCCGGGCGCTTGCCTGGGGCGGTATTGGCCGAAAATTTTGGCGATGCACACCCGCCGCTAACCCCAGCGCAAGCGCTGGTCGAAGCGGATCGCTGCTTATTTTGTTATGATGCCCCGTGTGTGGCGGCCTGCCCGACCGGCATCGATATTCCGAGCTTCATTCGCAAGATCGGCACCGGGAATCTCAAAGGCTCGGCCCAGGATATTCTATCGGCAAATATCATGGGCGGCATGTGTGCCCGCGTCTGCCCGACCGAAATTCTGTGCGAACAGGCCTGCGTGCGGAACACTTACGAGGATAAAGCCGTGCAGATCGGTGCCTTGCAGCGGCGGGCGACCGATTGGCTGTTCGAGCAGGATATTCAGCTCTTCACCCGCGCCGAACCCACGGGCAAGAAAGTTGCGGTTGTCGGCGGCGGCCCAGCGGGCCTCTCGGCGGCGCATAAGCTCGCGACCCTTGGCCATGACGTGACGGTCTACGAAGGCCGCGCCAAGCTGGGCGGGCTTAATGAATATGGGATCGCCGCCTATAAGACGCCGTTTAATTTCGCGCAGAAGGAAGTCGATTACATTCTGGCGGTTGGCGGCATTACGGTCGTGACCGACTGGAAGCTTGGGCGCGATGGGTCATTGGACGATCTCGTTAAAGGCTTCGATGCGGTTTTCCTGGGGCTTGGGCTTGCGGGCGTTAATGCGCTGAACGCGCCGGGCGAAGACTTGCCGGGGGTTGAAAACGCCGTCGATTTCATTGCGCGCCTGCGCCAGTCGAGCGACCTGAGCCAGCTTCCCATCGGACGGCGGGTGATCGTCATCGGCGGCGGCAATACCGCCATCGATGCGGCAACCCAGGCCAAGCGCCTCGGTGCCGAGGATGTGACTCTGGTGTACCGCCGCGGCGTCGAAACCATGACGGCGACGCCAGTCGAACAGGAATGGGCGCAGATCAACGGCGTGAAGATTAAGCATTGGGCCAAGCCGGTAAAGGTCGAAAGCGCCGACGGCATGGTCGGCGGCGTGACCTTTGAGTATACGACCCTGCAGGGCGGCGCGGTGGTCGGCACGGGGGAAACCTTCACCCTAGCCGCCGATCAGGTCTTTAAGGCCATCGGCCAGACCTATGCGGAACCGGAGTTTCCGGGGCTGGCGCTCGAAAAAGGCCGCATCAAGGTCGATGCCGACCGCAAAACCAGCTTGGCGAAAGTCTGGGCCGGGGGCGATTGCGTCGCGGGCGGACAAGACCTCACGGTCGCCTCGGTCGAGGACGGCAAGCGCGCCGCCCTCTCCATCCATGCAACCCTGATGGCTTAAGGAGAGGCGGTATCATGGCTGACTTGCGCACCAATTTTGCAGGTATCAAATCGCCGAACCCCTTCTGGCTGGCCTCGGCCCCGCCGACGGATAAGGCCTATAACGTCATCCGCGCCTTCAAGGCGGGCTGGGGTGGCGTTGTCTGGAAGACCCTGGGGGAGGACCCGCCCGTGGTTAACGTCACCTCCCGCTATGGCGCGTGGCACGATGGCGACCGCCGGGTGATGGGCCTCAATAATATCGAGTTAATCACCGATCGGCCGCTGGAGGTGAACCTGCGCGAAATCAAAGACGTTAAGCGCGACTGGCCCGACCGGGCGCTAGTTGTCTCGCTGATGGTTCCCTGCCAGGAAGAGAGCTGGAAGCGCATTCTGCCGCTGGTGGAGGATACCGGCGCGGATGGGATCGAACTGAATTTCGGCTGCCCGCATGGTATGTCCGAACGCGGCATGGGCGCAGCGGTCGGCCAGGTGCCGGAATATGTCGAAATGGTCACGCGCTGGTGTAAGCAGTATACGCGAATGCCGGTGATCGTGAAGCTGACGCCGAATATCACCAATATCCTAGGCCCGGCACGGGCGGCGAAGGCAGGCGGGGCCGATGCGGTCTCGCTGATCAATACGATCAACTCGATCATGAGCGTCAATCTCGATGCGATGGCCCCCGAACCCGTCGTGGACGGCAAAGGCACCCACGGCGGCTATTGCGGCCCGGCGGTGAAGCCGATAGCCCTGAATATGGTGGCCGAAATCGCCCGGACGATGGATACGCGCGGTATTCCCATTTCCGGGATCGGCGGGATCACCACGTGGCGCGACGCGGCGGAGTTCATGGCCCTCGGCGCCGGGGCGGTTCAGGTCTGCACCGCCGCGATGGTCTACGGCTTCAAGATCGTCGAAGACATGATCGACGGCTTGAACAATTGGATGGACGACAAGGGCTATAAGACGCTCGACGATTTCGTCGGCATGGCCGTTCCGAACGTCACCGATTGGCAGTATCTGAACCTCAATCACGATCTTAAGGCGCGGATCAATCAGGATCTCTGCATCTCCTGCGGGCGTTGCCATATCGCCTGTGAAGATACGTCCCATCAGGCGATCACCAAGGAAAAGGACGGCAAGCGCTACTTCGAGGTGGTCGATGCGGACTGCGTTGGCTGTAATCTCTGCATGATCGCCTGCCCGGTGCCCCAGTGCATCACGATGGAGGCGGTGGATACGGACCGGCCTTATACCAATTGGACGACGCATCCGAATAATCCGATGCGCAAGGTCGCGGCGGAATAGGACGGGGAACGGGCGCAGGCTTAATCAGTCTGTGCCCGCTTTTCTTTTAGGCGCAGATTGTTAGGGTGGGTGACGGCTGGAATGCAGAAGGTGATGCGGATGGACGAGACGAGCGCGGCGGCAAGCGGTTCTGCCCGGGCAGAGGCGGCGCAGCCGGTGATCGAGATTGCCGATCTGTCGCTGGTCTATCAAACGGCGGATCACCCGGTAACGGCGCTGTCGCACGTTAATCTGACCATCAACAAGGGCGATTTCGTTTCCTTCATCGGCCCATCCGGCTGCGGCAAGACGACGCTGATGCGCGTGGTGGCCGATCTCGAACACCCAACCTCCGGCACGGCGCTTGTGAATGGTGGCACGCCGGAGCAAGCGCGGCTCGACCGCGCCTATGGCTATGTGTTTCAGGCACCGACGCTCTACCCCTGGCGGTCGGTGGAGCGCAACGTCATGCTGCCGCTCGAAATCATGGGGTTGCCGAAGGCGGAACAAAAGGCCCGCGCTAAGGCGGCGCTGGAGTTGGTAAGCCTGACCGGCTTCGAGCGTAAGTTCCCGTGGCAGCTTTCGGGCGGGATGCAGCAGCGCGTGTCCATTGCCCGCGCCCTGAGCTTCGAGCCGCAACTGCTGCTGATGGACGAGCCGTTCGGTGCCTTGGATGAAATCACCCGTGACCGGCTGAACGACGAACTTCTGAGCCTATGGAAGAAGACCGAGAAGACGGTGATTTTCGTCACCCATTCGATTTCGGAAGCCGTCTATCTCTCCACCAAGATTGTCATCATGAGCGCCCGGCCCGGCCGGATCATCGATGTTATCGATAGCCCACTGCCGCGTGACCGTTCGGCAGCGACGCGCGATACGCAGGCTTTCCTAGAAGTTGCCCACCGGGTACGCGCCGGGCTGTTGGCGGGGCATGGGCAGGATGAATAGGCTTCCGCTTATCCTCTCGCGCAGCCTGCCGCTGGTCTTTGTGCTGGCAGTTTTGGCGCTTGTCTGGCTCGCCGCATCCGTTTGGCTCAACGCGCCGCAGATCACCGACCTTTGGCAGCGCAACGGCAAGACTGCCTGGACGACCGCCGAACTGATCGATGCCGCCTGGAGCCAGGAACGCCCGCTGCTGCCCGCGCCGCAGCAGATTTACGCCGACCTCGCCAAGAGTTTTTCCGCCCGCCTCGATAGCCCGCGCAATTTGCTGTTCCATACCTGGGTGACCGGATCGGCCATGGCCTCCGGCTTTGGGCTGGGTGTGCTGCTCGGCATCGTCCTGGCGCTTGGCATCGTTCACGTCCGAACGCTGGAAAAATCGCTGATGCCTTGGGTCATCGCGTCTCAGACCGTGCCGATCCTGGCGATTGCGCCGATGATCGTCGTCGTGCTCGGCAATATCGGGCTGACGGGGCTGCTGCCGAAGGCGGTGATTGCGATGTATCTCTGCTTTTTCCCCATCACCATTGGGCTGGTGAAGGGGTTGCGCTCCCCCGATCCGTTGCAACTTGATCTGATGCGCACCTATTCCGCCAGCCCCAGCCAAACCTTCTGGAAACTGCGCTGGCCCGCCGCCATGCCGTTTCTATTCACCAGCCTGAAGGTGGCGATCTCGATTGCCTTGGTCGGCGCAATCGTCGGCGAACTGCCGACCGGCGCGCAAGCGGGCCTGGGGGCGCGGCTGCTGGCGGGATCTTACTATGGTCAGACGATCCAGATTTGGTCGGCGCTGGTGGTTGCTGCGATCCTAGGGATGGCACTGGTCGGATTGATTGGCACCGTCGAGCGGTTTGTCCTTGGTTACCGCCCGGCGGTAAAAGCGGGGGGGCGGTTATGAAGGCTAATCTTCTTATCCTCGCCCTTGCCGTGGTCATGCTGCTGACGCTGCCGCCGGATCCACATCCGTTTTACCCCGCTGGGCTGATCGCGATGGTGACTATCACCGCCTGGCAAGTTATGGCGAAACTTAGTCACGACCCTCGTCTGAACGCCCGTTTCGACTGGCTGGTTCCGGCGTTATTTGGTGCGACGCTACTGTATCTCTGGGAGGTGGGCGTGCGGGGGTTCGGCGTGCCGAAGGTCCTGCTACCAGCCCCCAGTGCGATTTTTGCGGCCCTAGCGGCCCAGGCCCCGGTGCTGTTCGCCGATTTTCAGCAGACGGTGCTGAAGTCGGTCATTGCGGGCTATCTGCTGGGCAATGGTTCGGCTTTCATTATCGCGCTGTTGGTGGATCGCTCGCCGTTCCTGCAACGCGGGTTGTTGCCCCTGGGGAACCTCGTTAGCGCCATTCCCATCGTCGGCATCGCGCCGATTATGGTGATGTGGTTCGGCTTCGATTGGCCGTCGAAGGCGGCGGTGATCGTCGTCATGACCTTCTTCCCGATGCTGATTTCGACGCTGGCAGGCTTGCAGGCGACCGACCGGATGCAGCGCGATCTGATGACATCCTATGGGGCCAGCTATGGGCAAACGCTGCTCGCCTTGCGTTTACCGGCAGCAGCCCCGATGATCTTTAATGCGTTGAAGCTGAACTCCACCCTGGCGCTGATCGGCGCCATCGTAGCGGAGTTTTTTGGCACGCCGATTGTGGGCATGGGGTTTCGGATTTCTACCGAAGTCGCGCGCATGAACGTGGATGTGGTGTGGGCGACGATTGCGGTGGCCAGCGTCGTGGGCTCCGTCGCTTACGGCACGATCACGCTGATCGAGCGGCGAGTGACCTTCTGGCATCCCTCGTTCCGCAAGCTCGTAAAATAGTATTCTAGAAGCATGTGGAGATTAAAATGAAGTGTATTTTGATTTTATTGGTTTGTTTTTTTCAGTGTGGCTCAGCACACCAAAGAGAAAATAATTTTGAATATTCTCAATATTCTGGTTTTTTATTGACGCAATACTCGATCCCATTGGGTTCCGAGCCAGACCCTCGTGCTTCAGAATTGTTGGAAAATAGTTCGTATCCACGTTTTTTAGATACTTTTCTTATGTTAATTGAACAAGATTTCATAGAATCTCCGACCAATTCTGTATATAGAATTCACAAGATCAACAGAATCAATGATTTGAGTGGAAATATTATTTCTCAAAAAGAGGCTAATGATTTGTACGGAATACATGATTTAAATTTTTCAGGTGATGTTGCTGAGTTAACTGCCGAGTATTTATGGAAAGAGAAAAAATATGAAATTTACTCTAAGGAGTATATTAAAAGAGGAATGTATGGCTTTGGATTTTGGGAAAATTTTATAGCATATGGCTTTATTGTTTTTGTAAATATGCTTGACATTGTATCTATATTATCCATTTTATTGGTTTTATTTCATTTGAATATACTAAGAATAATTTTTATTGACAATAAAAACTATAGTAAATTAAATTTATTTACCTCTGTGTCAATGGGTTTGGTGGGTGGCTTTCTGGGCGGCATAATGGCGGAATTATTTTCTGTGTCAGCGCTAAGTGTCTATGTTATTCAATATAATTCTCTAGGTGGATTTTTGAATATAATCTCTTCTATAATTTTTTCTAGCATATTGATGTTTAGAATCTAGTTCTTCAAAAGGCGGAATTAAGAGACTTATTAATTTTGCTTATCATTCTGTTGATACTAATGTGGAAAATTATGTTTTCGAGTTCAATTATAATGATCTGTGGCCGGGTTAACCGGCCCGCACAAAAGGGTAGGGGTTCCACGGTTTCAATCGTTTTGGGAGATGGAAGAATGTCGATGAAAAGCCTTTTGGTATCCTCCGCGCTGGCGCTTGCGGTGGCTGTGCCCACGGCAGCCTCGGCCCAAGATAAGCTGACCTTGCAACTGAAGTGGGTCACTCAAGCCCAATTCGCGGGTTATTATGTGGCCAAAGACAAGGGTTTCTATAAGGAAGCCGGTCTCGATGTGACCATTAAGGCCGGCGGGCCGGATATCAACCCCAGCCAGGTAATCGCTGGCGGCGGTGCCGATGTGATCGTCGATTGGATGCCGTCGGCTTTGGCAACGCGCGAAACGGGCGTCGATCTCGTCAATATCGCCCAGGTCTTCCAAAAGTCGGGCATGATGCTGACCTGCCGCAAGGATAGCGGCGTGACCGCGCCGAAGGATTTCCCCGGCAAGACGCTGGGCGTCTGGTTCGGCGGCAACGAATATCCCTTCCTCGCCTGGATGGATAAGCTCGGCTATGCCACCACCGGCGGCAGCGGCGTGACGGTGCTGAAGCAGGGCTTTAACGTCGATCCGATCCTGCAAAAGCAGGCGGCCTGTATCTCCACCATGACCTACAATGAATATTGGCAGGTCATCGACGGCGGGCTGAAGGATAGCGATCTGCTGGTCTTCAAGTATGAAGACCAGGGCGTCGCGACGCTGGAAGACGGGCTGTATACCCTGGGTAAGCATGTGAAAGACCCGGCGATGGCGGCGAAGCTGGCGAAGTTCGTCAAAGCCTCGATGAAGGGCTGGGATTGGGCCGCCGCCAATAGCGATGCCGCTGCCGGGATCGTGTTGGATAATGACGCGTCGGGCGCGCAGACCGAAAAGCATCAAAAGCGCATGATGGGCGAAATTGCCAAGCTCATCGGGTCTAACCCCAAGGGTACGGGCTATCTCGATCCCGCCGCCTATGACCGCACGGTTGCGGTGCTGATGGGCGGCAAATCCGCCCCCGTCATCACCAAGAAGCCGGAAGGCGCCTGGACGCACGAGATTTTCGATAAGGCGAAGTAAGCCGCTGGGCGGGGCTGGGTCGGCCAGCCCCGCCGTTTCGATCACGAAAAGCGTTACCCAGAGGGGGAAGGATCATGGCTCTGCTCATTCGCGGCGGGACCGTCGTTACCGCCGAAACTACCGTTCGGGCCGATGTTCTGTGTGACGGTGATAAGATTATCGCCGTTGGACCCGATCTCGAAGCCCCGGCGGGCGCCGACATCATCGATGCGGGCGGGCAATATGTCATGCCGGGCGGGATTGATCCGCACACGCATATGGAACTGCCGTTCATGGGAACGGTGGCATCGGAAGATTTCTACACCGGCACCGCGGCGGGCGCGGCGGGCGGGACGACGATGATCATCGATTTCGTCATCCCCAGCCCGCAGCAGTCGCTGATGGAGGCCTATAAAACCTGGCGCGGTTGGGCGGAAAAGGCGGCGACTGATTACTCCTTCCATGTCGCCGTGACTTGGTGGGACGATAGCGTGGCGCGCGACATGGGCACCCTGGTGCAGGAACATGGGGTGAATAGTTTCAAGCACTTCATGGCCTATAAGAACGCCATCATGTGCGAAGACGAAGTTTTGGTGAACAGCTTCACCCGTGCGTGGGAACTGGGCGCGCTTTGTACCGTTCATGCTGAAAATGGCGAACTGGTTTATCATCTGCAAAAGAAGCTGATCGCCCAGGGCATCACCGGGCCGGAAGGCCATCCGCTGTCTCGCCCGCCGGAAGTAGAAGGGGAGGCGGCGAACCGCGCCATCCGCATTGCTCAGGTGCTCGGCGTGCCGCTCTATATCGTCCATGTCTCGTGCAAGGAAGCGCTGGAAGCCATCTCCCGCGCCCGCGCCGAAGGCCAGCGGGTCTATGGCGAAGTGCTGGCGGGGCATCTGGTCGTCGATGAAAGCGTCTATCGTTCCACCGATTTCGAGTTTGCGGCGGCCCATGTGATGAGCCCGCCGTTCCGCTCCAAAGAGCATCAATCGGCCCTGTGGCGCGGTTTGCAGTCGGGGAACCTTCAGACCACCGCGACCGATCATTGCTGCTTCTGCGCGCCGCAAAAGGCGGCGGGCCGCAATGATTTCACTAAGATTCCTAACGGCACCGGCGGGGTTGAAGACCGGATGATGGTGCTGTGGGACCAGGGGGTGAATACGGGCCGCCTGACGCCGAACGAGTTCGTGAAGGTTACCTCCGCCAATACCGCCCAAATCTTCAACCTCTACCCGCGCAAGGGGACGGTGGCGGTTGGGGCGGATGCGGATATCGTCGTGTGGGATCCGAAGGGCACCAAGACGATCAGTGCCAAGACCCATCACCAGAACGTCGATTTCAATATCTTCGAGGGTATGACGGTTACCGGCATCCCCAGCCATACAATTGCCGCCGGGAAACTGGTCTATGCCAAGGGCGAGCTGCGCACGGTGCGCGGCGCGGGCCGCTATGTGAACCGCCCGGCCTTCCCCAGCTATTTCGAGGCCTTAAAGCTGGTGAAGGACATTAATTCCCCGAAGCCCGTGACGCGCGCGGCGGCGGCAGAATAGTCCTCTGATCCCCGGCGGTAGGCGGGCCGCCGGGGATCATGTCAGGGCGTCGGCCAACGGATAAACTTGCGAGTTTTCCCGATGAATCCGGTCGTTTAGCGCCGCAAACAGGCCCTTCAGTGCGGTTTTGAAGGCGGCATATTCGGTTGAAACCCGACCGGAGTGCACCCATTCCGCCAAAAAATCTTCGTATGCCTGCCGGATGCCGCCCATTTCCGTTTGGTAGCGCGCGGCAAGCGCGCGCGCACGCGGGTCAGGGTGCCGTCCAAGGCGCGGGTACAGCAAATCATCTTCCAGGGCTAAATGCAGCCGCAGCTTTGCCGAAAGTTCGCTGAACGCTTGCCGGATTTCGGGCGCGCGGGTATGGCCGGTTGGACTGGCGATTAACATTTCAATCCGGCCGACGATCACCCCGATTTCATCGTGCTGGATGCGGAGCCGCTGGGTCGGGAGAATGCTCATTAAAACCTCTGAAAATTTGTTCGATTTATTTTTATCGATTCGATATTTCAGAGTCCAGAAAAAATACGCGCGGGAAATGCGGCTTTTAGCAATCCCGCGCGATAATAAAAACAGAGGTTACCAGCCGACCGAGTCGACCAGCGTATAAACTTCAGTATTTTCCCGATGGATGCGATCTTTCAGGGCGGCGAACAGGCCTTTGGTGGCCGCCGTGAACCCCGTTTGGTCCGTGACCAGTTTCCCGGAATGCACCCAATCCCGTAAGTATCCTTCGTAGGCTTCGCGAATCCCGCCCATTTCGGTTTGGTAGCGCACGGCCATATCCCGCACTTTGGTATCGGTGTGCCGGGCGAGGCGCGGGTACAGGACATCGTCCTCAAGGGCGAGATGAATGCGGAGCTTTGCGGAAAGTTCGCTGAAAGCTTGCCGAATTTCCTGAGCGCGGGGTGCCCAATTGGGGCTGGCGAGGATTGTTTCGATCCGGATGACAATATCCGCAATTTCACTATGCTGGCTGCGGAAGCGGTGCGTGGCGGTCGGCTGCGTCATGAAGGCGTTCTCCTGGCCGTCAACAGTCTAATGTCGGCCAGTCTACGCAAACCTTTCGCAACTGCAATCTTTCTCCCGCGATGCGCGTATCGACGGAGCCGATGTTACGGTCTGATCGTCTCGGCGCTATAGGCGCGGTCGGCCAAGGGATAGAGCTGCGCATCTTCGCGGCGCAGCCGGTTCTTCAAAGGCGCGAACAGCGTCTCTACAGCGGTCGCGAACCCCTGCGGGTCGCGGCTGAAAGCCCCTGTGTGCAGCCATTGGCTTAAAAACGCCTCATAAGCATCCCGCAATCCGCTCATTTCCTGTTGGAATTGCTGGGCAAGACGCGTAAGTGACGCATCGCCCTCACGGATCAAGCGGGGGTAAAGCGCGTCATCTTCCAAGGCAAGATGTAGACGTAGCTTTGCTGAAAGCTGGTGAAATGCCGCGCGGATTGCCTCGGCCGGGCTTGCCGTGGCCGAGGTCCGTAACAATGTCTCGATTTGGTCGATCAGCCGATAAAGGTCGGCGTGTTGGGCATGAAAGCGCAGCAGGGGGGACGCTGAGGGCATGATGGCCTCTTTCGGGGTTGCTTTGGCTGGGTTTGAGGATGGTCTGAAAAATAAGTATATAAAATACCTCTTTATGCATTTCAGATCTGCACAGCGCGGTTGGTTCGATAGGGACCGTGTAGCGCGCTTTGGAGATGCAATTAGTTAAAATTGTGATTATATGCGGTACGGCGCTGGCCTAAGGGGGTTTCTGCGGCAAAGGGGGGAACGGCGAGTGCGACGGATACAAGGCATTCTTCTGGCGATGGGGGTCGCGCTGGCGGCGTTCCCGGTCGTGGCGCAGAGCGTGGTGGCGCGGATCGCGGGCGTGGCAGAAGTTGTGCCGGTCGCAAGCGGGCTGGAACACCCCTGGGGTCTAGCCTTCCTGCCCGATGGTCGGGCGCTGATTACCGAACGGCCTGGCCGCTTACGACTGTTGGGGCGCGATGGGCGCTTGTCCGAGCCGCTATCG
Source organism: uncultured Elstera sp. (assembly GCA_964576605.1). Taxonomy (GTDB): domain Bacteria; phylum Pseudomonadota; class Alphaproteobacteria; order Elsterales; family Elsteraceae; genus Elstera. The sequence continues at coordinate 14,941 of CAZNVY010000027.1, read as the reverse complement.
GGTGTGCCGCCTGTGGTTGCGCGCGGGCAGGGAGGGCTGCTGGATGTGGCCGTCGATCCGGCCTTTGCCGAAAATCGCACGATCTACCTAAGTTACAGTGAGGGCGGCCCCGGTGGCGCGGGAACCGCGGTGGCGCGGGCGCGCTTGAGCACTGCCGGGCTTGAGGAGGTGCGGGTGATCTTCCGGCAGGCTCCCAAGGTGAATGGCACGGGGCATTTTGGCTCGCGCTTGGTCTTTGGCCGCGATGGTTCTCTGTTTGTAACCCTGGGCGACCGTTATTCCTACCGCGACAGCGCCCAAGATTTGACGACACATCTGGGGAAGATCGTGCGTATCCGCCGCGATGGCACGCCCCCTAGCGATAACCCCTTTCTCACCCGATCAGACGCCAAGCCGGAAATTTGGTCCTACGGCCATCGGAATGTGCAAGGGGCGGTGCTGCATCCGCAGACGGGCGCGCTCTGGACTATCGAGCATGGCGCGCAGGGCGGCGACGAGCTAAATCAACCGCAGGCAGGGAAGAATTACGGCTGGCCGGTCATCACCTATGGCCGCGATTATTCCGGGGCGAAGATCGGGATCGGTCCAAAAGGTCCGGGGATGGAGCAGCCAACCTATTACTGGGACCCGTCCATTGCCCCGTCGGGCTTGCTGTTTTACACGGGCACGGCCTACCCCGGTTGGCAAGGTAACCTTTTTACCGGGTCATTGAAATTTGGCGCGCTGGTGCGGATGGAAGTTTCGGGGGATGCGATCACGCGCGAGGAACGGCTGCTGGAAGACTTGGGCGAGCGTATTCGCGATGTGCGCCAGGGGCCGGATGGGCTGATCTATCTTGTGACCGATGCCCCGCAGGGGCGGGTGTTGCGGCTTATCCCGCTCAAAAAACCCTAATCGTTCCCGCGCAGTTTGAGTGTCACCACGGCAATTCCTGGATTGCCGAGATGGGGTGTTCCGGCGCACAGTCGCGGCACCGCAGGTGCTTTTTCGCGGGGGAGGAAGCACGCGCGGCCCTTTGTCGATTGAACAGGACCGATCATGCCGTTTCTTGCTTCCCGCCTCGACCGCATTAAACCCTCGCCGACCATTGCCGTCACCGATAAGGCCCGCGCCCTGAAGGCGGCGGGGCGCGACATCATTTCGATGAGCGTCGGCGAACCGGATTTCGACACGCCCGATCACGTCAAGGCGGCGGCGATCGAGGCGATCCAGAAGGGCGATACCAAATATACCGCCGTCGATGGCACAGCGGCGCTGAAGGCCGCGATCTGCGCCAAATTTCAGCGCGAGAATAACCTGACCTATAAGCCGGAAAACATCACGGTCGGCACCGGCGGCAAGCAGATTCTCTATAACGCCCTGATGGCGACGCTCGACGAGGGCGACGAGGTGATCATCCCCGCACCCTATTGGGTCTCCTACCCCGACATGGTGTTACTGGCGGGCGGCGAACCGGTGATCGTGCCGTGCGGCGAAAACTCCCGCTTCAAACTGTCGTCCGAGGCGCTGGAAGCCGCCATCACTCCGCGCACCAAATGGGTCATTCTCAATAGCCCGTCGAACCCAACCGGTATGGGCTATACGCGGGACGAAATCCGCGCCCTGGCCGATGTCCTGCTGAAGCACCCGCACGTCTGGGTGATGACCGACGATATGTACGAACACCTCGCCTATGACGATTGGCAGTTCTGCACCTTGGCGGAAGTGGAACCGGCGCTGATCGACCGCACGCTGACGGTCAACGGCGTTTCCAAAGCCTATGCGATGACCGGCTGGCGCATTGGCTATGCGGGCGGGCCGAAGGCGTTGATTCAAGCGATGGCGACGATCCAATCGCAATCGACCTCCAACCCTTCCTCGATCAGCCAAGCGGCGGCGGCAGCGGCGCTGTCGGGCGATCTGTCGTTCCTGGCGGAGCGGAATGCGATCTTCCTAGAGCGCCGCGACCTGTGCGTCGATCTGCTCAACGATGCGCCGGGCCTGACCTGCATTAAGCCGGATGGGGCTTTCTATGTTTACGTCTCCTGCGCCGGGACGATTGGCAAGAAAACCCCAGGCGGCCAGGTGATTAAGACCGACAGCGATTTCGTGACCGCGTTGCTGGAGGCCGAAGGGGTTGCGGCAGTGCAGGGCGCGGCTTTTGGGCTGGAGCCCTATTTCCGCCTGTCCTACGCCACCTCTACCCAATTGGTTGAGGACGCCTGCCGCCGCATTCAGCGCTTCTGCCAGTCGTTGAGCTAGGCAAAGACGCCTCCCCTTGCCTTAACGCGGCTTCCATTGGAAACTGCGGGGGCAAGGGAAGGCTTCGATGAAACCATCCATCGCCGTCACCGTGCGCAAACCGATAGGCCTTATTTCTTCCCCAATTGCGTCGTCAGCCAGTTGGTGAAGGTGGGGGTTTTTAGATCGTCTTGCAGGCGGGTCAGCATCTGGGCGATGCGCACCCGGTCACTGTCGGCAGAGCAGGTGGCGCTGCGCTGGGCACCCTGGGCTTGGCGTTCGGCGCGATAGGCCCCCTCGAACCAGCCTTGGGCCAAGGCGGGTAAGGGTGGCAGCAGCCCGTCGATATCGCTGATCTGTTTATCGAGGCTCGTCGTCGGCAGTGAACAGGTTTCCGAGGCTTCGGCGATCCGGGCGGCGACTAAGGCTAAGGCGCGGAGATCGTCCACCCCGGCCATGGCCAGGCCGTTGACCTGCACGATCGCTTTGCCGGGGGCCGTGGCGGTTCCGGCGTTCGGGGCGTCGCTGGCGGGTTGGCAGGCGGCCAGCGCCAGAACCCCAGCCAGCGGCAGCAGACAAGAAAGCGAGCGCAAACGGGTCAAGGCACACTCCTGTTTCGGCACAAGTCCGGCAAGCTATACGCGGAAGCGGCATTCCTGCAAAGGCCGGATGCGCGACGGGCGCTTGACGTTTCGGCTGAGAGGTCTTTATTAAGGACTGAATTGGTCCGAATTGGGGCCAATCGGCGCAACAAGGCTGTCACAGGCGGAAGCGGATATGATAATCGTCAGCAAACTGGCCGATTACGCCGTCGTTCTGGCGGTACAATTGGGGCATATGGGCCAAAATTTCGGCCCGCTTGCTGGATTGACCCAGGCCAGTACCGCCGATTTGGCGGAGACGACCAAACTGCCCGGTGCGACCGTGGCAAAAGTGCTGAAGGCACTGAACCGCGCGGGCATCGTTTCCGCCGCGCGTGGGGCGGGCGGCGGCTATCGGCTAGCGCGCTCGCCTGCCGATCTAACGCTGGCCGAAGTCATCGCCGCGATCGATGGGCCGCTCGGCATGACTGAATGCGCCGGGGATGCCGATCACGATGCCTGCACCCATATGTCCTATTGCGCGACCAAGCCCCATTGGGCGCGGGTGACCCTAGCCGTCCAGGCGGCCCTGGGGGCGGTAACGGTGGAAGATATGATGGCCCCGCCCTTTATGGCTGCCGCGCCGCTGGCGCGGACCGCCCCTTCTCTTGCCCTGGGAGCAGACGCATCATGACCGCGCTCGACACGCCCACCGCCGTTGATGCCGCCGTCGCCGACCAACCTTATAAATACGGGTTCGTCACCGATATTGAGGCCGATGAAGCGCCGCTAGGGCTGAACGAGGATATCGTCCGCTTCATTTCGGCCAAGAAGAACGAGCCGGAGTGGCTGCTGGACTGGCGCCTGAAAGCCTTCCGCGTTTGGCAGGGCATGACCCCGCCGACCTGGGCGAAGCTGACTGTGCCGGAGATTGATTTCCAAGCGTTGCGCTATTATTCCGCGCCGAAAACGGCGGCCGGGCCGAAGTCGCTGGACGAGGTCGATCCCGAACTGCTGAAGACTTACGAGAAGCTTGGGATTCCCTTGAAGGAACAGGCGTGGTTAGCGGGCGTGCCGGGCGTTGCGGTCGATGCGGTGTTCGATAGCGTCTCGGTGGCGACCACTTTCAAAGATACGCTGAAGAAGGAAGGCATCATCTTCTGTTCCTTCGGCGAGGCCGTGCAGGAACATCCCGATCTGGTGCGCCAGTACCTCGGCTCGGTCGTGCCGGTGGCGGATAACTATTATTCGGCGCTGAATGCGGCGGTGTTTTCCGATGGCTCCTTCGTCTTCATCCCGAAAGGGGTGCGCTGCCCGATGGAGCTTTCGACCTATTTCCGCATTAACGCCAAGGGAACGGGCCAGTTTGAACGCACGCTGATCATCGCCGAAGACGATAGTTACGTCTCCTACCTCGAAGGCTGCACGGCACCGCAGCGCGACGAAAACCAGCTTCATGCAGCGGTGGTGGAACTGGTGGCGCTCGACCGGGCGGAGATTAAATATTCGACCGTGCAGAATTGGTATCCGGGCGATGCCGAGGGCAAGGGTGGGATTTATAACTTCGTCACCAAGCGCGGCGCTTGCCGGGGGGTGAAGTCGAAGATTTCCTGGACCCAGGTGGAAACCGGGTCGGCCATCACCTGGAAATACCCGTCCTGCATTCTGCAAGGCGATGAGTCGGTTGGGGAATTCTACTCCGTCGCCATTGCTAACAATCGCCAGCAGGCCGATACCGGGACCAAGATGATCCATATCGGCAAAAACACCCGCTCCACCATCATCTCCAAGGGGATTTCGGCGGGGCATGGGCAGAATACCTATCGCGGCGGGGTAAAAATTCTCCCCAAAGCCAAGAACGCGCGGAATTTTACCCAGTGCGACTCGCTGCTGATCGGCGATCAATGCGGTGCCCATACGGTGCCCTATATCGACGTGCGCACGCCGACCGCGACGCTGGAGCATGAGGCGACCACCTCGAAAATCAGCGAAGACCAACTGTTCTACTGCCAGCAGCGCGGGCTGACGGCGGAAGATGCCCTGTCCTTGATCGTCAATGGTTTCGCCAAGGAAGTGCTGAAGGAACTGCCGATGGAATTCGCGGTCGAAGCGCAAAAACTGCTCGCCATCAGCCTTGAAGGCTCCGTCGGTTAACACATTCACAGATTAAGCGGGCAGCGGCGGCCAACGCCGCGCCGACGCATCGTTAGAAGGGTTCGGACCATGTTGCAGATCGACGATCTTTGGGCAGAAGTAGAGGGCGATGAAGGCCCGCGCGAAATTCTGCGCGGCCTGTCGCTGACCGTGAAGGCGGGGGAAGTTCACGCCATCATGGGGCCGAACGGGTCCGGCAAAAGCACGCTCGCCAATGTCATTTCCGGGCGCGACGGTTACCGCGTCACCAAGGGCCGCGTGCTGTATAAGGGCCAGGATTTGCTGGCCCAAGAAGCCGACGAGCGGGCGCGCAACGGGATTTTTCTAGCCTTCCAGTATCCGGTCGCACTTCCCGGCGTGAATAATATGTATTTCCTGCGCACGGCCTTGAACGCCAAGCGCCGCCACAATGGCTTGCCAGACCTCGACGCTGGGGCGTTCCTGAAGCTGGTGCGCGCGCAGCTCAAGAAACTGTCGCTAAAGGACGATCTGTTGCAGCGTCCGGTCAATGTCGGTTTTTCCGGCGGCGAGAAGAAGCGCAACGAGATTTTCCACATGTCGATCCTGGAGCCGGATCTGTGCCTGCTCGATGAAACCGACTCCGGCCTCGACATCGACGCCCTCAAAGCGGTGTCGGACGGGGTGAATGCCCTGCGCTCGCCGGATCGGGCTTTCGTGCTGATTACCCATTACCAGCGCCTCTTGAGCCATATTCAGCCCGATGTTGTGCATGTTCTGTCGGGCGGCAAGATCGTCCGCACCGGTGACGCCAGCCTGGCGGCGGAACTGGAGCGCGACGGCTACGCCTTCCTGAACCAGGATGCCGCGTAAATGAGCGCCGTTGCCGCCTATGTCGCGGCCTTTGCGCCGGTCGCGGGGGAGCCGGATTGGTGGCTGGCCCAGCGCCGTGCCGCGATTACGGCCTTCGAGCGCGCAGGCTTCCCCTCGGCCCAGGAAGAACTCTGGCGTTTGACCGATTTGAAGCCGTTGACGGCGCAGGCTTTCCTGCCGCCGCAAGCGGTGGATGGCGCGAAGGCAGCCGCTATGGTTGGCGAGGCGGCGAGCCTGTTGCCGGGCGCATGGCGCTTCGTGCTGGTCGATGGCGGGTTTGCCCCGGCGCTCTCCGACCTCGCGGGCTTACCGGAGGGGGTGACCCTGGTGCCGACCCACAGCCGCCCGCGCGCGGTGGAGCCGCTGACCGCGCTACTGCCCGATGGCATTGCCGCCCTAGGCGTGGCCTTCGCGCGCGACGGGCTGGTCTTGCGCATTCCGGCGGGACTGGTGCTGGAGCGGCCGATCCATCTGATTTCCGTGCAGACCGAGGCGGGGCGGGGCACGCACACCCTGTCGCGCATCGATCTTGAGGGTGGGGCGCAGGCGGAGGTGATCGAAACCTATATGGGCGGGGCCGGGGCGTGGCTGAATGCCGCCGCCCACGTTAGCCTTGCTATGGGATCGCATCTGACGCACGGGATTTTCGTGCGGTCGGAGGCGGGGGCACAGGTTTTCGCCCGCGTGTCGGCCCATGTGGAAAAAGCTGCGCGCTATTCGGCCAGCCCGGTGCTGGTGGGGGCGCAGCAAAGCCGCGTCGATCTCGTCATCGATCTTGCCGAAGATCATGCCGAAGCCGATGTGAAGGGCCTCTATCTTCTCTCCGGCAATCAGCGCGGGCAGGTGCTGACGGAAATCCATCACGATGGTCACGCCACCCGCACGCACGAGCTGTTCAAGGGCGTGGCCGACGATCACGCCCACGGGATTTTCCAGGGCAAGATCGCCGTGAGCGAACGCGGGCAGAAGACCGACGCCCAAATGCAAAGCCGCGTGCTGCTGCTGTCGGAAACTGCGCGCGCCGATACCAAGCCGGAGCTTGAGATTTACGCCGACGATGTGAAGTGCAGCCACGGCGCGACGGTGGGCGATATCGACGCGAATGCGCTGTTCTATCTGATGGCGCGCGGCCTAAGCCGGGCGGAAGCCCGCCGGTTGCTGCTGCGGGCCTTCTTGGAAGAGGTCGCCGATGGGATCGACGCCCCGGCAACCCAGGCGGCGGTTCGTGCGCTGCTGGGCCGGGCGCTCGACACCCCGGCGCAGGAGGTGGCGGCATGAGCCTAACATTGTCCAACCGTCCGCATCCCAAGGCGGATTTCCCGATTTTCGATCCCGCTGGCCCCAATGCCGGGATTGCCTATCTCGATAGCGGCGCATCGGCGCAAAAGCCGAAAAGCGTGATCGAGGCGGTCAGCACCTTTTATGCCACCGGCTACGCCAATATCCACCGGGGGGTTTATAAGCTCTCGGCCAATGCGACCGATGCCTATGAAGGGGTGCGGGCGCAGGTGGCGCGGTTCATTAATGCCGCGTCCGACCAGGAAATCATCTTCGTGCGCGGGGCGACCGAAGGGCTGAACCTGATCGCCGCCACCTGGGGGCGGGCGCATTTGAAGGCGGGCGACGCCGTTTTGATTTCGGCGTTGGAACATCACGCCAATATCATTCCCTGGCAGATTCTGCGCGATCAGATGGGTGTCGAGCTGCGCATCGCCGGTTTGGCGGCGGATGGCGGCATCGACCGCGCCGATTTCACGGCGAAGCTGGCAGACGGTAAGGTGAAGCTCGCTAGCTTCACCCATATCGCCAATGCCACCGGGGCCGTGTTGCCGGTGGCCGACCTGATTGCCGAAGCCAAGGCGGCGGGGGCCATTGTCTCCGTAGATGGTTGCCAAGCGGTGCCGCATCGCCCCGTCGATGTGCAGGCTTTGGGCTGCGATTTTT
>CAZNVY010000027.1:0-7118 GCA_964576605.1 uncultured Elstera sp. | reverse complement strand
GGCGGCGATATGGTCGCCACCGTGCGGTTCGAGGCGACGGAGTTTCTTGATCCGCCGCAGCGGTTCGAGGCCGGAACACCGGATATCGCCGGGGTGATCGGGCTGGGCGCGGCCATCGATTATATCCAGTCGCTGGGCTGGGCCTGGATCGAAGCGCACGAAAAGAGCCTGCTGGCGCATGGCACGGCGGTCTTGAGCAAGATCCCCGGCCTGACTCTGCTGCCGGCAGGGCCGGAACGGTCGGGGATTTTCTCCTTCACCGTCGAAGGGGTGCATCCGCACGACCTCGGCACCATTCTCGACCATCACAATGTCGCCATTCGCGCGGGCAGCCATTGCGCCCAGCCGTTGCTGAACGCGTTCGGCCTAACGGCAACGGCGCGCGCCTCCTTGGGCCTCTATAATGAGACGGAGGATTTGGACCGGCTAGCCGAAGCGGTGATGGCTGCCTAGCGCATGTTCGCGCCGAAGCAGCGGGCCTGATTGATGGCGGCGGCGCTTTATTCCGACGCGGTAGTGGCGCTGGCGGCGCGCAAGCCGGAGCGGCTGGCGGCGCCCACGGTGTCCGCCCAGCGGAATAACCCGCTGTGCGGGGACCGGGTGACGGTCGATCTGGCGGTAGCCGATGGGGTGATCCAAGGAGTGGGCGGCGATGTGCGCGGGTGCGCTCTCTGCTGCGCTAGCCTGATTGCGATGATCGACGATCTGCCCGGCCGTCCCTTGGCGGCGCTGCCCGAGCGGATCGAAACCGTCCGCCGGGCGCTGGTGGCGACGGCGATTGCGACGGAAGACCCGTTAGCGCCGCTGCTCGATAAGCCGGTGCCGCGCCCGCGCCATCGCTGTGTTTTGTTACCCTGGGACGCGCTGACCGATGCGCTGTCCTCTCTTTCGACCCAAGCCTGAGAGTATAGGGCATGTCCAACACGCCGACCGGATTCGATCTGCACATGCAGGAGCCTTTACCGGAAAAGCCGACTGGCGATCTTGAGGATCAGGTGCTGGAAGCGCTGCGCACGGTCTACGACCCGGAAATTCCGGTGAATATCGTCGAACTCGGGCTGATCTACGATCTGCGGGTACTGGAAGATCGCCGCGTTTTTATCGACATGACCCTAACGGCCCCCAATTGCCCCGTCGCGGAAGAAATTCCCGTGCAGGTCGCCGATAAGGTCCGCAGTGTCGAAGGGGTGATCGATGCCACCGTCAACCTCGTTTGGTCGCCGCCCTGGACCCAGGACCGGATGAGCGACGAGGCCAAACTTCAGCTGAATATGTTCTAATCCTATCGCGTGGGAGTCAGGCGATCCCCAGGGCGTGTTTCAACGTCGCGGTAACCGGCACATGGCCGCGCAGGGCGCGATTGGTATGATGCCCGGCCCCCCGGACCACAAGGTCGGTCGGCATATCGGCATTCCGCCAATCATGCTCGCCAACAATCCGGACTACGTGATCGAAAGCCACTGGCAGGGCAGCGGGGGTGCCGAAGGTTACAATGCTGGTGCGCGCCCCAACCCGCTCGGTCTGGCGGGGCGTTGTGGCGTTCAAACGGTTAAGCGCATGGGCCAAAACGGCGTTGCCGCGATGATGGCCGACGATCAGATCAAAGCCAACGCGGTGGTCCGTCAGCAGCGCCTGAATAATATCGGTATCATGGCTATCGCTTAGGCCCTGCGCCTTTGGTGCCCGGCGCTTCCCGGTGAAAGCCGCCCGGATAAGGCCACCCAGCGGCGTTTTCGCGGCAACCCGCATCAACCCGCCAAGGGCTTCGGAGGCGACATCCCCCGCATCGTAGCGCGGCAACACGGCAGCGACCGTTTCACCGGTTGCATCGGCAACATTGCGGGCAAAAGCCGCTGCCCCCAACGCCGAGCAGCCAGGGCTAGCGACCACCAGCGCCGTCGCCCGCGCGCCCCGATAGTCAAAGAATTCATCCACCGTATCCAGCAGATGCAGGAGGCCTTGGCCACTGGGCGGCACGACCAGAATAACGCCCTCCACCGCCCAGCGCGGAGCCAAGCGAACCGCCTCCTCCGGTTGTATAATGCTAACATCATACAAAATATGATCGAGCATTTCGCTGAAATGATGCGCAGTTTCCTGGGTAACCGAGGCTTTTTTCGAGGCGATTCCAAGGGCGCGCCGAAGAGTTTCCGTATCGAAAACTTGAACCTGTGCTGTGGAAAGATCGAACGGCTTCATCGGTGCCACTCCTCGGCATTAATCATCTGTTTACCGAGTATGAGGTGTTTTTTGCCGATGAAAAGGAGTTTCATTTCCAATCTGCGACGAATTAAATATAAAATTGCATATAATGGTGATTTAAGTGTGACGCATCTTAGGTAATTACTGTGGTTTGAAAAATTAACGTTAAGAATAGTCTTTGAATTGACTGTGTATCTGGGTACGAATAAAGAATTCGTAAACCTCTTGGGAATTGTAAATGTCGACTGAATTTTTATACCGAATGATGTGTTAGCCAGAATCAGCATCCGCGGGGGTCAAGCCGTCGCTAGGATTGCGATGCATTGGTGTTTGTAATCCTGTTACTAAACGAGGATGGGTAATCCGCTCAGGCATCGTTCAGCGCGGGGCAGTCATTCAAGATTCGCGGGGGTAACCCCTCTTGCCTTTCCGTTTGCGCATTCCATAAGCCATCCTAGGCACAAAAAAACCGGGCTAATCTCCGCAAAATGCGGGACCAGCCCGGTTTTTCTGTGGGAAAATTAGGCTTGCGCGGCGAGATGCTTTGTTAACCGATCTGTGGTTTCCAGCAGGCTGTCATCCATCAAGGTTGCATAGACTTCCGACCGGCTGGCATCGACCGCAATCAACTGCGCCGACGCGACCATGCAGGCTGACCGGCGGACTTCGCCCTGAAGATCGCGGATTGCCTGTGTCAGATTGCGGATTTCGGCAAGAAGAGCGTCATCGGTCATGCTGCGGTACTTTCTGTCGGCCTGAAAGTTTCTCCCGACAGTATGCGGCGCGGCCGCCGTTAAGACAAGCCCAGCCCAGCGTTGATAAGCGAGAGCACCGCAATCAACGCCACGCTGGCCAGCCCGACGAACAGAAGGTTCCGGCTCACTACCAACCGCCGGTGGCCGACATCGAACATTAACGTGGCGACGATCAGCGTTACCCCCGATGGGGAGACAGTCACGGCAAAGCCCCAGGCCGCCTGGATGGCCTGCATCATTAATCCTGGGGCTAATCCGCCCCCGCCGCCCCGAAGCACACCGATCAGCACCGCGGCGGTAATCATCGGGTGCAGCCCCACCAGACCCCCGCTAATCACGGCGGCAAAAATCGCCGTCAGAATCAGTGGAGCGGGCAGGTCGGAAACCAGGGGGGCCAGGAGCGCGGTCACCTCCGGCGCGGCTTCGATCAGCCGCCCCAGGCAGAGGGCTAGGGTGATAAGAATAACCTCGTCCGCCCCGCGCGCCAACCCGCTCCAGACCGTTCGGGCAACCGGCCTCAGGCTGGTTGGCGCTTGCCAGAGCAACGCCGCCAGACCAAGCGGTAAAGTGGCGACGACCACCGCATCCAGCGGGTTCAACGTCGAGACGGCGACCAGGGCAACCGTTGCCCCCGCCGCGAGAGCACAATGGGGCAGAATCGGCAGAACAGCCTGTCCTCCGGCCAGCAGCGGGCCGCCCCCTTCCAACCGCCATGCCAGCAGAAACGCCCCGCCCGCCAGTAAAAGACCGAGCACCGTATGCCCGACGCTGACCGTTTCCGGCATATATTGCGTTCCAAAGGCGACCGAGACGGCAAAGGGCGACCAAAAGGCGGAGAAGCTGATCCCACGCAGAGAAATCAGCGCCATCTGCCGTCGCTGCGGCTCTGGTGCATCCTTGGGTAGCAAGGGGGCGATCAGCGCGTGCGCCCCGGTGGTCAGCACGCTGCCAAGCCCCGTGGCCAAGACCAACGCCCCGGTATCGCGCCCCGCCGCCGGAAGCGCGTTGAACGCCGCACGGGCGCGACCCATGGCGGGCAATTCCCCAACGATGACGCGCAACATTTGGAGGACGGGGAGATAGGCCGCAAAGGTCAGCGCATCGGCCAATCCGCGTTCGATCACCGCGAGCGGGGCCCCGGTCATAATCAACCCCGTGCAGGCGACGGCCAAGACGAGGGCGATTAGCCCGGTACGCGGCTTTATCAGCGGCAGGCTGCTAGCCAGCAGCCCCAAGGCCAGTCCAGCGGCCATCGGCTGCGGCAGCGCTAGCCCGACCGCCCGTGCCAGGGTAATAAGAATGAACATGGCCAGGAGCAGCCGATGCAGGAAAATACAGGCGTCGCGCGCTCCCATCCGGCCAATGCTCCTCACCCCAACGCTCTCCTCCGGTGGACGGGGACGGCGGTTTTACCGAAATGTCCCGTAACGAAATTTTAAGTGCAGGGCGAAATTCCGCCGATATGATCGCCCCTGTCTTACAAAGCCGTGCCGGTGGGACGGTCCGATTATCAGGTTTGGAAAAAGCGAATGTCGTCTGCGCCTCTGCCTTTCATCGATCTTAAAGCCCAGCGCCGCCGTCTCGGTCCGCAGATCGAAGCCGCGATCGGCCGCGTGCTGGAACACGGTGCCTTCATCATGGGGCCGGAAGTGCGCGAATTGGAAGCGCAACTCGCCGCCTATGCCGGGGTGAAGCATTGCATTTCCTGCGCATCGGGCACGGATGCCTTGATGATGGTCCTGATGGCGAAGGGAATTGGGCCGGGCGATGCGGTTTTCTGCCCGTCCTTTACCTTTGCCGCGACGGCAGAAGTGGTGGCGCTGCTCGGCGCGTCGCCCGTCTTCGTCGATGTAAGCGAGGATGATTTTAACATCGATCCCCAAAGCCTCGCCGCCGCCATTCCGGTGGCCGAAGCCGCAGGGCTGACCCCGCGCGCCATCATTGCCGTCGATCTGTTTGGCCAGCCCGCCGATTACCGCGCGCTGCAACCCTTGGCCGACGCCCACGGCCTATGGATTCTGGCCGACGCCGCCCAGAGCTTTGGTGCCAGCTATGATAACCGCCGCGTCGGGGCCTTGGGCGATGTCGCCACCACCTCTTTCTTTCCGGCGAAGCCCCTGGGATGCTATGGCGACGGTGGGGCGATCTTCACCAATGATGATGATTTCCGCGACGTGCTGCACTCGATCCGCGTGCACGGCCAAGGGCGCGATAAGTACGAGAACGTCCGCCTCGGCATTACCGGGCGGCTCGATACGATGCAGGCGGCAGTTCTGCTGCAAAAAATGACGATTTTTGACGATGAGATCGCTGCCCGCAATGCCGTGGCGGATCGTTATGCGGCGGGTCTTCCCAAGAGCATTGCCGCCCCGGCGGTTCTCGCGGGCCGAACCTCGGTCTGGGCGCAATATACCGTGCTGCTCGATAACCGCGATGCCGTGCAGCAGGCGCTGCAGGCCGAGGGCATTCCGACGATGATCTATTACCTGCGCCCGCTGCATACGCAGCCGCCCTATGCGCGCTTCCCGCAGGTGCCGGGGGGGCTGCCGGTGACGGATCGTTTGGCCCAGCGGGTTCTCAGCCTGCCGATGCACCCCTATTTGGACGTGCCGACGCAGGAGCGGATTCTCGAAGCGATTAACCGGGCTGTTGCGGCATGAGCGCGCCGCTCGCCGTTTCCATCCTCGGCGCCGGGGTAATGGGAGGCAATCACGCTCGCACGCTCGCCGCACTGCCGGGGGCCAAGCTGCATCGGATTTTCGATACCGACGCTGCGCGGGCCGAAACGCTCGCCGCGCAAACGGGCGCGGCAGCAACGGCGGACCTCGATCAGGCGGTGGCGGGTGCCGATGCGGTGGTTATCGCCGCCAGTTCCGCTGCCCATGCGGCGCTCGCGCAGCGGGTGATCGCGGCGGGCAAGCCGGTGTTGATCGAAAAGCCGTTCGCCGTCACGCTGCCAGAGGCGAAAGCCGTGATTGCCGCTGCCGAGCAGGCGGGGGTGCCGGTGGCGACCGGGCATGTCGAGCGGTTTAATCCCGCCTTCGTCACGGCGCAGAAGCTCCTCCACGGGCGGCGGGTGCTGGCGATTGATGGGCGGCGACTCAATGTCGGCTCCAACCGTATTCTCGATACCGATGTGGTCATCGACCTGATGATCCATGATATCGACGCGGCAGTGGCGCTGATCGGCGGCTCGCCCCAAGGGCTGATTGCCCAAGGTTTCGCCGTGGCGGGGGAGGGGGCGAAGCGCGATCACGTGCTCGCCGCCTGGACGCAAGCGACGCCCGATCCGGTGCGCGTGTCGATGCTCGGCAGCCGTTTGGTGCCCGACCGCGTGCGCGAAACCCGCGTGCTGACCGACGACGGGCTGGTCGTGATCGACTTTCTCACCCGCACGGTCCAAGCCAGTGAGAGCCTCTTGCCGGACGGGCAGAGCGAAGGCCGTGCCCTCGTGCCGGTGCCAGTCCAGCCGCAGGAATCCCTGGCTGCCGAACTCACGCAGTTCCTCGACGGGATCCGCGCCGGTAAACCCGAAGCCGTCGGCGTGACGGTGCAGGCCGCCTTGCCGGTGCTGTCGCTGGTCTGGGCGATCCAACAGCAGCTCTATGGGGCTTAAATGTCTGAACCGATTACTTATGCCGATTTTGAAGCGGTCGATATTCGCGTTGGCACCATTATCGAAGCCTTGCCGTTTCCGGAAGCGCGCAAGCCGGCGATCAAGCTGCGCGTGGATTTCGGGCCGGACATTGGGGTGAAGAAGTCGAGCGCCCAGATCACCGTGCATTATACGCCGGAAGCGCTGGTTGGGCGGCAGGTCGCCGCCGTCGTCAACTTCCCGCCGCGCCAGATCGGTAAATGGCTGTCGGAGGTGCTGGTACTCGGCTTCCCCGATGCGAACGAGGCGGTGGTGCTGGTGGCCCCGACGCTGCCGGTGCCCAATGGCGGCAAGCTGTTTTGATCCTAAAAAGGATTCCTTGGCGTGTTTTGCGAAGAAAGCGCTTGCGGGGTTTGGGCGGTAGGTCTATAAAGCGCTTCCCAGCGACGCGGTGGTAGCAACCAAGTGGTTGAAAACACTGACGAAACTGGTTCTGACGCAAGTCGGGTGTGTTCTTTGACATAGTTGATTTATGGGAAGGGGTTTGGAGTTGGCGGCCTGTTGGC
>CAZNVY010000026.1:26627-37292 GCA_964576605.1 uncultured Elstera sp. | reverse complement strand
CCATCCTGTTAATAACCGCCCGATCCTCTGTGAGCCGAAACAGGCGCGGGCGCGGATTGCCGATCTGCGGCAGCGGGGTAACACCGCCGATTTCGCCGAAGCTGACTCCCAGGCGCGGAAAGTGAAAAAATGCCCGTGCATTCTTGTCAAACCCCGCCGATAGGCCCAGCGGATGCGGCAGATCGCGCCCGAACAGCCGCGTGACCAGCCGGGGGGAGGATGGCACCGGCACGCCCGGCACCAGCCCAGCCCCTAACAGCTTCAGCGTCAGCCCGTGAGCATCCTCCGGGTCCATGCGGTGCAAAAAGGGGCGGGCGAGGGGGAAAAGGTCGATCATGCCGCATCCTCCGGCAAAATTTGCGTCAGCAGAGCGTTCAGCCGCTGCCGCCCGGCTAAGGTGGCGGCGAGGCGGGTGTCGGTGAGGGTTAGGAAGCCGCCGTCGATCATGCGCGCAAGCCCCGTGGCGTCCAAAGCGCTTTCCGGCGGCTGGCCGAGTTCCCGCCAGAAGCGGGCAATGGGAATTCCTTCGGTCAGGCGCAGGCCCATCATCGTCAGCTCGATTAGCCGATCATCGGCGTTAACGGCTTCGGTTTCCGTCAACCCATCCTCACCACGCTCCAGGGCCGAAAGCCAAGTTTCCGGGGCCTTGTGGGCGCGGGTGGCGAGTTTCCGACCGAAGGGGGAGCCATCCTCCAGCGTCAACCGCCCATGGGCACCGGGGCCGGAGCCGAGGTAGTCGCCATAGCGCCAATAGAGAAGATTATGGCGGCTTTCCTGCCCTGGGCGGGCGTGGTTGGAAATCTCGTAGGCAGGCATCCCCGCGGCCGTTAGCAGCGCCTGGGTCGCCTCATAAAGATCGCCCGCCAGCGCATCGTCCGGCAGGGTGAAGTCGCCCCGCGCGTGGGCACCATAGAAGGCGGTGCCGGGTTCGATGGTCAGTTGATAAAGCGATAGATGCCCGACGGCGAGATCAAGCGCTTGCCGCAATTCCGCCTCCCAGGCCGCGACGCTTTGGTTGGGTCGGGCATAGATCAGATCGAAGCTGAAGCGGGGAAAATGCCGGGCCGCCAGGGCAATCGCACGGCGGGCCTCGTCGGGATCATGGGTGCGCCCTAGAAAGCCCAGCGCGTCCTTCTCCAAGGCCTGAACACCGATAGACAGGCGGTTGATCCCGGCAGCGGCATAGCCAGCGAAATTGGCGGCCTCGGCGGAGGTTGGGTTCGCCTCCAGCGTAATCTCGCAGTCGGCGGTCAACGGCCAGAGGTGGGCGATGCTCTCGATGACCGCCGCCACCGTGCGCGGCGCCATCAACGACGGGGTGCCGCCGCCGAAAAAGATCGATGAAACTGCCCGCGCGTCCAGCCCCTCCGCCGCGAACCGGGTCTTTTGGCGTATCAGATCGGCGACTAGGCCCGCCTCCCAGGCCTCTGCCGCAATTTTATCCCGAACATGGCTATTAAAGTCGCAATAGGGGCATTTCGAGCGGCAGAAGGGCCAATGGACGTAGATTCCGAAAGGGCGCGGGTCCGGCGGCAGGGTCACGCGAAGACAGCTCCCACCAATTGGGCGAAGGCGCGGGCGCGGTGGCTCATCGCGTGTTTGGCGGCAGGCTCCATTTCGCCGAACGTCAGGCTATGGCCGTCCGGCACAAAAATTGGATCATAGCCGAACCCATGCAGGCCGCGCGGCGGGAAGGTTAGCGTGCCGTCGATAATGCCCTCGACCGTCACGATCTTCCCATCGGGCCAGGCCAGCGATAGGGCGCAGTGGAAGGCGGCCGCGCGATTAGGATTGTCGCCCAGTTCCAAGCGCACCCGCTCCATCGCCCCGGTAAAATCCTTGTCCGGTCCGGCCCAGCGGGCGGAATAGATCCCCGGTGCCCCGTCAAGTCCGGCGACCGATAGGCCCGAATCATCGGCCAACGCGGGTTTACCCGATCCTTCGGCGGCGGCGCGCGCCTTCAGTTCAGCATTGGCGATAAAGGTTAGGCCGGTCTCCTCTGGCTCCGGCAGGCCCAGTGCCCCGGCGGCAACCACGGGCACGGCGAAGGGCCGCAGCAAGTCTTCGATCTCCCGAACTTTGCCGGGATTATGGGTGGCGAGAACGAGCGTATCGCCAGATATCCAACGGGACATGGGGGTTCCCTTTTCGCAAAACCTGCGCGCGTCTATAGCAAGCCCAGCGCGGTGGGCATAGGCATAGGTCCTATGCCACGGCGGCATCTCGACGCCTGGAAAACCGGCAGGCAAGGATAGGGCATGAGTTCCTATCTGCGCTTCAGCCTGTTTTTCGCCGCGTTTTATAGCGCTTTTGGCGTTGCGACGCCGTTTCTATCGGTCTGGTTTGATTATCGCGGGCTGACCGCGCCGGAAATCGGGCTGGTTTTTGCGGTGGGAATGGCGGCGAAAGTGGTTTTCACGCTGCTGGCCGGGCAGGTCGCCGATCAGGTGACGCGCAAGCGCGATCTGATCGCCGGCATGTTGATTGCGGTTACGGTGCTGATGCTGGGGCTGCATTTCAGCCTTAGTTTCGGCTTGATCCTTTTGCTCTCGGCGGTGGCGACCGCGTTGCAGGCGGCGGTGGTTTCGGTATCCGATGCTGTGACCCTGGCGGCGGCGCGGACCGAGGGATTTCCTTACAGTCAGGTCCGGCTGTGGGGGTCGGCCTCCTTCCTGGTGGTTGCCCTGGCTCTGGGGCCAATTTTGGAAGCGAGCGGGCCGGGGCCAATTGTCTTGATTATGGCCGTACTGGTGCTGCTGGGGGTCATCGCCAGTCGAGGATTGGTCGATACCCCCACCGAACGCCTAGGGGGCACGCCCGGTCTTGGCGAAATTCTACGCGGCTTTCTGGGCTTGCTGCGCATCCCGGCCCTGCGGCGTCTGTATTTAACCACCGCGCTGCTGCAAAATTCTCATATTTTTTATTATGCTTTTTCATCGCTCCATTGGCAAAAGTTCGGCCTGAATAAAGAGCAGATCGCGCTACTTTGGGCAGAAGGCGTGGTGCTGGAGATTATCCTTTTCGCCGTTGTTCCGCGCATCAGCCTGCTGCGCCGCCCGGTGGCGCTGCTGATGGTGGCGGGGGCGGCCGGGGTTCTGCGGTGGGGGGTTCTGGGAAGCACTGTCGATTTCACCGCCCTTTTGCTGGTTCAGGCCCTGCACGCGCTGACCTTCGGGGCGGCGCACCTCGGCGCGATGCAGCTTTTGTCGGAATGCAGCCCGCCGGGGGCTTCGGCCAGGGCGCAGGGGCTTTATGCGGCCTTACCGATGGGGATCGGCTCTGGCCTTGCCTATAGTCTGGTTGGTCCGCTATATGGCGCGGTTGGCGGGGCTGGCTTCTATGCCATGGCGATTCTATCGGCAGCCGGGGTGGGAATGGCCTATCGGCTGCGATGGCGGTGACCGCCGGTGTGGGATCAGGCCCCGCAGTAGCGCTGCGGCCCGACATCGAGATGCAGATGATCCCGATGATCGCGGTCGGCATTTGGGCCAAGCACGACGCTGAATAGGCTACAGGCGGTTTTGGTTGCCCGCCGCAGAAACTGGCCCTTAGGGCCGGGGTCGCGCCAATCGCTTTCCACGCGGATGCGGGTTCCATCGGTCAACTCGACGCCGATGATATCGATCGCGCGGCCTTTCGCATGTTCGGACAGGCGGGCGCGATTGTTGCGAATACCCCGGCAATTGTACGAGCCGACATGATCGATGCGCTTGACTTCTTTCTTGAATAATTCTTCGGCCAGCGGCTGCAAGACCTCGAACTCGAAGCGGGCGATGGCATAGGCAAGGTCGCAGGTGACCACCGTCGGGCGGCTAAGGCGCATGGTCGAGCGTTGCAGCATCACCGCATCCTGCACCCCGCAGCCGTCCGGGGTGGTGAAATTGGCCACCGGCTCGAAGTCCCAACCAACCTCCGATAGATTGGCCTGACAGGCGAGGTAGCTTTCCGCTGTTGTCGCCACCCGCGCCGGGGGCGGCGGGCTGGAGGTCGAGGGGGCCGGGCGCGGGGCGCAGCCACCGACCAGCAGCAGTAGCATCAACCCACTACCCGCAAGGCAGCGGGTTAGCAATTTTTTAACCGAGATGGGCGGCATTCGCTTAAAATCTTTCTTTTGTAACCACGGGCTTTTGGCTGCCTACTATTTCAGTTTCATTTCTGTGCGCAGTCGGTTATCGAGAGTCCAGCAACAGGGGCCGCATCCCAACTGTCGACCATAGCGCCGTTAGTATAACCGGAAAATCCGGGCGGGCGCAGACCAGAAGAGATCGACAGGGCGCGGCATGGTTTGTGCGTGCTGATTTAATACTTTTCGGGCGTGTTTCGGTCGCGACCGGGGTCAGGCAACCGTGGGGGATTGCCACGCCGGATGCCACGCAAGCACGGGGAGACAGGGGATGAAGGCATTTTGGACCTTGACCCGCAAGGTGGCGGTTATGCTGGCCTTAGCGGTGCTGCTGAGTTTCACCGCGCTGATTGCCCTGCAAATGCGGACAACCCAGGCAAGTCTGCTGGAAACCTTGCGCCAAGAAGCGACGATCAAGTCGGAAATGCTGGCGGTCGCGGTGCGCACGGCGGTTGCCGGGGGGGATGGGGCCGGGGTGGAGGCGGAATATCTACCGCTCGCCAAGCGCCCAGATTCGACTTTGGCCAGTGTGGCGGCCTTTGATCTCGATGGGAAAATTATCATCGAGTATCACGATGAAACCAAACGCCTAGCCCCCTATCCAATCGGCGGTGTTTTCGCGGCAGCCCTGCCGACCTTGAAGGAACTGCGCAGCGCGGTGTTGGTCACCCAAGACCATATGGTCATCGTCTCGCCCGTCACCAATCGCCGGGGCGATGATCTGCGCGGGGCCATTGCAATTGCCTGGGGCTTGGATGCCCAGAACCGGATGATCGCCGAATCGGTGACCGATAGTGCCGTAGCGGCCGCAATCATCATGGTGCTGCTGGTGGTGGTGTTGGTTGCAGTGATCGGCTGGATGATTTCCAAGCCCTTGCGCCGCATTGCCGGGGTGATGCAGGAACTGGCGAATGGGGCGCGCAGCCTAAGCATTCCGGGCCTGATGCGGCAGGATGAAATCGGTGCAATGGCCCGGTCAGTGCAGGTTTTCAAAGATAATGCCGACCGGATGGATGCGCTGCAAGCCGAACAGGCCCGGCTGGAGGAAGAGGCAAGCGCCGCCAAACGGCAGGCGCTTCAGGACCTCAGCCGGCAGTTTGAAGCCTCGGTGGCGGCGCTGGTGGGGTCGGTCGAAGGGGCTGCCGGGCAGATGATTGACCAGTCCCAGCAGATGGCCGCACTAGCTGATGCGTCGATTACCCACACCAGCACCATGACCCTGGCGGCGGATGATACCACCCGCAATGTGCAGTCGGTGGCCACGGCGGCAGATCAACTCAGCCAGTCGGTGCGGGCGATTTCCCAGCAGGTGCAGCGGTCGGTCACCATGGCGGGCGATGCGGTGGTCAGCGTCGATCAGACCACGGGGCAGGTGCGGGGCTTGGCGGACGCCGCCCACCGTATCGGCGAAATCGTGCAGCTCATCAATGCGATTGCCAGCCAGACCAATCTTCTAGCCTTGAATGCGACTATCGAAGCGGCCCGCGCCGGTGAGGCGGGCAAGGGGTTTGCGGTTGTTGCGTCTGAGGTCAAAAACCTTGCGACCCAGACGGCGAAGGCGACCGAGGATATTCAGGCGCAGGTGGGGGCCATTCAAACCGCCACCGGTAGCACGGTCGCGGCGATCGAACATATCGGCCAGATCATTCGGGCGATGAACGAGGGGGCGATGACCATCAACGCCGCCGTATCGCAGCAGGGCCAGGCGACGATGGCGATTGCCCAGAATGTTCGCCAGGCCGCCGTCGGGGCCGCAGGCTTGACCGAACAGGCCCAGGTTGTCACCACCGAAGCCCAGTCAACCGGCAGTGCCGCGCAACAGGTTTTGAAAGCCGCCGCTTCGATCAATACGCAGATCACGGTCATGCGGGAGCATGTGGATCAATTCCTGTCACGGATCGAGGCGGCGTAAGACCTATCGGTTTCTTCTTGGTTAAGGCGGGGAATTGACTGAAATTGGAGGTAATAATTAACCAATATTACCTATAAGTGTCGAGTAGGTATTTGAGCCTACTGCTTGCGGGGCCTTGTCAGTGAGGGAATAGAGAAGCCAGAGTATTACCTAGACAAGGCCCAACGCCTCCTGTAGTGACTCTCATGATCTGTTTCACGGGAGGGACGTATGGCGAAAGGGGTTCAGCGGGCGTATCTGCTTACTGCACTGATGCTATCACTTTCCGCTGTCCCGTCGATTGCTGCGGCGCGTGCGGTCCCGATGGCCGAGGCCAAACCGGGTGAAGAAACGCTGGTAAAGCGTCCCGCCCCGAAAGTATCGCCCACAGCCCCGAAGACCGCCCCGAAAGTTGCTTCAGCGAAGGCGGTAGCCCCTAAAGCGCCCCCCGTTCGCCCAGCGCAGGCAAAAACATCGACTAAACCCGCGTCGACCAAACCGGGGCAGGCCAAACCACAGCCGGTTAAAACCGCCCCCACCAAATCAGCCCCGGCAACGAAGACGGCTCCGGCAGCGAAACTGGATCGGGAGACTGCGCCGGTCGCGGCGTCAGGATCGGCCGCCCCGGCGGCGCTGATCGCCGCCCATGCCCCCGCTGGGCCGCCGGGATGCGTGCCCAATTTGGTCGATGCCGATTTCCAGACCCTGCCGGTGATGGCGCTGGAGAGCATCGCGCACCGCCTTCAGGCCCTGGGCCTGACCAAGGGCGAGGCGGAAAATTCGATCCGGACGCTGACCGAGCGGGCTGGGGGGCGGATCGATGGGGGATCGGTCATTGTTGCCCGCTATGTCGATAGCTGCGATCCGCGCCGGGTACAGGTGATTTCGGTTTCTTTGGCGCTGGATGGCCCAACGTCTTACACTTGGTTGCGCGGTACCGTCGCCCCGGCGACATTGGTAACCGTCGCCCCGGCAATGCAGATCACCGCGCCGACGCACGCCCCCGCCGAAACGCTTACCGCTGCGCCGGTTCCCGCCCCGGTTCCGGCGGATGCCGCGCCCGTTGCCAGTACCCCCGCCGTGGAGGATTTGCTGGTCGCCGCCCCGCCAGCGGTGGCGGAGGTTTCCGCACCGGTTGCCCCCAGTGATCGACCGCAGGTCGCTGCCATCACGGCCCCCGCGCCGGAAGCGGAGCAGGCGCGCGAGACAGCCAAGCTGATGGCGTTTTCGGTTGGCCCGATTGCTCCAAAGCTCGATAGCAGCCGCCATGCGTTTGGCGAAGCTCCCCCCCCGGAAGCGCCCTTGGGGTTCCATCTGCGGGTCGCCGGGCAGGTTGATAACGGGGACCTTGGCCCGGCGCTGACCGCAGCAGGCTTGCCTGCCGCGGTGGTGCAGCAGGTTCTGGATAGTTTTGCAGCGGACGGCAAAATGCCGTTGGCCGCGGCGGATGAGCTATCGTTCGACGTTCTCTATCGTACCTCCTCCGATACATCCGCCGACCCGGTGCTGACCTCTGCCGAACTGAGCCACGGGGGCAATAGTCGCCGCCTCTACTATTATGTCCCCGAAGAGGGTACCGCGCATCTGATCGATACCGACGGCAAAGTCCGTCTGGCGCAGGGGCCAGACTTTATTCATCCTTTGCCGGGGTATCGCATGACCTCTGGTTTCGGGTGGCGGATGCATCCGGTTCTGCGCCAGCGTAAGTTCCACAAGGGGGTTGATTGGTCGGCCCCGCGCGGAACCCCAGTGGTGGCAGCCGGGGATGGGATTGTCGAGACCATTAAATCCCACCGGGGCTATGGTAAATATGTGCGGATCGTGCATGACGACCGCACGGAAACTATCTATGCCCATCTCGATCAATTTGCCAAAGGGCTGAAGGTCGGTAGTCCCGTCCGGCAGGGCCAGGTGATTGGTACCGTTGGTCGCACAGGGATTGCGTCGGGCAATCATCTGTATTTTGAACTGATCGTGGATGGGCGGCATATCGACCCGCTGCGCAATGTGCCCGCCCTGGTGCAGGATATGCTGGCCGAGGGCAAAGATAAGGAAGATCAGCAGCGGTTCATTTCCTTCGCGGATACGTTGTTGCAATCGATGCCCGCCAATGCCTCGGCCGCCGATGCGGTGGTCGCCACCCGCACGGCCCGCACAGAACCGGCACCGGGCGATATTCCTTAGTCCCGATCAGCGGGTTAAATTGCTGTAAAAACAGGCACGCGCGGGCGCATCTCCTGAATTCGCTCATTTGCCTGCGGCTTTTTCAAAAAAACTTCTAGCCAAAACAGACCGTTACCCAGGCAGGGGAACGGTCTTTTTGTGATCGTCCCTCCCGCAGTTGATTAAAATTTAGACATAGCCTAAAATTTAATCAGACCTTGCGAGACTGCGGCGAAAATATGGCTGATTCTGCTCGGTTTCGCATTGCGGCACGCTTTTTGATTATAGCGCAACCGATGCCGTTCTTTACGGCGTGACAAGGGAGAAACCGGGCTATGAAACTGATCACTGCGATCATAAAGCCGTTCAAACTGGAGGATGTCCGCGAAGCGTTGACCGCTCTTGGCATTCAAGGGTTGACGGCGTCGGAGGTGAAGGGCTTTGGCCGCCAGAAGGGCCAGACTGAAATCTACCGGGGTGCGGAATATGCCGTAAGCTTTCTGCCCAAAGTGAAGATCGAAGTGGCGGTTGCTGACGAGTTGGAAGATCAGGTTGTCGAAGCCATTCAGAAGGCCGCCCATACGGGCCGTATCGGCGACGGCAAGATTTTCGTCCTCGACCTGACCCGCGCCGTGCGCATCCGCACCGGCGAAACCGACGGCAACGCGCTCTAATGTCCGGTTTCACGACCCCCGACGTTCGACAAGAAGGAACCTTCCCTATGCAGGAAAGCGTGAAAAAGGTCGGCCGTGGTTCGGCGGCCCTTGCTGCGGTCGCCCTCGCTTCCGCGCCGGCCCTGGCCCAGGATGCGGCCAAGGTTGAAATTAATTCGGGCGATACAGCCTGGATGCTCGTCTCGACGCTGCTAGTGCTGATGATGACCATCCCCGGCGTTGCCCTATTCTACGGCGGCATGGTCCGCAAGATGAACGTGCTATCCACGGTCATGCAGTCTTTCGCCATCACCTGCATCGTCACCATCCTATGGGTGCTGGTTGGCTATAGTCTGGCCTTTTCGGAGGGGAGCGATTTCATCGGCGGCCTGTCGAACGTGCTGCTAGCTGGGGTGACGCTGGAGAGCGTTAATTCGCTGGCCGCGACCATCCCGGAAACCGTTTTCGTCACCTACCAGATGACGTTTGCGATTATCACCGTGGCGCTGATTACCGGCGCGGTGGCCGACCGGATGAAATTCTCGGCCTTGGTGCTGTTCTCGATCTTCTGGCTGCTGCTGTGCTATGTGCCGGTTGCCAAGTGGGTTTGGGGCGGTGGCTTCCTGGGTGCGGCGGGCGTGCTGGATTTCGCCGGCGGCACCGTGGTTCACATCAATGCAGGCGTTGCTGGCTTGGTTGCCGCGATTGTGATCGGCAAGCGCCGGGGGTATGGCACAGAAATGTTCCTGCCGCATAATCTGGTGCTGTCGGTGATCGGCGCGGCCCTACTGTGGGTGGGTTGGTTCGGCTTCAATGCCGGCTCGGCGGTGACCGCAGGCTTTGGCGCTGGGATGGCGATGCTGGCGACGCAGGTTGCAGCGGCTTCGGCGGCCCTGGCGTGGATGTTTGCGGAATGGGCGATGCGCGGCAAGCCGTCGATCCTGGGGATTATCTCTGGCGCAGTGGCGGGTCTCGTTGCCATTACCCCGGCGGCAGGGTTCGTCGGGCCGGGGGCTGCGATCATCATTGGTCTCGTCTCCGGTGTGATCTGCTTCTGGGCGGCGACCAGCCTGAAGAATGCCTTGGGCTATGACGATAGTCTGGATGCCTGGGGCGTGCATGGGGTTGGCGGGATCGTCGGCGCGATCTTGACTGGCGTCTTCGCCAGCCAGGCCATTACCGGCGTGCCGGAAAAGTCGGGCCTGCTCGATGGCAACGGCGCACAGGTGATGCTGCAGCTCTATGGCGTCGGCGTGACCGTGGTTTACACCGCGATTGTCACTTTCATTATCCTGAAGGTAGTTGATCTGATCGTCGGGCTGCGCGTCGATGTCGATGCGGAGCGCGAGGGGCTGGACCTGCGTCTGCACGGCGAATCGGTGCACTAAACCGACCGCGCCGGTGGGGAACCGGGAAGGGGGCTGCTTCGGCGGCCCCCTTTTTATTTTGGGGCCGGTTTGGTAGCGTCACGCCGAATAGGCTGGAAAGTGTACCCGATGGATCGAAGCAGTTTGCGGCAGCAGTTGGCTGCGTTACAGGCCCTCAGCGACGATCTCCAGAAGGGGCTGGCAGCGCTGCAGACCGCGCTGGAGGCCGACCCGCCGACCCTATTTCCGCCGGGGCATTTTTATTCGCCGCTCGTTGATCCAGCGGTGTTGGCCGCCCATGCCGCCCAGGTTTTTGATCCTGACCGCGAGATGTTGAATATCGATCTGCGCCCGGCAGCGCAGGTGGCCCTGTTGGAACGCCTCGCGCCGCAGGCGGCTCGCCTATCGTTTCCCGATACGCCCGCGGCGGGGTTCCGCTATTATTTCCAGAATCCCAACTTTTCCTAT
>CAZNVY010000026.1:22166-26617 GCA_964576605.1 uncultured Elstera sp. | reverse complement strand
GGCGATCTCGCCGCGCAAGGCCTTGGCGGCGCTGATGCTGGAATACCGGCCAAAGCGGTTTATCGAGATCGGCAATGGTTTTTCTTCGGCGCTTGCTTTGGATGTCAATGCGCTGTTTTTGGCCGAGACGGTGGCTTTCACCTTTATCGATCCCTACCCGGATTTGCTGCGACAGCTGGTGCCCGATAGTGACTTAGCCCGACATCGGGTAATCGCCTTGCCGATCCAACAGGTGCCATTGGATCTGTTTCAGACCCTGGAGAGCGGTGACTTCTTGTTCATCGACTCCAGCCATGTTTCAAAGGCGGGAAGCGACGTTCATACCGAAGTTTTCGATATTTTGCCCCGTCTGAAGCCGGGCGTATTGGTGCATTTTCATGATATATTTTATCCTTTCGAGTACTTGTCGGAATGGTTCTTTGAGGAAAATCGATCCTGGAATGAAATTTACCTTCTAAGGGCTTATCTGATGAACAACTCAGATTACGAAATTATCCTGTTTAATGATTATCTTGGGAAGAAAAAAACAGATGATCTCGCCCGATACTTGCCAAAAAGCTCGCTCAATCCTGGCGGGAGTCTTTGGTTGCGGCGGCGATAGTTGAAGGGGTGGCCTTCTGCCCGCATGGCGGCGGATAAAGGTTGACGCGGCTTAACGTCTTACGCATCATCTTGCTGTCACAGAAACTAACACTTTGCTTTAAGTTGAGTGATTTTTCTGTTGTAACACAAAGCTCTGGATGGCATCTTTAGCGCAACGTCATAATTCGTGTGGCGGGTGATGGGGCGGAATCCAGGCGTTGGCAATGCTTAATAATCGACTCGATAATTTGGGGGATTATCCGTTTCGGCGCTTGGCGGCGCTGCTGGCGGACCTGACCCCGCCGGTCGATCCTGCCCCTTTGCTGCTCTCGATTGGCGAGCCGCAGCTGCAGGTTCCGGCATCGGTGATGGCGGCGCTGGCGGCGGCGAGCGCTGGGTTCGGTAAATATCCACCCGCAGCGGGGACCCCCGATTGGCGCCAAGCGGTGGCTGGATGGTTAACCCGCCGCTATGGGCTGGCCGAGGGGTGTATCAATCCCAATACAATGATCGTTCCTGCGCCCGGCACGCGCGAGGCGCTGTTTCTATTAGGGCTGGCGGCGATCCCGACCACGAAGAACGGGCAGGTGCCCGCCGTGGTCATGCCAAACCCTTTTTATCAGGTTTATGCCGGGGCCTCGGTGCTGGGGGGGGCGGAGCCGGTGTTCGTCGATGCCACTGTGGAAACCGGCTTTCTGCCTGATCTCGACGCGCTAACCCCTGAACTTTTGAACCGCACGGCGATCTTCTACCTCTGCACGCCTGCCAATCCGCAGGGGACGGTCGCTCCAAAACCCTATCTTGCCCGCCTCTTGGCGCTGGCGCGGCAGTATGATTTCGTGCTGGCGCTCGATGAATGCTATGCCGAGATTTATACCGATCTGCCGCCCCCCGGCGGCCTGGAGGTTGCTGCGGCAACGGGCAGTTTAGAGCATCTCGTAGTTTTTCATTCGCTCTCCAAACGATCCAGCGTGCCGGGGCTGCGCTCTGGCTTTGTCGCGGGCGACGCGCGGATCGTGGCGGCGCTGACCCGCGTGATGGAATACGGCGGGGCGGGGATGCCGCTGCCGATCCAGGCCGCCGCCGCCGCCCTATGGCGCGACGATAGCCATGTGGAGGCCGTCCGTGCGGTCTATCGAGCCAATTTCGCGGCGGCTGAGGCGATCCTTGGCGACCGCTGGGGCCGTTTCACCCCGCCGGGCGGTTTCTTCCTGTGGCTGAACGTTGGCGATGGGGAAGCGGCAACCCGCTTTCTCTGGCAGCACGCCGGGCTGAAAGTTCTACCTGGTCGCTATCTGGCCCGCGATGCGGTCGATGGTTCTAACCCGGCTGCCGCCTATATCCGCGTCGCCCTGGTGCATCCGCCAGAGGTAACGCGCACCGCCTTAACCCGTCTTGCCGATTGTCTTCAGCGCCGTGAGGAGCTAGCCCGATGACCGATTTCGCCAGTGGGAAGGGGCGGGCCGCCCTACTGCCCGTCGGGGCCGATAAGTTCATCCTTCGGCGGGTGGAAGAGACGGCGGGGCTGCTGCTGCTGCTGCTGTCGGCGGCGCTGTTTCTGGCCTACCTCAGCTATTACCCTGCCGACCCCTCGCCCTTGAAGGCCACGGGCGGCCCGGTGCGAAACCTTTTGGGGACGTTTGGGGCCACGGTCAGCGACATTGGTCTGCAAACCCTGGGGCTGGCCCATCTGGCGTTGATCGGCGTGCTGGCGGCCTGGGGCTGGCGGCTGTTCGCCGACCATGGGCTGACGAAACTGTGGCTGCGCCTTTCCCTATTGCCGCCGATGCTGATCTGCGCCGCCCTGGCGGCGGGGGCGCTGCCGCAGGGGATTGCCTATGGCTTACCCGCTGGACCGGGCGGGGTGATCGGCGAATTGGCCTTCAAGCCGATCAGTGCGCTGGGGCCGATGATCGGTGGGGCCAGCCGCTCGACCATCGGTTTAATCGCCGCAGGGTGCACGGGCTTTCTGGCGATTTGGACGTTGGGGTTCGGCGGGCGCGAGTGGCGCGACCTGCGCCAGCAGATGCAGCAGTTGCGTGCCCGCGCACAAGGGATGCCGTCGCGCGCCCGGTTCGAGGTTCCGTCGCTTGCGGTAAAAATGCCGCCGATAGCCTCTGGTCTTGGTGGACTTTTGAACCGCAAGGGCGGGGCCAAGCCGGTTAATCCGTTCTTGCAACCGGCTGCGGCGGGTCATCGGGCTGAACCGCGTTTCGGGCGTCCGGTTACCGCTGCTGACGCCCCGCGCCCGCAGACCCCCGGTGCCGTAAGCGATCTCGATGCGCCGGCCTTTGTCGCCGCCGCTCGGACGGAGGCTAGCCATGCGGGGGCGGGAAAAGTCGACGCGCCCCTGACGGTCGCGAAACCATCGCTGGACACCATCACGCAGAAGCGCAGCCCGGCGAAGGCGGAAACCAAGGCCGGAGCGTTTCAGCCCACCGCGTATCCTGGTCTGCCTGAGCCGTCGGGTGATTATGCCCTGCCGCCGGTGACCGTGCTGCTGGAGCCGCCCGCCGAAACCGCGCTACCATCCCCTGCAGCCTTAGAGCAGAATGCCCGGCTGCTGGAATCGGTGCTGGATGATTTCGGCGTGCGCGGCGAAATTGTAAATTCCCGGCCCGGCCCGGTGGTTACGCTCTATGAACTCGATCCCGCGCCCGGCACGAAATCGGCGCGCGTCATTGGCCTCTCGGAAGATATTGCCCGGTCCATGGCGGCGCTGGCCGTGCGGATTGCCACGGTTCCAGGCCGCACCGTTATTGGGATTGAAGTGCCGAATGCCCGGCGCGAAACGGTATTTTTCCGCGATGTGCTGACCCATCCCGATTTCGCCGATCCCGCCCGCCGCCTACCGCTGGTGCTGGGCAAGGACATTGGCGGCACGACGGTGATTGCCGATCTTGCCAAGATGCCGCATCTCTTGATCGCCGGAACGACTGGGTCGGGCAAATCGGTCGGCATTAATGCGATGATTTTGTCGATCCTGTACCGGCTGACCCCGGAACAGTGTCGGCTGATTATGATCGATCCGAAGATGCTGGAACTGTCGGTCTACGATGGGATTCCGCATCTGCTGACGCCGGTGGTCACCGATCCGAAGAAGGCGGTTGTGGCGCTGAAATGGGCCGTGCGGGAGATGGAGAACCGCTACCGCGCGATGGCCAAGCTCGGCGTGCGCAATATCGAAGGCTATAATACGCGCTGCGCTGAACTGACCGATAGCGGGGCCTCGCGCACGCGCCGGGTGCAGGTTGGTTTCGATGAGGTGACCGGCACGCCGTTGTTTGAGGATCAACCGCTGAACCTAGATCCGCTGCCCTACATTGTCATTATCGTCGATGAAATGGCCGATTTGATGCTGGTCGCGGGCAAAGAAATCGAAGCGACCATCCAGCGCTTGGCGCAAATGGCCCGTGCCGCCGGGATCCACTTGATTATGGCAACGCAGCGGCCCTCGGTCGATGTGATTACCGGCACGATCAAAGCGAATTTCCCGACGCGCATCAGCTTTCAGGTCACCAGCAAGATCGACAGCCGCACCATCCTGGGCGAATCCGGGGCGGAACAGCTGCTGGGGCAGGGCGATATGCTCTATATGGCCGGGGGCGGGCGCATTACCCGCGTGCACGGCCCCTTCGTTTCCGATGCGGAAGTCGAGCAAATCGCGCAGTTTCTACGTCAGCAAGGCGAGCCGGCCTATGTCGATGCCGTGTTGGAAGAGGATGAGGAAGCCGCCGCCAGCAGTAGCACCGATGGCGAGGGGGACGCCGATACGCTGTACGATCAGGCCGTGGCCCTGGTGGCGCGCGAGCGTAAGGCATCCACCAGTTTCATCCAGCGCCATTTGCAAATCGGCTACAATCGGGCCG
>CAZNVY010000026.1:21915-22156 GCA_964576605.1 uncultured Elstera sp. | reverse complement strand
AAAAGATGGAGGCGGAAGGGGTGGTTAGCGCCGCTAATCACGTGGGTAAGCGCGAAGTTTTAGTGCCGAAACGCTGATCCTGCAGGTGCGAACATGTAGTGAGCATCTCGCTCACTACAGTGTAACAGATTGATTTCACTTGATAATTTACCCCAATCCTCCGACAGTGGCAGCATAACACGCCCCTGGGAGGAAAGTGATGCGTCGTGAAGGCTGTACCCGAATTGTAGCAACCCTGGGT
>CAZNVY010000026.1:18179-21905 GCA_964576605.1 uncultured Elstera sp. | reverse complement strand
GCCAGTTCCAGCCCCGAGAAGATCGCGGCGCTGATTAAGGCCGGGGCGGATGTGTTCCGCCTGAATTTTAGCCACGGCAGCCACGAGGATCACGCAGCGCGCTTTAAGACGGTGCGGGCCGTTGCGGCCGATCTGGGACGGCCAATCGGTATTCTGGCCGATCTACAAGGCCCGAAACTGCGCATTGCGACCTTTGCCGAGGGCAAGATTGAGTTGACCGCCGGTCAAAGCTTTCGGTTGGATCTCGACCTAACGCCAGGGACCGCGCAGCGGGTGGGGATGCCGCATCCGGAAATTTTTGCGGCCATCGCCCCAGGGCAAGACCTGTTGCTCGACGATGGTAAGGTTCGGCTGCGCATCACCGCCTGCGGCACCGATTATGCCGAGACGGAAGTGATTACCGGCGGGCCGCTGTCGAACCGCAAAGGGGTGAATGTGCCCCATGCGATCATCGATCTGGCCGCGCTGACCGAAAAAGACCGTACCGATCTGGCCTTCGCCCTAGAGCTGGGGGTGGATTGGGTAGCCCTGTCCTTTGTGCAGCGCCCGCAGGATGTGGCGGAGGCGCGCAAACTGGTCGGGGGCCGGGCGGGGGTGCTGTCGAAGATCGAAAAACCGTCGGCCATTGAACATCTCGACGATATTATCACCCTCTCCGATGCGCTGATGGTGGCGCGCGGCGACCTTGGGGTCGAACTGCCGCCGGAAGATGTGCCCGCCTTACAGCGCCGCATTGTCCGCGCCGCCCGCCGGGCGGGAAAGCCGGTCGTGGTCGCGACCCAGATGCTCGAATCGATGATTACTGCGCCAACGCCGACCCGCGCCGAGGCGTCGGATGTGGCGACCGCCGTCTACGATGGGGCGGATGCGGTGATGCTATCGGCTGAAACTGCCGCCGGCCAATATCCGATCGAAGCCGTAAGTATTATGGAGCGTATCATCCGCCGGACGGAGCGCGACAGCCTCTATCGGTCGCTAATGATGGCCGAAGTGCCGACCCATGACGAAACTGCGTCGGATGCCGTGGCGGCGGCGGCGGCGCAAGTGGCGGAAACCATTAAGGCGGCGGCCATTGTCACCTTCACCTCGTCGGGCCTCACGGCCCTGCGGGTGGCGCGCGAACGGCCCAGCACGCGCATTCTTGCACTCACCTCCCGGCCAGAGACCGCGCAGCGGCTGGCGCTGGTCTGGGGGCTGCACCCGGTGGTCTGCGACGATTGTCGCGAGTTCGACGATATGGTTGCCATTGCCTGTCGTGTCGCCCGTGAAACCGAAATGGCCCACGCGATGCAAAAGCTAGTGGTAACGGCGGGTGTACCTTTCGGAACGCCGGGGGCGACGAATATTTTGCGTATTGTGCGGGTTGAGGGGTAGACTAGCCCAATTCTAGTTTGTGCCCCTACTCAAACCTGTGCGAGGTCCCTGATGTCCCGCCCCCCCGTTCCCGCCCCGGCTGCCGCCGACCGCGATCCGCTGGCCGAGGAACTTGAAATGAAGCTGCGCGGGGTGGATGGCAGCGTGCGCGCATCGCTGGTAAAGCAGATTAATAAGCTGGTGGAAAAGAACCCCCAGGCTTTCGTCAGCAATATGCGCAACTGGCTGAACCAGGGCCGACACGACGATTGACGGGTTGGGGCGGGTCTGGGGGCGGTCAGCGCCCCTTAGCCTTCGCCTCCTGCGCGCCTTTGGCAGCTCGGTCCAGGGCTTTTTTGCTGCGGGTTGTGGGATCGGCGGCCAGGGGGTCTTCCGGCCAAACATGCCGGGGATATTGACCGCGCATATCCTTGCGCACCTCGGCATAGGCCCCTTTCCAGAACCCGGCTAGATCGCGCGTTACCGCCAGCGGGTGGCGGGCGGGGGACAGAAGGTGCAGCAGCACCGGCGTGCGCCCATCCCCTAGGCGCGGGGTTTCGGCGAGGCCGAACATCTCCTGCAGGCGCACCGCCAACACCGGCTCCGGTCCGCTATAGTCGACGGCGATCTCCGAGCCGGTCGGCACGGTGATATGCGTCGGGGCAAGCCGATCGAGGGCGCGTTGCTGGTCCCACGGCATGGCATCCCGTAGAATCTGCGCCAGGGGGAGGGTGTCGAGGTGGCTCAAGCGGCTGCGCCCTGCCAGATGCGGACCGAGCCAGTCGTCAAGACGGGCCAGCAGCCCGGCGTCCGACCAATCGGGCCAGGCGTCCCCCTCGGTCCGGCGGGCGAAAGCAACCCGGTGGCGCAGGGTTTCCGCCGCCGCCGACCAGGGCAGGCAATGCAGCCCGATCTGCCGGATACCGTCGAGCAGGCCCGCGCGGATCAGCTCGGCGGGCGGGTCGGGAAGCGGCTTATCGGCGAAGACCAGCGCCCCAAAGCGGCGCTGCCGACGGGCGGCAACCGCATTCTGCGCCTTGTCCCACCTCACGCTGTCCTGTTCCTGTATCTGACCGGGGAAAAGGGTTTCGATATCGGCTTCGGTCAACGGCGCGGCTAAGAAGATGCGGGCATTGGCCCGGTCGCCATCCAATGCCGCGACCGCCAGCAGCGATGCGCTCGCCAACGGGTCTTCGGGCGGCAGCATCGCCCCTTGGCCGCTGGACAGGCGAAACTGACCGGGCGGGCCGCGGCGTTGAGCGATCCGGTCGGGATAGGCCAGGGCGAGCAGACGGCCCGCGCTGTACGAATCCAGCGGCGCATCGGTGCTCACCCCAATCTGACGACGAAACTGTGTCGCCTGTTGCCGCAGGGCGGCGGCGGCTTTCCGGTCGAGGTCCGGGTTCCCCTCAGTGCCGGTCACAAGCTCTAGCCGATGGGTTAGATCGGCGGATCGGAAGCCATGGCGCGGGCGCAGCGGGTCGCGATCACTCAAGAGTGCCGCCAGCAGGCAGGCAAGCGCACCTTCCCCCAGTGCTTGGCCGCGGACCATGAGATGCGCCAGGCGCGGGTGCGCCCCCAAGCGCGCCAGCGTGCGCCCATGCGGGGTGATGCGACCGTCGGGGGCAAGCGCCCCAAGATCGCCGAGCAGGGCGCGCGCGCGGGCCAAGGCCGGGGCAGGGGGCGGCGTTAGCCAGCGCAGGTCCGGGGCATCCGCCCCCCAAGCGGCGAGTTCGAGGGCGAGGGGGGCGAGATCGGCGCTGTCGATTTCTGGAGGATGGAAGGCCAGCAGCCCGCGCTGTTCCGCCTCGGCCCACAGCCTATAGCAGACGCCGGGGCGCTGGCGTCCGGCCCGGCCCCGGCGCTGTTCGGCCGCAGCGACGCTGACGCGTACGGTTTCAAGGCGGCTCATGCCGGTTGCCGGATCGAAGCTGGGGCGGCGCGATAGGCCGCTGTCGATCACAATGCGGGTGCCGTCCAGCGTGACGCTGGTTTCGGCAATAGCGGTCGAGAGCACGATTTTTCGGCGTCCGGGCGCAGCCGGGCGCAGGGCGCGGTCTTGGTCGGCGAAACTCAGGTCCCCAGCCAGGGTCAGTAGGTCGACCGTCTCTGCTAGGGTGCCGGCCAGGGCGGCGGCTGTGCGCCGGATCTCCCCCGTGCCGGGCAGAAAGACCAGCAGGTCGCCGTCCGCCTCGTCCCGCAGGGCTTGGCGCACGGCGGCGGCAACCCCCGCCTCCAGCCGCTCTGGCCGACCGAGGTAGCGGGTTTCCACCGGATGGGCGCGCCCCTCGGAGGTCAGCAAGGGGGCATCGTCCAATAGGGCGGCGACGCCCGCCCCGTCCAAGGTGGCGGACATGACCAGCAGCCGCAGGT
>CAZNVY010000026.1:11363-18104 GCA_964576605.1 uncultured Elstera sp. | reverse complement strand
TGAAACTCATCGAACAGCACGGCAGCGACGCCCGGAAGGTCGGGGCTTTCCTGAATCTGCCGCAGGAACAGCCCCTCGGTCACAACTTCGACACGGGTTTTTGCGGAAATCTTACTGTCCAGGCGGACGCGATAGCCGATGGTCTCGCCCACCGTTTCGCCGATCTGGGCGGCCATGCGCTGGGCGGCGGCGCGGGCGGCAATGCGGCGCGGCTCCAGCAGGATGATCTTGCCGTCGCAGCGCCAGTCAGCCGCCAGGAGCGCTAAGGGAACGCGCGTGGTTTTACCAGCCCCCGGCGGGGCTTGCAGAACGGCGCATCCGCGTTGCGCCAGGGCATCGAGAAGCGCTGGCAGGAGGGGGTCGATCGGCAGGCTCATGCCGCCGCTCTACACCGATTTGCGGCCTGCTACCACAGTATTTGCCAAAGCCCCTGCGACCGCGCTAAGGTCCGCGCGATTTGTGGTCCGGGAGTGGTGCGGTGAGCGATATTTTCCGCGAGGTTGACGAGGATCTGCGTACCGAGCGTGCCAAACAGCTATGGCAGCGCTACGGTAAGCTTGCCTTAGGGGCGGCGGCGGCCGTGGTCCTTGGCGTGGCCGGCTATACGCTGTGGCAACAGCAGGTGACCGAGCGGCGTTTGACGGCCGGGACCCGCTATGCCGAGGCCGAGGCCGAACTCGCGCGCGGCAACCGGGACCAGGCGGCGGCAGGCTGGGGGTTGTTGGCCCAGGAAGCCAAGGGCGAGGGCTACGGCCTGCTCGCCCGCCTGCGGCTAGCCGCGCTTGCGGCAGAAACGGGCGATACGGCGGCCGCAGTCAGCCAATATAAGGCGATTGCAGCGGATACGGCGGTCGCGGCGGAATACCGCGATCTGGCAACCCTGTTCGCGGCCCAGGCCGAAGCGGCGACCCTTGCCCCAGATGCTTTGGCGGCGGTGCTGCAGCCGCTGCTAACGGATACGCACGCCCTGCGGCATCAGGCGCGGGAAACCCTGGCGGCGGCGCATTTGAAGGCGGGGAATCCGGCAGCGGCCCGCCCGCTGCTAACGGCAATTTCTGATGATGCCGCCGCACCGACCGGGGTGCGCGCCCGCGCCACCGAGCTATTGGCCGCGCTGGGCACGGCGGGGTGATGCGCATGACCCGTCCTTTCCTGCACCGCGCGCCGGCGTTGATCGGCCTATTGGCCGCTAGTTTTGTTCTGTCCGGCTGTGGCGGCAGCGCCAAGAAGCCCCCCCTGCCGGGCGAGCGGATCGCCGTTCTAAAATCCAGCACGATTTTGGAGGCTGATCCGGTCCTGGCGGAAACGGCGGTCGAACTGCCGCGCCCCGAACTTTATGCCGAATGGCCGCAGGCCGGGGCTTTCCCCGACCATGCCCGGCATCACTTGGCCTTGGGCGACCGGGTGGCCTTGGCCTGGCAGACCAGCGTCGGGACCGGCTCCGACCGTCGTCGGGCTTTGCAAACGCCGCCGATTGTGGCGGCGGGCCGGGTCTATACCATTGATACCGAAGGGCTGGTGACGGCCTTCGATGCCGGGTCGGGCCAGCAGGTGTGGCGCGTTCCCACCATCCCGGATGATGAGGATGACCCTACGGTCAGCGGCGGGATTGGCTTTGCCGATGGGCGCATCTTCGTGGCCTCCGCCGCGGCCGAATTGATCGCGCTCGACGCGGCGTCGGGAAAGGAAATCTGGCGCAAGCCGCTCCCCGCGCCGGGCCGGGCCGCGCCGACCATCGCCGGGGGGCGCGTCTTCGTCGTGACCCTCGATAATCAGACCGTGGCTTTCGCCGCCGATGATGGCCGCCGTTTATGGAGCCATAGTGGCATCAACGAGGTTGCCGGACTGCTCGGTGGGGCGTCGCCCGCTGTGTCCGGTGACTATGTGGTGGTTCCTTATAGTTCCGGCGAACTCTTCGCCCTGCGCTACGAAAACGGTCGGTTGCTTTGGGCCGATAATTTATCCGGCCTGCGCCAATCGAACGCCGTTGCCGGTCTTGCCAATATTCGCGGCAATCCGGTCGTCGACCGGGGCATCGTTTTGGCGGCCAGCCATGCCGGGCGGTTAGGCGCGATTGAGCTGCGCACGGGGGAGCGGATCTGGGACCGCGAACTTTCGGTCGAGCATGACCCTTGGATCGCCGGGGATTATGTGTTTGTCGTCACCACGGCGGCCGAAGTGGTGGCGCTGACCCGAACCGATGGGCGCATCCGCTGGGTTCGCCCACTACCGCGCTTTGCTGATGAGGCTGACCAGGAGGACCCGATCCGCTGGGCTGGGCCAGTTTTGGCGGGCGACCGACTGCTGCTGACCAATAATCAGGGCAAGCTGGCGGCCCTTTCCCCCTATACCGGCGAGATGCTGGGCGCGGTGGATATTCCCGGTGCTGCAACGCTTCCGCCGATTGTTGTCGGCAATAGTCTTTATGTTCTAACCGAGGATGGCCGCCTTGCGGCCTATCGCTAATGTCTGATCTTCTTCTTCCCCTGATGGTCGCCATTGTTGGTCGTCCGAATGTGGGGAAATCCACCCTGTTCAACCGTCTGGTCGGTAAAAAGCTGGCGATTGTGGACGATACCCCCGGTGTCACCCGCGACCGGCGTGAGGCGGAGGGGCATCTCGGCGATCTCGAATTCCGGGTGATGGATACGGCGGGGCTTGAGAATGCCACCGACGATTCGCTCCCGGCCCGGATGCGCCGTCAGACCGAACAGGCGCTGGCGGATGCCGACATCATCCTATTCGTTATCGACGGGCGCGCCGGGGTGACGGCGGATGATACGCATTTCGCCAATCTGCTGCGCCGGTCCAACCAACCGATTCTGCTGTTGGTCAATAAGGCCGAAGGCCAAGCGGCGCGGGCTGGGTTTCTTGAAGCCTATGAGCTTGGCATCGGCGAGCCTATCCCCATTTCCGCCGAGCATGGCGAAGGGATGGCCGACCTCTATCAAGCCCTGCGCCCGCTGATCTTGAAAGATCTGCCTGAGGCCGAGGAAGAAGCGGCCGCAGAAGCCGACGAAGCCGCCGCCGCCCGCCGCCCGCTGCAAATTGCCATCTGCGGTCGCCCGAACGTCGGTAAATCGACGATGATTAACCAGTTGCTGGGCGAAGACCGGCTGCTGACCGGGCCGGAAGCGGGGATTACCCGCGATAGTATTTCGGTTTCATTCACCCATCGCGACCGGGAGCTGAAGCTATTTGATACCGCTGGGCTGCGCCGTCGCCCGAAGGTGCATGACAAGCTCGAAAAACTGTCGGTCGCCGATACGCTGCGCTCTATCCAATATGCCGAAGTGGTCATCATGGTGATCGACGGTACCTTGGGGCTGGATAAGCAGGATTTGACCATCGCTGCGACGGTGATCGACGAGGGCCGGGCCATTGTCTTGGCGGTGAATAAATGGGATGCGGTGGAGGATAAGGACGCGCGGTTGCAGGAAATCCGCGACCGGCTATCGATTTCGCTAACCCAGGTTAGCGGTATTCCCATCGTCACCTGCTCCGGTTTGACCGGGCGCAACCTGACCCATTTGCTGGACCATGCTTTGCAAGCGCATAAGCGCTGGAACTTCCGCGTGACCACGGCCAAGCTGAACCGCTGGCTCGAAGGGGCGCTAGAGGCGCACCAGCCCCCGCTGGTATCGGGTCGCCGCATCAAAATCCGCTACGGGACACAAATTAAAGCCCGCCCGCCAACCCTGGCACTATTTTGCACCAAGGCGGCGGAACTGCCGGATAGCTACACCCGCTATCTGGTGAATAGTTTCCGCGAAACCTTCGATTTACCCGGCGTACCGATCCGCGTTGTCTTGCGCCAGACGGATAATCCTTACGATACGGATTGAGGGGCGCGGTCCTGCGTCGGCGTTTTCGCGATTACACGGCTTGCGCCTGGCTGGCATAATCGGTGAGGGCACCGTTCAAGTTTCCGGCTTCGCCCGATAGGCTGCGCGCCGAATGGGTTAGGGTATCGGCAATCGATCCCGTGGTTTTCGCCTCGCTTAGAACCTGTTGGATCAGGCTGCTGGCGGTTTGCGCCTGGGTGGCGATCTGACCGACGCGGGACGCAACCTCGGTCGAGGTGGCATTATGCTGCTCTACGGCCGAGGCGATGGAGGTTTGCAGCATATTCACCTCGGTCACGGCGGCGCGCACCGCTTCAAAGCCGCGCACGGTGGCCCCCAGGCTGTCGCGGATTGCGTGCACGGTTTCGGCGATGCGGCTGGTGGCACTGGTGGTGCTTTCCGCAAGTTTCTTGACTTCCTGTGCGACAACGGCAAAGCCACGCCCAGATTCGCCCGCCCGCGCGGCCTCGATCGTCGCATTCAAGGCCAGCAGCTTGGTCTGATCGGCGAGGCCGGTGATGAATTGCACGATCCCATCCACTTCAGCGGCGCTTTCCGCCAAGGCTTTGACCGTATCGCCGGTTTCTCCCAGAAAACGGGTGGCGCTATCGGCGCTGCGCTGGGCATCGGCGGCGCGCTGGCTGATTTCCTGGATCGCCGAGGTTAGTTCTTCGGTCGCGCCGGAAACCTGAAGGGCGCTGCGGCTGCTTTCCGCCATCAGGCCGCCGACATCATCGGCCAAGGTAATCGTATGGCGCGACCGTTCGATCAGCGTTTCCGCGACTTCGTCCAAGGATTGCGCTTGGCGGGCAACGCTGCCGGCCACGGTTTGCACGTCTTGCATCATGGCTTCGGCCTGGCGGGCCGCCAGAAGGTGCGCGGTAACATCGATCCAGGTCAGGGCGATGCCGACAAGCCCTTCGGTAGCATCGCGCACTGGCTCTAGGCTCGCGGTTATGGCGGTCGTCCCGATCTGCAAGCGCAGACCGCGCAGCGCATCGCCCTGGCCGCTGAAGGCGGTGGCGAGACGATCTTCGCCAAGGCCCAAGAGATCCCCCGCGTCGGTCGACAAGCCGTGGGCTTCGCAGAAGTGCCGGGCGGCGGGATTGAGGAAGGCAACCTGACGGTCGGGGGTCAAAAGCGCGGTGGGCGTTGGGCTGCTATCGACCATTTGCTTCAACTGCAACACGGTCTCCACGCTTTCGCGCAAATGGGCGAGGGCGCGGGCCATAACGGCCATTTCGTCGGGGCCGGTTGGCGGAATGGCCTGCTTGGTATTGCCGGCGGCGATAGCTTCCATCACCTGGGCAAAAATCCCTAACGGACGGAAGACAGTAATGCGCAAGACGATGAAGCCGCCGACGGCAACCACGGCAGCCAGCAACAAGAGGGCCTGCTGGCTTTCCTGCTGGACGCCGCTGGCTTGCCGGGTGAAATCATCGATGCCGCGTGTCAAGGCCACATCGGCCCAGGGGCGATTGTTGCCGCCGATCAGGGTCGCGCGGGCGGTTGCGAGATCGCTCACCCCTTCTGGTAAACCGTCGCTGCGAAAAACGCTGCGGTTTTGGCCGTCGAAGATTTCCACCGTGCCGTTCAGGGACGGGCCGATGCCGTCCAGCAGATGCAGCGGATCGGTAACGATTTCCATAATGCCCAGCACGCGAAAGCCGCCGACGGGCACAAAAATACTGTGCAGTGGGCGGCCTTCTGCCGACTGCCAGAGCAGGGTGAATTCCTGCCGTTGCGCCCCCCGGTCGCGCGCTTTCAGCTGCTCCAGCAGGGCAGAATCCTCGGTTGCCGTGGCGCGCCCGCCCCTGGAGGTGCGGGAGAGTTGCTGCATCTCTGGTGTGAAAATATTCACCGCAACCAGGGTGATCTGCTGCTCCACCACCGGGGTCAAGGTATAGAAAAGATCGCTCGCGAAACCGAGTTTGGTCGCATCCTTGGCTTCGGCTGCTGGCGCTAGATCAGCGGAGCGGCTCCATTCATTGGCAATGGGGGAAATCCGCTCATTATAGGCTTTACCCAGTTTCTCGCGAACGAAGTGCGTCAGAATCGTTCCGGTAGAAGAATTGAGCGTATTGGTTGCAAATTCGGTGTAAATCGTCAGCATCCGCGCCTGCGTATAGCCGACGGCGGCGGCCACGATCAGGAAAAGCGTGACCAGCACGCGCCGCAGCGTCAGACGCGGGGTGCGAAGCGAGGGCATTCGTGGCTCGGCCATGGCAGCGTTTCCTGATTAGTACGGATGTATTCAAATAGGTATGCACAAAACGCGCCGCCAGCGGCATTAGCCTAAAAACCAAGCGCGGCGACGATCCGAAAACCGACCGGAGAGCAAACGCGCCATCGCTCTTAGAGCCGTTTTGGTCCGTGACGAACCAAAACCAGCCTTGGGCGGGCAAACCCCAAGGCGATGGCGCGGGCGGAGCGGGTTGGGGAACCCCTTCCTAGACGATGCGGGGGAGGGCGGCATCGCCTGAAACACTTCTTAAACAAATCAGAAATTTTTGAGAAATATCATGAGATGCAATGACTATAACCCGGCGTTATTGTGCGCCGCGCCATCTCATTACGACAGAAACTGTCTATCTGGTCAGCACGCGCCTATTAGCGAATCAGGATTTCCGAAACTTCCCGCACTTGGGTGCGCGCCCGTAGCAGGTAAAATCCCTGCGTCGTCAAATGGTTGGCGACAAACAGCCCATCGGTTGATCCGTTCATGACAATCAGCGGATCGAGCAAGGAGGCTTCGTGCAGGCTCGCCAGCATCTGCGTCCAGGCATTGAACGCCTCGCGCTCGCGCAGCAGCTGCTGATAATCGATCCCCAATTCGCGCAGGATCAGATAATAGGCATAAAGGCGGCCCTTGACGCCGTAGAACACATTATCTGCC
>CAZNVY010000026.1:0-11345 GCA_964576605.1 uncultured Elstera sp. | reverse complement strand
AAGAGATCACGCCCTTCCAAAATCTGGCGATCAATAATGGCCGAGGCGGAGCCGAGATCGGAGGTGATCCGTTCCAGAAGAGCGATCAGATTATCGCCCCGCCGCTCGAACAGGGCCTGCCCCTGGC
The DNA here is from genome assembly GCA_964576605.1 of uncultured Elstera sp. Taxonomy (GTDB): domain Bacteria; phylum Pseudomonadota; class Alphaproteobacteria; order Elsterales; family Elsteraceae; genus Elstera. The sequence continues at coordinate 11,218 of CAZNVY010000026.1, read as the reverse complement.
TAAGACGCTGATTATACGCGCGCAAGGCTTTGGCCGCCGCCCGATATTTCGCATCCGACGAGGTGGTGGGAGCCCAGGAGGTGGAAAAATCGAAAAGCCAAATGTCCGGGGCGGATTTTAATAGGTCAACGGCCTTCGACAGATCGGGATCGGCCTGGGACGATCCGCGGTTGCGCCCGATCTGATCCATCATTTCGGTCGAAAAACGCCCAAGCGCCTCAATCATGCCGGTCTGAAACTCTGGCATATTATCAAGCCACCAGCCGGGCAGAAAAAATGGATCATTCGCCGTCCAGCGGTGGGTGATAGTTTCGCGCTCAATCAGGGTTGCAGCCATGGCCACCGCCCGGCTGCCGCCGGTCGGCAGATCAAGCGGTGCAAGGGTAGTGTCATCGTCGATCACCTGCACCCATAGCATCCCAACCGGGATATAAAGCGCGATCACCAGCCCCAGCGCTAGCAGACCGCGCCCAATAACCCCAACCCCCAACGACAGGCGCGGCAGCCGCAAGCGCGATAGAAAGGACCGTTTTTCAAACTCGAAATCCGCCACGCGCTTATCCCCCGCTATTCGGCCCGAAAAGCCGTTCCCATTACCTATGGGGCACGAAACCCTTATTGAAGGGCGGCTTCAACAAAATTTACGTCGCGGCCCTTATCGCTCCCCGGCGAAAGTCACAGGATATTTCCAGAACTTGTAAGCGGATTGTAACGAAAACGTCATGCTGTCGCGGCATGGTTCAGGCCATAAAATCGCCCCAAGTCGGGTGGTTTTTGCGCATTTTATGCGTATGCCGTAACCTTGCCCTGCGAGTGACCCATGACCGACGCTAGCACCCAGCCCGCCGTAATCGTCGATACCGACGATGAAATGACCAATTTCTCCGATAACCCGACCTTTGCGTCGGTGGTGGATGCCAGCCTCAGCCGCCGGTCGGTGCTGATGGGATCGGCCGCGACGGCGCTGTTCAGCGCGGTCGGGGGCATTTCGGCCCTGACCGTTGCCGGTGGCGCGGAAGCCGCCGATAAGGCGAAGAAGCTGCTGGGCTTCAAGCCGGTCGCCAAAAGCCTGGCCGATGCCGTCATCGTGCCGGAAGGCTATGACGCGCAGATCATCTACGCCCTCGGCGATCCGCTGACCGCCAATACCCCGGATTATAAGAACGACGGCACCGATACCGATTTTGAAAACCGCGCCGGCGACCATCACGATGGGATGGAGTGGTTCGGCCTGAGCGCGGACGGCAAGCCGTCCACCACCGCGACCAATCGCGGCATTCTCGGCGTCAATCACGAAGCCACCACCGACGAAAAACTCTCCTCTTTCTTTATCCATCCGACGGGCGGTACCGCCTCGCTGCCCCGCCCGGCAGCCGAAGTGGATAAGGAACTGGCGATCCACGGCGTGTCCTTCGTCGAAGTTCGTAAGAATGCCGCCGGTAAGTGGGAATATGTGAAGGCGTCGGCCTTCAACCGTCGCTTCACCACCCTGACCGAAATGGAAATCAGCGGCCCTGCGCGGGGCAATGCGCTGCTGAAGACCAAATATTCCCCAGACGGCACCAAGACGCGCGGCACGTTGAACAACTGCGGCACCGGCAAAAGCCCCTGGGGCACGCTGATGACCGGCGAAGAGAATTGGAACGGCTATTTCTTCCGGGCCAAGGGCGATGATGAAGCGCGCGGTAACGATAAGTCGGTCACCGCACTGAAGCGCTATGGCCGCGCCGAAGGGGCTGCCTCGCGTCACGGTTGGGAATCGGCGGGTTCCGACGATAAGTATATGCGCTGGAACAATGTTAAGACCGGAACCTCGGCCGACGGTAGCGATGATTATCGCAACGAAATGAACGGTCAGGGCTACGTGGTCGAAATGGACCCGTATGATAAGACCAAGCTGGCGAAGAAGCGCACGGCCCTGGGCCGCTATGCGCATGAAAGCGCTGCTTTCAGCCTTCCGGTCAATGGCCAGCCGCTCGCCGTTTACATGGGCGACGATGCGCGTAACGAGTATATCTATAAGTTCGTGTCGGAAGCCACTTGGTCGGCGTCGGATGCGACGGCAGCTGACCGTTTGGCTGTTGGCGATAAGTATCTCGACAAGGGGACGCTCTACGTCGCGAAGTTCAATGCCGATGGGACCGGCGAGTGGATCGAGCTGTCGATCAACAATCCGAAGATCAAAGGCTACGATAAATATGCCTTCGCCGATCAGGCGGATGTTGCCGTCAATGCGCGCATCGCGGGCGATGCGGTTGGCGCAACCAAGATGGATCGCCCGGAATGGTGTTCCGTCAACCCGGCCAATGGTGAAGTCTATTTCACCCTGACCAATAACGCCAACCGCACCGCCGAACCGAAGGGCGGCTCGGCACTAGAGCCGGACGCCGCTAACCCGCGCGCCTATACGGATGTGAAGGGTACGTCGCGCGTGCAGACCGGTAATTCGCACGGTCACATCATCCGCGTGCGCGAAGCAGGCGGGGCCGGGGCGAAGGCCTTCTCCTGGGATATTTACCTCTTCGGGGCCGAAGCGTCCGCCGATCCGGCCAGCATCAATCTGTCGAAGCTGAACGCTAATCAGGATCTCTCCAGCCCGGATGGTCTGGCCTTCAGTCCGACGACCGGCATCTGCTGGATCCAGACCGATGACGGTGCCTATACCGATGTGACCAACTGCATGATGCTGGCCGCCCTGCCGGGCAAGGTTGGCGACGGTCAGAAGGTCAATATCAACTACACGAAGGCCGACGGGTCGAAGCTGACTGTCACCACCCCGGTTGGTAAGGCCCCGACCGAAGGTGAACTGAAGCGCTTCCTGGTTGGTCCGAAGGGGTCGGAAATCACCGGTATCGCTGAAACGCCGGATGGCAAGGCGCTGTTCATCAACATTCAGCATCCGGGCGAAGCCACGAAGATGGCCGATGTCACCGACCCGGCGAAGTATGAAAGCCAGTGGCCGGCGAATGCCGGGTACGGCGCGGGCAAGCGTCCGCGTTCGGCGACCATTGTCATCACCAAGAAGGACGGTGGCGTGATCGGCGCGTAAGCGCGGGTCCGATCTCGGTTGCTGTCAAACGCCACGCCGTCCTTCGGGACGGCGTGGTTGTTTTTTAGGCAGCTGCTATCGGGGTTAGCTAGCAGGCCGATGCATTCCGCAGCGTCGGTTGAGGGCGGTCACGGTTTCCCGTTCGACCGCGATAAAGGTTTGGATGAACTGCCGCGCCAAAACCGACTGCGGTCGATGCCGCGCCCAAAGCGCCTGCACCCGGTAGGTCAGCGGTTCGCGCAGGGGTTTCACATCGATCAGGTCCGGCGGGCCGGAGGCGGCGGTATAGGCGTCGACAATCGCCGCCCCCGCACCACGGCTGACCAGCGACAGGGCAATGCGGTTGGTCTTCACCTCGATCTCTGGGGTTAGGGCGAGATCAGCCATGCTGGTAGCATTATGCAGCAAAGCCCCCAGGGGATCGCCTGCCCGAAGACCGATAAACGGCCAGGCCCCTAGGGCGGCGAGATCGATGGGGCTACCCAGGTGATCGGCGCTGCCTTTCGCGAAAATCGCCACCATTGCACCGCTCGCAATTTCCTCGATGGTTAGGCCGGGGTGGGGGACCGCCTCGAACCCGAAGCCCAGGTCCACATCCTGCACCAGCAGCGCATCAACCAGATCTTTATAGTGATGGGTTTCAACCTCGAAGCGCACATCCGGATGGTCTTTCCGAAACCGGCTGATCGCTTGCGGCATCATATCGATACATAAGGCGGGGGAGGCGGCGATGCGCAAGCGGCCCGTGCGCCCGTCCTTCAGATTGCGGGCCAGCTTTTTTAGGCCTTCAAGCCCCGAATAGATTTTCTGTACTTCCGCAAATAGGGCCAGCCCCTCTGGCGTTGGGTGCAGGCGGCCGCGAATCCGCTCGAACAGCGTTAGGCCGATTTGATCTTCAGCGTGTTGCAGAATCTTGGTGACGGCAGGCTGCGAGACGTTCAGCAGCCGCGCCGCCCCGCTGACCGTGCCGGTGACGATGATCGCATGGAAAACCTCGATATGGCGCAGCCGCATCCCGCTTTGGCCCCCTCTGCCCCGGCGTATCGGAGATTCAGACTAGCGCAGTTTCGGATGGGCGAAAGAGTTATATATACCAGCGCTTCCGTTATAGGGCGGTCAACCGAGCCAGGGCGCGATCAAAGAGCGGCGGGACAGCGGGAATATGGGGGAGGGCCAGCATCGCCGCGCGCGTTAGCCACCGGGCATCGGCGGCGTCATCGGCGGCGGCCAGATGGCCCTGGGGATTGCGCCCTAGCATGGGGATCAGAATATAGTGAAACCCCTCGGCCAAGGCTTCCAGCGGCGGCAGCGGCTCGAAAAACTCGGCCCGGATGCCGGTTTCCTCCAAAAGCTCGCGCTGGGCGGCGGCGGCCAAGCTTTCGCCAAATTCCAGCTTGCCGCCGGGAAAGCCCCATAGGCCCTGATTCGGGGGCTGCCCGCGCTCGACCAACAGCAGCTGGTCGTCGCGGCAGACCAGCGCCAGAATGCCGATACGCGGCGTATCCGCCATGGTTTAGCCTTCAAGGGCGCGAAGCGCGAGGGGAAATCCTCTCCTGGGGCGAGTGACCGGACTTGAACCGGCGACATCCAGAATCACAATCTGGCGCTCTAACCAACTGAGCTACACCCGCCGTCAGGAGAGGCGCTTTCCCTACATCGGCCCACCTATCGCTGTCAAGTCACCCTGGGCATTTTTCCAAAATGTCTAAAATATAGTCATTTTGGTGATTTATAGGGCAAATGCCTGACGGAATTCTGTGCATCGCGCCCGTTTTCCAGGCTATGCCGTGCTGGCATGGCTTGTGCTAAACTATCCGCCGGGGGCCAGGCTGGCGAATGGGTCGCCAGGCGGAACAGAAGCGCAGAAACGAATGAAAAAAGTCGAAGCGATCATAAAGCCGTTCAAGCTCGATGAGGTCAAGGAAGCCCTCCACGAGATTGGGATTCAAGGTTTGACCGTAACCGAGGCCAAGGGCTTCGGGCGCCAAAAGGGGCATACCGAACTCTATCGAGGGGCGGAATATGTCGTCGATTTTCTGCCCAAGGTGAAAATCGAGATCGTGATGGATGATGCGCTGGTCGAACGCGCTGTCGAGGCCATCCAGCAAGCCGCCCATACTGGCCGCATTGGCGATGGTAAAATCTTCGTGATTCCTGTCGAAGATGCAATTCGCATCCGAACCGGCGAAAAAGGTGGTGACGCGATCTAGTCGCCCCTCTAGCCTTCCTGCCAACCTTTACCCTTTCGCCAGTTATCCGCACCCGGGAAGAGGACACGTGTCCGACGCGGAAACCGTGCTGTCGCTAATTCAGGAAAACGGCGTGAAGTATGTCGACTTCCGCTTCACCGATCCGCGCGGCAAATGGCACCATACCGCCCAGCATATCGTGACGGTCGATGAAGACCTGCTGAACGAAGGCATTATGTTCGACGGCTCGTCGATCGCCGGCTGGAAGGCTATCAACGAATCGGACATGCTGCTGAAGCCAGACCTATCGTCGGCGGTGATGGATCCGTTCTCGGCGCAGCCGCAGCTTATTCTGTTCTGCGACGTGCTGGAGCCGTCGACCGGCCAGGCCTACAGCCGCGATCCGCGGTCCATCGCCCGCCGGGCCGAAGCCTTCATGAAGTCGTCGGGCATTGGCGATACCGCTTATATGGGGCCGGAAGCCGAATTCTTCGTCTTTGATGATGTGCGCTTCAAGCAGGACCAGCACGAAGGTTATTACTTCCTGGATAGCGAAGAACTGCCGCAGAACAGCGGTAAGGTCTACGAAAACGGCAATTCCGGCTATCGTCCGGGGCCGAAGGGCGGTTACTTCCCGGTCGCCCCGGTGGATAGCGGGTCGGACCTGCGTGCCGAAATGCTCGATGCCATTGCCTCGATGGGCGTTGAAGTTGAAAAGCATCACCACGAAGTCGCCCCGGCGCAGCACGAATTGGGGATCAAATTTTCGACCCTGCTGAAGTGCGCCGACGGGATGCAGATCTATAAGTACTGCGTGCAGAACGTCGCCCACGCCTATGGCAAGACCGCGACCTTCATGCCAAAGCCGATTTTCAAAGACAATGGCTCTGGGATGCACGTTCACCAATCCATCTGGAAAGACGGTAAGCCGCTGTTCGCGGGCAATGGCTATGCCGATCTGTCGGAAATGGCGCTGTTCTACATCGGCGGGATCATTAAGCACGCGAAGGCGATCAACGCTTTCACCAACCCGACCACCAATAGCTACAAGCGCCTGGTGCCGGGCTATGAAGCCCCCGTGTTGCTGGCCTATTCGTCGCGCAATCGCTCGGCGTCGTGCCGTATCCCCTTCTCGTCCAGCCCGAAAGCCAAGCGCGTTGAAGTGCGCTTCCCGGATCCGCTGGCCAATCCGTATCTGGCCTATTCTGCCATGCTGATGGCCGGGATCGACGGGATCATCAACAAGATCCATCCAGGCCAGGCGATGGACAAAAACCTCTACGACCTGCCGCCGGAAGAACTGAAGGAAGTGCCGACGGTTTGCGGGTCGCTGCGGGAAGCGCTGGAAAACCTGGATAAGGACCGCGACTTCCTGAAGCGCGGCGACGTTTTCTCCGACGATCAGATCGATGCTTATATCGAGCTGAAGATGGAAGAAGTGATGCGCTTTGAAACGACGCCGCATCCGGTTGAGTTCGATATGTACTACAGCGCGTAATACTCGTTACGCGCGCATAACGGTCCCCCGCTGCCAATTCGGTAGCGGGGGATTATTTTTATGGCACGTGGATAGGGAAATCCGATAAAATTCGCTGGCGTTCAACCCGCGTTCGTGATTCAGTCGAGGCGCGCTTTGCGTATGAGGGTGAAAAACACCCCATCCTTATCAATAGGTTCTAAGGGACGGTTGACCCATGATGCGAGGAATGGCGGCGAAAGGCGGAAATGCCCCCCAGCCCAGCGGCGCTCACCGGGATAAGCGCTATACCATTCCGACGCTCTCGGTCGATCTATTCGCGCATGTGTATGAAACGCTGCGCTGGTCTTTCTCCCATATGATTCTGAAGGAATATCAAGGCCCGCTGGAAGTGGGGGCGGTTTTTCACGGGGCCTTCACCTTCCCCAACCGCACCACGGTTGGCCTATTCGAGGGGAAAGTGGCGCGGGCCGATGCAGGGAAGCAGTTGCTGGGGGTGGAATTCACCTGGATCAGCAAGGAAGGCTTCGCCCTGATGGAATATATGCATTCCCTGCGGCCAGAGGATAATCCCGATAAGGGGGATCCGATGCGCGTCTCGGTGACCTATCCCACGATCAACTGGTCGCTGTCGGGCATGTTGCTGGGGGAATATGATCCGCCGGAAGATGTAAAGCCCGATATGCAGCTGCGCGGCATTATCCGGACCGAAAAATCGCAAGAAAGCGGGATTTTTACGGCGAAAGTCGTGCGCGCCAATGGCGTGCGGCGCACCTTGGCGCTGGCCTTCACCTCGCTCTCGTCGGAACTGTTTGACATGCTGGAAGCGGCGATCAAAAAGCATCCGCCGCTTCCTGATATGTAATCCCGCCTATCGGGGGCCAATGGCTCCCGGCAGCCGGTGCACGGGTGCGCCGCGCTCGGTTTCTTCTGGAATAGCGAGAATGCCCCAGCGATGGCATAGCGCGCCAACGCGTGGTTCGGCGGTTACGACGCACAGCGGAATCGCTAGGAGATAGGCCGCTAGCATTGGGGTCGCCCAGGGCAGAGCACCGGGGGCCGCGATCCAGAGGCCGATCCCATAGAGCATCCCGAATAGGGTTGGGAACCAAAGCCCCCGCAGGGCCTGCCCCCAGCGCACGCGGTAGCCTTGCCGCTGCTGGGCGTCCCAGCCAACCGCTTTGCCAACCACTAGCCCCAGCATGAAACGCGCTTCGATCAAGGCGATCACCGGCGCGAAGAGCGTCATGAGGATTAACTCGATCAAGGCCCCGCTGATAAGGCGCGGGGTCCCGCCGTACCGTTGGCGTTCCCGCCGCTGGAGCAGCAGATCGATGACCCCCAGAATCTTTGGCGATAGGCTTAGGGTCATAATCGTGCCGAACAGGGTCAGCCCTAGGCTGGCGGGGTAGGGGGCGGGTCCGGCGGGCAGGAAGGCCTGCGCGAGACCGAAAAGCAAGAACCCCATCCAGGCGGGTGCCCCCACATACATCAGGATCGCCAGGGCGATTTGGACGCGCGACAGAGGCTTTAGCCCCGGCATCCACAGAAGGCGGAAATATTGCATATTGCCCTGGCACCAACGCAGGTCGCGCTTCACGAAATCGGGCAGGGCTGGCGGGTTTTCTTCCCAGCTTTCCCCTTCCTCCGGCACCACGCGCACCTCGAACCCGGCCCGGCGCAGCAGAGCAGCCTCCACCTGGTCGTGCGATAGAATGAGGCCGCCCAGCGGCGGCGTGCCCGGCAGCACCGGCAATTCGCAATGGTCGCGGAAGGGGGCGAGGCGGATCAAGGCATTATGCCCCCAGAACGGCCCGCAGTCGCCCTGCCACCAGGCGCTTCCCATCGTATAGGTCCGCATTCCTTGCCGCATTCCAAATTGGAAGGCACGGGCGAAAAAACTGCCCGACGGCATTCCCACGACCAAGGTTTGCAGCAACCCGACCTGGGGAAAAGCCTGCAAGCTGCGCACCAGCCGCAGCACCGCCCGCGCGCCCATCAGGCTATCGGCATCCAGCGGCAGGAAAAAATCGTAATCGCGGCCGAAGCGGGTTAGAAAATCGCGGACATTGCCGGCCTTGAACCCGCTGTTCTGCGCGCGGCGGCGGTAGATAATTTCCTGCGGGTGCGGGTCTTCGGCTTTCCAGGCCGCGACGGCGGCCTCTTCGGCGATGGCAGCGTCGGTCCGGGCACTATCGGAGAGAATATAGAAATGGAATTGGCGACCCCAGCCGCTGGCCTCCAGGTCGGCGCGCATCAACCGCAGGCGCGCGATCACGGCGGCGGGGTCTTCGTGGCGAATGGTCATTGTGATCGCCGTGCGCGTGGTGATCGGGCGGGTATCGCTGGCGGGCACCAGCCGAGGATTGACGCAGGCGATTGGATCGACCCCGAACCGGGACGCGACATGCACCAGAATAAAGCCGATACTGGCGTTCCAAAACCCCAGCACGGTCCAGGGTAAGGTTAGGATAAAGCACACCAGCGCGCCGATTTCCGCCCAAGTCCAGCCGTTAACGCCCAGAATGCGCACCATCAAGCTGGTCACGGTCAGGCCGAGACCAAGACAGAGCACCAGCATCAGCCCGCGCCGTCCGGCAAGGGAGGGGGGCTGGGCGAGGGTTAGATCAGTTTCGGGCGGGGCGGTCACATCGGTCATTTGGCGCTCAACGGAAAGAGGGGGACTGGCAATCGCCGGTGCGCCTCCTATAGTCCGTAGTCATGACAATAGAAACCGCAACCGCTCTTTGGTACGTCGCTCCCGGCGAAATGGATGCTCGGCCCGCCGCTTTGGGGGCGGGCGATCTCTTGCTGCGCACTCTTTATTCTGGGGTTAGCCGGGGCACCGAGCGACTGGTGCTGCGTGGCCAGGTGCCGCCCTCGGAATATCAGCGGATGCGCGGGCCGGCGCAGGAAGGGGATTTCCCCTTTCCAGTGAAATATGGCTACTGCTGTGTGGCCGAGGTGATCCAGGGGCCTGCCGACTGGCTAGGCCAGCGGGTGTTTACCCTGCACCCCCATCAAACCTATTTTCGTGCCGATGTCGCGCGCCTCGCCCGCCTGCCCGATGGGCTGCCCCCGGCGCGGGCGGTGCTGGCGGCGAACATGGAAACGGCGCTGAACGCTCTTTGGGATGCCGGGGCGGGACCGGCGGATCGCATCGCCGTTGTGGGGGGCGGATCGGTCGGGGTGCTGGTCGCTGCGTTGGCGGCGGGGCTGCCGGGCGCGCGGGTGAGCCTGCTCGATCCCGACCCGGCCCGGCAGGCCCTGGCCGCGACCTTCGGGGTTGCAGGCGGGCCGGTTGAGGGGGCGGATATTGTTTTTCACGCCTCCGGTGCCCCTAGCGGTTTGCAGGCGGCGCTGGACTGTGCGGGCCTGGAAGCCGCGGTCGTCGATCTCAGTTGGTATGGGGTAACGCCGGTGACGGTCGCCTTGGGCGGCGCGTTTCACGCCAAGCGGCTGCGATTGATCGGCTCGCAAGTCGGGCAGGTCGCCCCAAGCCATCGGGCGCGGTGGAGCTATGGGCGGCGGCTGGCGGCGGCGCTCGACCTACTGTGTGATGCGCGCTTCGACGCACTGCTATCCGATCCAATTCCTTTCGCCGAGGCATCCAAATGCCTGCCTGCTGCGTTATCAGAAGGGGCATCGGCCCTGATGCCGTTAATCGTCTATCCTGACTGGGGAGCTGCCTGAATGTATGCGCTGGAAGTTCGCGACCATATTATGATCGCCCATAGTCTACCGCGCCCGGTTTTCGGCCCGGCGCAGGGGCTGCATGGCGCGACCTATATTGTCGATGTTGCGTTTTTCCGGGCGGCGCTCGACCCCGATAATCTGGTGGTAGACATTGGCCTTGCGTCCGACGCGCTCAAGAAATTGCTTGCATCCCTGAACTACCAGAACCTCGATACGGTTCCGGCGCTGAAAGGGCAGATCACGACGACCGAATTTCTGGCCCGTTTCATCTTCGATGGGATGGTCGCCGCCGTAAAGGCGGGGGAACTAGGGCCGCACGCCGAAGGGTTAAGCAAGCTGCGCGTCACCCTAGAGGAATCGCACGTCGCCCGCGCATCCTACGAGGGGCCGCTGGCGTGAGGGCGGCTTTCGTCTATCCGGGTGCCCTCGATCAACCGACCGGCGGGTATCGTTATGATGCCGCGCTACTGACGGAATGGGCCGCTGCGGGGATCGCGGTTGCGGCGATCAGCCTGCCGGGGGCCTATCCTACCCCCAGCGCCGATGATCTGGCGGTGGCCGAAGCCCGGCTCGCGCCCCTGCCGGCAGATCTGCCAGTGCTGATCGATGGGCTGGCCTATGCCGCGCTGCCTGCCGGGTGGCTTGATCGGCTGGGGAAGCGCTGGCAGGCGCTGGTTCACCATCCCCTCTGTCTTGAAACCGGCCTGGATCCTGCGGTTGCCGTGCAGTTGGAGGTGAGCGAGAAGGCCGCCCTGGCGCGGGCCGAGCGGGTGGTGGTGACCAGCCGGACAACGGGCGAAACCCTCA
>CAZNVY010000025.1:38453-38717 GCA_964576605.1 uncultured Elstera sp. | reverse complement strand
CGGCATGGTTACAGCAGGCCTTCCAGCACCCGATCCGGCGGGCGGTGGCCATCGACGAAGGTTTTGATGTTGATGATGACGCGCTCGCCCATATCGATACGGCCTTCCAGCGTGGCGGACGCCATATGCGGCATCAGCACGGCGGTTTTGGCGCGCAGCAGCTTGGGGTTGATGTTCGGTTCGCGCTCATACACATCCAGCCCCGCGCCGCCGATATCGCCCGCCAGCAGCAAATCGGCCAGGGTCTTTTCGTCGATCAACTCG
>CAZNVY010000025.1:1032-38437 GCA_964576605.1 uncultured Elstera sp. | reverse complement strand
GTATTGATGACGATGGCGTGCTTCTGGATCAGCTTCAGCCGCCGCGCCGACAAGATGTGGTAGGTGGCGGGCGTGTGCGGGCAGTTGACCGAGACGATGTCCATCCGCGCCAGCATTTGGTCGAGGCTTTCCCAATAGGTCGCCTCCAACTCGTTTTCGAGGTCGGCGTCCACCCGGTGGCGGTTGTGGTAATGAACCGAGAGGCCGAAGCCGCGCGCGCGCTTGGCCAGCGCCGTCCCAATCCGGCCCATGCCGATAATGCCCAGGCGCTTGCCATGAATGCGCCGCCCCAGCATCCAATTGGGCGACCAGCCGTGCCATTCGCCGTCGCGCAGCACCCGTTCGCCTTCGGTGATGCGGCGATAGACCGCGAGGATCAGCGCCATCGCCATATCGGCCGTGTCTTCGGCCAGAACGCCGGGGGTATTGGTGACGGTAATGCCTTTGTCTTTGGCAGCCTTAAGGTCGATATGATCGACCCCGGCCCCGAAGCTGGCGATCAGCTTCAGGTTCGGCCCCGCTTCGGCCAGCAGTGCCGCGTCGATCCGGTCGGTGACGGTTGGCACCAGCACATCGGCGATGCGCACAGCGTCGGTCAATTGTTCGGGGGGCAGCGGATGGTCATCCAGGTTAAGGCGCGTATCGAACAGCTCCATCATCCGGGTTTCGATCACGTCGGGCAGCTTGCGCGTGACGACAACAATGGGTTTCTTACGGGTTGTCGGCATTCGGGGTCCCTCCCTCGCGCGGTCGTTCTTATGGGCAGGGCGATAAAAGGCCCAAGCGTTTCTTAGGTCAATCTTGAAATCGCGGCGTTCCGCTGCCAATGGTTCTGCCATGAAAAAGTTTTTTGCGGCAATGCGATATACGCTTCTAGGGTTAGGGCTGGCCCTGGGGGGGCTTGGGGTGGCGCACGGCCAGGGCAGCGATACCTCGCTGCCGGTGCCGCGCTTCGTATCCTTACGGTCGGACGAGGTGAATCTCAGGTTCGGGCCGGGGCAGTAATATCCGATCGAATGGGTGCTGACCCGCGCCAATATGCCGGTGGAAATTATCCAGGAATATGAAGCCTGGCGAAAAGTGCGCGCCGTGGATGGGACCGAAGGCTGGCTGCATCAGCGCATGGTCACCGGACGGCGCACGGCGATTGTCATTGGGACCGACCCGCAAATCCTGCGCCGCCGCCCAGAACCCTCCGCCCCCCCGGTTGCGCGGTTGGAACCGGGGGTGATCGGCGAAGTGAAGGAATGCAAGGGCGACTGGTGTCGGCTTGAGTTGCCCAAAGTGCGCGGTTGGCTAACGCGGGCGCAGATTTGGGGGGTCTATCCGAGGGAGGTGATCGAGTGACGGGGGCGCTAGCCGTTCAGCGCGTAAATCACCGTCTCGCGCGTTTCCCGATCCTCAAGGTCGAGGGTGGTCGGGATCGTGTACCGGGCAAGCTCGGTCAGGCCGGTCTTCGGCACATAGGCGCGGCCCGGATCGGCCAGCAGCACCGGCACGCCGCGCGCTGCTACGGTGCGGCCCCAGGCGATGGCTTTCTCGGCGAGCGGCTTTTCGTAGCACATGTCGCCGACCAGCAGCAGGTCGATCCCTTCCGGTGGCGGCGCGGCCAGCAGGTCGGCGCTGACGGCGCGCACGCCGGTCAGGCGATTAGCCTCGGCATTCAGGGTGATCGTGATGCAGGCGTAAAGATCGATATCGGCAGCGATGACCGATACGGCCCCGGCTTTTGCGGCGGCGAGGGAGGTGATGCCGCCGCCCGCCCCCAGGTCCAGCACGCGCTTACCCGCCACGGTTTCCGGATGGTCCAGCAGATAGCGCGCCAGCGCCTGCCCGCCTGGCCAGGCGAAGGCCCAATAGGGTGGCGGGACATTACTCTGCTGAAGTTCGGCTTCGGTTGCCTGCCACAGGGGTAGGGCCTCATCGGCCAGATAGAGGTGCAGTTCTGGCACGGCGCTGGCGGTTTTCAGCACCGTTTGGGCGCGGATGAAGGCGGCGGGATCAGCCAAAAACGATACTCCCCAACAGCAGCGGGATTAGCACCAGCCAGCCAATGACGCGATTGGACCGGAACAGCAGCAAACATTGGTCCGGATCATCGATGCGCAGCCAGACCAGCTGCCAGAGGCAATGGGCTGTCACCAGGACTGCGATCAGCAGGGCGAGGCCCAGTCCACCCCCAGCGGCCAAAATAGCGGCGGCGAGCAGCAGCACAGTGCCGCCGTAGAAAAATCGTAGCCATTGGCCGGTCGCGGCCCCGAAGCGCAAGGCGGTTGATTTCACACCGATACGGGCGTCATCCTCCTTATCCTGATGGGCGTAGATCGTATCATACCCCAGGGTCCAGAGAATGCCGGCGGCATAGAGCAGCACCGCCGGTAGATCGAGCGTGCCGCGCACGGCGGTCCAGCCCATCAGCGCCCCCCAGTTGAAGGCAAGGCCCAGAACGAACTGCGGCCAATGGGTGATGCGCTTCATAAGGGGGTAGATGGCGACCAGCAGGGTCGAGGCGAGGCCGAGCGCAATCGCGGTCGGGTTTAGGGCTAGGAGCACACCCAGACCGATCAGGCATTGGGCGGCTAGAAAAACGGCGGCCTGCGGCAAGGTTACCTGACCGGATGCCAGCGGGCGCAGGGCGGTCCGGGCGACCTGCCGGTCGAACTCGCGGTCCATCATATCGTTTAGGGTGCAGCCCGCGCCGCGCATGACCACCGCCCCGACCGCGAACAGCAGATACAGGCCAAGGTCAAGGCTTCCCGCCAAAGCCAGGCCCCACCAGCAGGGGAACAGCAACAGCCAGGTGCCAATCGGCCGGTCCAGCCGGGCCAGCTTGGCATAGGGCCGCCAGCCCGGCGGCAGTAGGGCCAGCAGCCCCTGTTCCTGAATATCGCTACGGGTGGCGGTCATGGCCGGCATGATTGGCGCGGCGGATCAAGAAAACAAGCTGAATTGATCGCCGGGGGCCGGGGGGCGGGCGAAGCGGGTGCAGTCGAGATCCCAAGAGGGCTGGGTCAGTCCCAGTTTCTGGCGGGCCAGAATCAACCTTTGCCCAAGCATCTCCGCGACCGGTCCGGTGCCGCGAAACCGTTCGCCGGGCCTTGCTTTGTAGAGTTGCCCCTCGCGGCATTGGCGAATCAGAGACAGCACCCGGTCTGCCCGGTCGGGCCGATACTGGCGCAGCCAGGCGTCCATCAGCGGGGCCACCTCCAGCGGCAGGCGAATGAGGATGGCGCTGGCCCAGCGTGCCCCTGCGTCGGCCGCCGCGCTCAAGATTGCCTCTAGCTCGGCGTCATTGAGACCGGGGATCATCGGCGACGCGAAAACCGCTACCGGCACCCCCGCCGCCGACAGCAGACGAATCGCCTCCAACCGCCGGGCGGGGGTCGCGGCGCGCGGCTCCAGGTCCCGCGCGAGGTGCCGGTCGAGGGTGGTGATGGAGATGGCGACCCGCACTAGATTTTTCTCAGCCATAGCGGCCAAAAGATCGATGTCGCGGGTAATCAGCGCGCCCTTCGTGGTAATACCGACCGGATGGTTGAACTCGGCCAAGACCTCTAACACCTGCCGGGTCAGTCCCAGGGTTCGCTCGATCGGCTGATAGGGGTCGGTATTGGTGCCGATTGCCAGGGGGGCTACCGTATAGCGCGGATGGCGCAAGGCCTCGCGTAGCAGCCGAGGGGCATCGGGCTTGGCGATCAGCTTTGTCTCGAAATCCAAACCCGGCGCATACCCCCAATAGGCGTGGGTCGGGCGGGCGAAGCAATAGGCGCAGCCATGCTCGCACCCCCGATAGACATTGAGCGATTGGCTGAACGGCAGATCGAGGGCCTTTTGCGGCACGATGATGGTTTTGCTGTGATCGAAGCTGACTTCGGTGCGCAGGGGCAGCACTTCGTCTGGGGTCCAGCCATCGTCAAGGGCAACGCGGGCGAGGGTTTCGTACCGATTATCCGACGCGCCAATCGCCCCCCGGCCTTTCACGACCAGCGGCGGTAGAAATTCGGGGGAAGCGTTGGGTCTGCTCATGCCCGAACCTTAATAAAAAACCTCGAACAAATAAAGAACAAAAATATTTTCTCTAAGAAATAGGCTATCCACGGCCGAGGGGAAGCGCTGCAGCGGAATATTTTTTCTGGGGGTCGATTTTCGGCAAACGGCTGCATCCGCCCCCGCCCGTCGGGCTTAAAGGGGGGGAGACGTCTCGGTTCTTTCCATTTTCTGACGATAAGGAAGCAGATCATGACAGGCTTTGCGCGTATTGCGGTGGCGGGCATGGTAACGCTCGCGGCGACCACGGCAGCCCAGGCGCAGATGGCGGCCCAATGGGTCGGGCTGCTGGCCGACAATAGGATTGTCCATATTGATGGTCGTTCGGCGATGGTCACCAAAACCCTGCCGATCCGGAATGTTTCGGGCAGCGTCGTTGGGATCGATGTGCGCCCGGCGACCGGCAAACTCTATGCTCTAAGCCTATCGGGCGGGATCTATACTCTCGATCCAACGACCGGCGAGGCGACGATGGTCAGCCAACTCGGTCAAGCGGCAAATACCGGGCTGAACCCGGTGGTTGACTTTAACCCGGTGGCGGACCGGTTGCGCGTGCTGGGGATCGATGGGGCCAGCTATCGCATCAACGTTGATAGCGGTCAGGTGGTGGTCGATGGGGCGCTGAAATATGACGCCAGCGATGCGGCGGCGGGCAAAACCCCAATGGTGCAGGCCGGGGCCTATAGCAATTCCTTTGCCGGCACCAAGGAAACCGGCCTGTACAATATCGATAGCGCGTTGGGGACCTTCCTACTGCAAGCCCCGCCGAACGATGGGATTCTGAAAACCCGTGGTAGCCTGGGCATTCAGGCAATGGCCCCCATCGCCTTTGATATTGTGGCCGATGGCCAGGGCAGCAATATGGGGTATCTAGTGGCGGGAAAGACGCTCTATACCGTCGATATTGCCACCGGCAAAGCGAGCAAGCGGGCCGATCTGAAGGGGCTATCGGGCGTTTTGCGCGATATTGCCGCTTTGCCCGCCCGTTAACCCAGGCACTGGCGCGTCTTGCCGTCCCCGACGCGCCAGCCGCGCCAGCCGTTATTTCGCCGCCATGCGGATAGCGCCGTCGAGCCGGATAGTGGAGCCATTGAGCATGGTCTGCCGACAGATCGACAGGACCAGCGCGGCGTAATCCTCTGGCGTCCCCAGGCGGGAGGGGAAGGGAATCGACGCCGCCAGACTATCCTGCACTGCGGGCGGCATGGCGGCCAGCATCGGGGTGCCGAAGATGCCAGGGGCGATGGTCATCACCCGCACCCCTTTTGGGGCGAATTCGCGAGCCAGCGGTAGGGTCATCGCCGCCACCCCGCCCTTGGAGGCGGCATAGGCGGCTTGGCCGATTTGCCCCTCGAAGGCGGCGACCGAGGCAGTAGTGATAATCACCCCGCGCTCGTTATCGGCCAGCGGGTCGAGCGTCAGCATTCCCGCAGCGGCGAGGCGAACGGCATTGAAGGTGCCCAGCAGATTGACGGAAATCACCTTCCCGAAGGCATCGAGCGCCATCGGCCCCTCGCGCCCGACAGCGCGGGCTGCCGGGGCGATCCCGGCGCAGGCAACGAGAAGGCGGGCGACCCCGTGGGCATCGGCGGCTTTGGCGACGGCGGCTTCCAACCCAGCAGCATCGGTTACATCCGCAGGGCAGGCGAGGGCACCGAGGGTAGCGGCGGCTTCGTCGAGCTTTGGGCCGGGCAGATCGATCAACGCGACCTTCGCCCCGGCGGCGATCAGCGCCTTGGCCGTGCCATAGCCCAATCCCGATGCGCCACCGGTCACCAGCGCTGCTTGACCTGCAATCTCCATCTGTTCCCCCCTAAACTCGGTTTTTCTTCTAAGGGGACGATGCTTAAACTTTACGTATTGGTCAAGATAATCCGGGGGTGATCCCGCGTAGCAGGGCGGCAATGACTGCTAGATACTTGCCCTGAGCGTCTGGTTCGGCTTCGGCGGCCCGGTCAAACAGCGCATCGAGCAGATCGGTCAGAATCACGGCGGGTAGCGCGGGCAAGGCCCCCGCGGCGATGGCGGCGGTCACCCCTTCGGCCAGGGCGGCGCGCGAATAGCGACCTTCCAGTGCCCTGGCGTCTGGGCGGCCCAGCACGGCGGGGGCTTCGATCAGCAGCAGCCGCCGTCGTCCGGGGGTATTCATGCCCGCCAGATAGGCCGCGCCACCATCGATCAGCGCGGCAATGGCATCGCGCGGGCTATCGGTCGCCGCCGCAATCGCCTGCGCCAGCGCTTGGTGTTCGGCCTCGATGACCGCTCGGAACAGGTCGATCTTATCGGCGAAATGGTGATAGAGCGCCCCGCGGGTCACCCCAGCGGCAGCGGCAATCTCTGGCGTGCCGGTGGCGGCATAGCCGCGCTCGGCAAATAGCGCGCGGGCCGCTCCGATTAGGGCCGCCTGGGTTGCTGCCCGCCGGTCGGCTTGGGGGGTGGGCGGGCGCCTGTGGAATTCCTCTTGCATACGTGCAGCCTGTATGTTTATAAAAAGATACAGACTGTTTGTATCATTTTTCCGGGTTCGATACGAGAGCGGCTTGCATCGACGCCGTTACAGACGTCTGTCGACTTGGAATATTCGCGAGGGAGACTTCTATGCGCTGCACATCCTATTATCCGGTGCTTCTGACCGATAAGGTGGCAGAAACGGCGGGTTTCTACGAAAGCCATTTTGGCTTTGCCCGCGCTTTCGACAGCGATTGGTACGTGCATTTGACCGCGATCGCCGACCCGTCGGTCAATCTAGCGGTACTCGACTATCGCCATACCACGATCCCGGCGGCGGGCCGAAAGCCCAGCGCCGGACTGATCCTGAATTTCGAGGTGGCCGATGTGGATACCGAATATGCCCGGCTTTCCGCCGCCGGTCTGCCGATGCTGCTGACCTTACGCAGCGAAGCCTTTGGTCAGCGGCATTTCATAACGGCGGATCCGAACGGAGTGCTGATCGACATCATCACCCCGATCCCACCGAGCGCTGAGTTTGCCGAGCAATATAGCCCGGCAAGCCTGGCACAGATCGTGGCTCAGGCCGACCGAACGGACTGAACGAAGCGCGCGACTTCCGCCTTCAGTGTGTCGGATTGGTTGGCGAGTTGGCCGGCCGCGTTCAGAACATGGGTGGCGGAGGTGCCGGTTTCCGCTGCGACCGCCGAGACATTGGTCACGGCTTTCGACGCTTCCTCTGTCCCGCTGGCGGCCTGCTGCACATTGCGGCTGATCTCCCGCGTGGCAGCCCCCTGCTGTTCCATCGCGGTGGCAATGGCCGTGGTGATTTCGTTGATTTGGTTGATAACCGTGCCAATCGCCCCAATCTCAGTCACCGTTTCCGAGGTGGCGGCCTGAATTTGGCCGACCTGGGCCTGAATTTCCTGCGTGGCCTGGGCGGTTTGATTGGCAAGGGTTTTGACTTCTGCCGCAACCACCGCGAACCCTTTGCCCGCCTCCCCGGCACGGGCCGCTTCGATGGTGGCATTCAGCGCCAACAGATTGGTCTGGCTGGCGATGCTTTCGATCATCTGTACAATCTCGCCGATGCGTTGCGCCGCTTCGGCGAGACCGCTGACCGAGCGGCTGGTCTTATCGGCTTGGCTGACCGCCTGCCCGGCAATGCCGGTCGATTGCGCAACCTGGCG
Organism: uncultured Elstera sp.; assembly: GCA_964576605.1. Classification (GTDB taxonomy): domain Bacteria; phylum Pseudomonadota; class Alphaproteobacteria; order Elsterales; family Elsteraceae; genus Elstera. Next base: position 30,752 of record CAZNVY010000025.1, on the reverse strand, counting down.
GGAAATCTCGCGAATCGACGCCGATAGTTCTTCCGCCGCCGCCGCCACCGAATGAACATTGGAGGAGGTTTGTTCCACCGCCGCCACCGCTGTTTGCGTTTGCCGATTGGTACTATCGGCGGCAGCGCTCATGGCCCGCGCGTCGGTATTCAGATCGCGCGCGGCGGTTCCCAGCGCCTCGACGACGGCGGCCACGCTGCGCTCGAACCGGGTCGCGAGATCATTCATCGCGGCGGCCCGTTCGGCGGCGGCCTGGACCTTGGCGGTTTCTTGTTCGGCGGTCAGGCGCTGCACTTCGGTGGCATTATCTTTGAAAACCTGGACGGCGGCGGCCATGTCGCCCACCTCATCGCGCCGCCCGGTTCCCGGAATGGCAATCGCCAAATCGCCCCCAGCCAGCTTATGCATCGCCCCAGCCAGCCCGCGCAGGGGCCGTACCGACCCCATCGCCCAAAAGGCAAGGCCAATCCCCAGGACCAATGCCCCGCCACAGAGGGCTAGGGTTAGCAGCTGAAAGCCTTTCGCCACCCCCCGCGCCTGAGCGGCAATCAGATTATTTTCCTTTTCCTGGAAATCGATGAAAGCGTTGATCCGCCCTAGCCATTCGACAAACAAAGGCCGGGCTTGATCCACGGCCTGGGCCAAGGCCGCAGTATCGTTTTTCCGTTTGGCGTCAATAGCCCTTTGGATGACCGGGGCGGTCTTGCCTTCGGTTTCTTTGATCGCCGCTAGCAGCTGCCGTTCCTTGGGATCGATATGCGGGCTGCTGCTGAACAATTGGTCCAGCGGCCCAGCGGCGTCGGCGTAGAATTTCGCCAACCGATCGATATCGGCGATCACCGCCGTCGCATCGCCCATCAGCGCCAGATCGCGAATATTGATCGAGCGGTCGTGGACGCTGCCCCGGAAATTGATCGCATACCGCAGTTTGACGCCGTTCACATCGTTGATCCGGGTCAGATCGGCATCGATCTTGTTAACCTCGCGAATGGAGATGATGGTCAATGCCGTCATCAGCACAAGAATAGCGGCAAACCCAAGGGCCAGGCGCGGCCCGATCCGTAAGGAACTGAGGAACGGCATCGACGTCTCGCTTCCGCAAAGCTGGTAGGGCCAGGAATAGGCACGCCACTTTAACAGGGGTTAACTGGGGGTAACAGCCATCCGCTGTCCAGCCTTTATTTTAGCAATCCTGATTAATGGGCCGGGCGACGGAACCGGATGCCTTCGCGCAGCCAGCGGGTTAAGCGGCCCCAGCGTTCCATCCCTTCCGGCGGGCGTTCGGGTTCAAGGTCGATCCCGACGTCGTGAATCCGGTCGTCGTCGACCGTTTTGACGATCAGGTCAATCGGGCCGAGGCGCACTCGGTCGCCGATGGTCGGTAGCGTGGCAAGCTTATCGGCCATATAGCTGGCGATGGTCAGGCCCCCGGCGCCTTCCGGGATTGGCACCCCATAGAGTTTGCCGAACTCGTCAAGCGTGCGCAGCCCATCGATGGTAAATTCCCCCAGCAAAGCATCGGGATCGGCCAATCGCTGCGATTTTGGCCCGAATAGCCGGTCAAGATGCCCGACCACCGCCGCATCGCCCCGGATCAGCAGATAATCGCCGGGCACCAGGGTTGCTGCGGCGTTCGGGCCAAGGGCGACCCCCTCGCGCAACAGCATCAACGCCTTCGCATTGCCGGGCAGCGACAGCGCCCCATCCGGTCGGGTCAGAATGGCGCTATCCGGGGCCACCGCATAACCGGACACCGCATTTTCCCCCTCCACCGTCCCGGGGAGGTCGATATCGAAGCGGGCCGGGGGCGGGGCTTCGGCGGGAACGGTCAGGCGCAACAGCCGCGCTAGGGGGGCCAGCGTCCATCCCTGCACCAACAGCGAGAGCACAACGACGACGAAGGCGACGGAGAAATAGGCCATTCCTCCCGGTGCCCCCGATAGCACGGGCACGATAGCCAGGAAGATCGGCACCGCCCCGCGCAACCCGACCCAGGAGACGAAGATCACCTCGCGCCAATTGAAGCGGAACGGCAGCAGGCACAGGGCGGTCGCCAAGGGCCGAGCCACGAACATCAGCACCACCGCCACCCAAACGGCCGGGCCAAGATATTCGATCAGCGAGGCGGGGGTAACCAGCAGCCCCAGCATCAGAAACAGGGCGATTTGCGCAAGCCAGGCGAAAGCATCGAGGAATTTTTCGATCCCCGCGTGCGCCTTGCTGCGCTGATGCCCAACCAGCAGCCCGACCAAATAGATGGCAAGATAGCCGGAGGCATGAACGCTTTGCGCCGCGCCGAAGACGACCAGTGCCCCGGCCAGGGTGAAGATCGGGTAGAGACCCGGCTCAATGTCGATCCGCCGCAAAATACCGCGCAGGGCAAACCCGCCCGCCGCGCCAAAGGCCGCCCCGCCAACCATTTGCAGCAAAAAGAACGGTAGGGGGGCCATCTCCACCGCCCCCGCCCCACCGGGGGCCAGCATGGTGACCAGCAGCAGGGTCAAGAAGATCGCCATCGGGTCATTCAGGCCCGACTCGACCTCCAGCGTCGCGCGCACGCGCTTGTGAATATCGACCTTATTCTGCCGCATCAGCCCGAAGACGGCGGCGGCATCGGTGGAGGCGACGATGGACCCCATCAAGAGCGCCTGCACCCAATTATGCGAAAACGGCCCAATCGCCCCGGCAACGATCCCTGCCGATAACAGCACCCCAACCGTTGCCAGTGCGAAAGCCGGTAACCCCGCCTGCCGGAACTGGCTGATCGGGGTCCGCATTCCCCCTTCAAACAGAATGATCGCTAGCGCGGCGCTGCCAATCGTATAGGCGGCCTGAAAGTCAGAGAAATTAATCCCCCCCGGTCCATTTTCACCCGCCAGCATCCCTAGCGCTAGAAACACCACCAGCAAGGGCGCGCCGACGCGGGTCGAGACCATGCCCGCAAAAATACTGAGCAGCAGCAGGGTTCCTGTCAGCAGAATAAGCTGATTGCTGGCCTCCACGCGCGCGCCTCCCCCTTGCCTTCTCGACTCGATCCTTATCATTCACAGATTTGCGGCGAAGCGAAAGGCGGTAAACTCTGCCGCCTGCCGGGTGCCCCTAGGATCGCATCAGGCTTACAGCAGGAGTTTCCGGCGTAATCATGTCATTTGATGAGGAATCGGTCGCGGCGCGGCTTTTTGTTGCAGACCCGCTGACGGTCGGGGCGGATATTATGTTCGACGCCGACCAGACCCATTATCTGCGCGCAGTGCTGCGCCTCGGCCCCGGCGACGCGCTGGCGCTGGTCAATGGCCGCGATGGCGAGGCGCGGGCCGTGATCGAGGCGTTAGACAAGCGCACGGGCCGCGCCCGTATCGCGGCGATCACCCGGCCCTTCGCGCCGGAACCTGATCTCTGGCTGCTGTTTGCCCCGATCAAGCGCGCGCGGCTCGATACGATCATCGAAAAAGCCACCGAACTGGGGGCCAGCCGCCTGCTGCCGACGGTGACCCGCCGCAGCAATATGGGCCGGGTCAGTCTGGAGCGGATGGCGGCGATTGCCCGCGAGGCCACCGAGCAGTGCGAACGCCTAACCCTGCCCACGATTGAGGAGGCGGCACCGCTGGCCAAACGCCTCGCCGCCTGGCCCGAAGACCGCGTACTGATCGTTGCCGATGAAGGCGGGGAGGTGCCGGACGCCCTAACCGCCCTGGCTGCCTTACCCGAAGGTCAGAAACTGGCGCTGCTCATCGGTCCTGAAGGTGGTTTTGATCCGGCGGAGCGGGACCAGTTGAAGGCGCTTGCAATCGCGCCGCTTCCTCGGCATGGTGGCGCGGAAGTTAACGCTGTTAGTTTGACCGCTGTAGAGCGTTTCGTTCTGCGGGTCAGCCTAGGGCCGCGCATTTTGCGGGCCGATACGGCGGCGGTCGCCCTGTTAGCGCTGGTGCAGGCGCAGGGCGGCGATTGGCGTAACCTGGGGCCACGCGGCAGCGAACTGGCTTCTTAGAAAAAGGCGGCATCGGCCATAGGGCGGTGCGCAGAAACGAGGGGATCGATGGCGGGCACTCCTTCCGGCTTGGGCGAGATCATCACCGATAAGCGCCAATTGGTCGCCTATCTCGACAGCGGCTCGAAGCCCGCCGACCAATGGTCCATCGGCACCGAGCACGAGAAATTCGTTTTCCACCGCGACACATTCCGCGCCCCTGGCTATGACGGGCCGAGCGGTATTCGCGCGCTGCTGGAAAGCTTGGCGGCGGACTATGGCTGGACCCCCGTTTACGAAGGCGATCACCCGATTGCCCTGACGCGCGGCAAAGCCTCCGTCAGCCTGGAGCCGGGCGGACAGTTTGAACTCTCCGGCGCGCCGCTGGCCGATCTGCATCAGACCGAAGCGGAACTGCTGGGCCATTTGCAGGAAGTGACGGCAGTGGGCGACAAGCTCGGCCTCGGCTTCCTCGGCGCGGGGTTCAATCCGCTGTGGACGCGGGCGGATATTCCCTGGATGCCCAAGGGCCGCTACGCGATTATGAAATCCTATATGCCGAAGGTCGGCAGCCTTGGGCTTGATATGATGATCCGCACCTGCACGGTGCAGGTGAACCTCGATTACGGTTCCGAAGCCGATATGGTGAAGAAGTTCCGCGTGTCGCTGGCCTTGCAGCCGGTGGCGACGGCGCTTTTCGCCGCGTCGCCCTTCACGGAAGGCCGCCCGAACGGTTTCCAGAGCTTCCGCAGCCATATTTGGACCGATACCGACCCCGACCGCTGCGGTATTCTGCCGTTTGTATTCGAGGACGGTATGGGGTTCGAGCGGTACGTCGACTATATGCTCGATGTGCCGATGTATTTCGTGTACCGCGACGGCCAGTATATCGATGCTTCGGGCCAGAGTTTCCGCGATTTCATCGACGGCAAGCTGCCCGCCTATCCGGGGCACCGGGCGCATTTGGGCGATTTCATCGACCATCTCTCCACCGTCTTTCCAGAAGTGCGGCTGAAGAAATTCCTCGAAATGCGCGGTGCCGACGCTGGCCCGGCCAAGCGGATGCTGGGGCTGCCCGCGCTGTGGGTGGGGTTGCTCTACGATAGCACGGCGCTCGATGCCGCCTGGGATCTGGTCAAAGACTGGACGCCGGACGATCACGCCGCCCTGCGCGCCACCGTCCCGGCGCGCGGCCTTGCGACGCCGTTCCGCGGCCAGACCGTCCGTGACCTCGCCCTGACCATGCTGACCATCGCCCGCGATGGCTTGCGCAGCCGTCGCCGCTTCAACGCCCACGGCGAGGACGAAAGTTTCGCGCTCGATCCTCTGTTCGCGGTGGCAGGCAGTGGCCGGTCCTATGCCGATGATCTGCTGGATGCGTTCCACGGCCCCTGGCAGGGCGATGTGACGCGGATATATGGGGAGCGGGCGTTTTAAGCGGGCGCGATGCTCTGGACGGTTTGATCGTTTAGATCGGCAAATAATAGGTCCGAACGGTTGTTGGAGACGGACTTTCCAGAAAAAGAACGATCTCCTTTAGCCGTTTCCGGCCAGAGGTCTATACAGCCCCTCGCGGCTGAGTTCCCAAACGCCTTTTAGCTTACTCTTAGCAAGAACATCAAATCCCCCATGCTATCCTTAGCAAACATGATAATGGGGGATGAGAATGTTTGGATTGCTAAAAACTTGGATGGTCCGGCTTCTGATCGCCGGATGCTTCTTACCTGTGCCGGTCTTTGCTGCCTCGCTCGTTACGGTGAATGCGGCTCCTTGGGCAGTGGCAAGCGAGGGGCAGACCAGCGGCATGATCGTCGATCTGGCTCAAGCCTTAACCGCCCGCACGGGCATTGCGCTGACGCCGCGCGCCCTTCCTGCGCCGCGTATTCCGCTAATGGTCAATAGCGGCGAGGTGGAATTGGCGTTTCTAAGCGCTGCCAATCCGATGGAAGCAACCGCGCTGGGCACGTTGTTCGAGTTGCCGGTTATTGCCATTGCTCGGCCCGGTGTTTCCTTGGCACGGTATGAGGATTTGGTCGGCTTGCGGATCGGGATTGTCGGCGGTCTTAATCTGAATACGCGACTGGAAGCTGATCCAGCGCTCAATCGATTGCCGGAGCCGAATTATGCCCAGATCCTTCGGAAGATGGAGGCGGGGCGGTTGGATGCGACCATCGGGGCGGAACCAACCCTGCGGGCAACGGCGCGAGAAATTGGACCGGGTTTCGCATTCGGAGATAAGATCGTGCTTCAGACTGCGCCAGTGCTGCTGCACGCTAGCCGCAAAGGGCTTGCGCCAGAGGTGCAAACCCGCATCGCCGAAGGTTTTGCCGCCCTGCATCGCGACGGGACAATCGAAAAAATCCGAGGGAAGTATTTCAACCCTGACTGGAGTTTGAAATAAGCCCCCGCCCGCCGCCGCATTCGGTTGCGGGCAGCGTGCTCTCTCAGTATGGTGCGGCCCTGGTATTTAGGGGCAATGGGCATGACGACCGCGTTAGAGCTGATCCGTAATTTTTCCATCATCGCGCATATCGACCATGGCAAATCGACGCTGGCGGATCGCTTGATCCAGGCCTGCGGCGGCCTCACCGACCGCGAGATGAAGGAACAGGTGCTCGATTCGATGGATATCGAGCGCGAACGCGGTATCACCATCAAGGCGCAAACCGTGCGCCTGCAATATAAGGCGTCGGACGGCGTAACCTATACGCTGAACCTGATGGATACGCCGGGCCATGTGGACTTCGCCTATGAAGTCAGCCGCAGCCTTGCCGCTTGTGAAGGCTCGCTGCTGGTGGTCGATGCCAGTCAGGGCGTCGAAGCCCAGACGCTGGCCAACGTCTATCAGGCTTTGGATGCCCATCACGAAATCGTGCCGGTCCTCAATAAGATCGACCTGCCCGCCGCTGAACCGGAGCGGATCAAGACGCAGATCGAAGATGTGATCGGCATCGATGCGTCCGACGCCGTGATGATTTCGGCGAAAACCGGCCTTGGCATCGGCGATGTGTTGGAAGCGCTGGTCAAGCGCCTGCCGCCGCCGACCGGCGACGAAACCGCGCCGCTGAAGGCGCTGCTGATCGATAGCTGGTATGATGCCTATCTCGGCGTCGTCATTTTGGTGCGCGTGCGCGACGGGATTCTGAAGACCGGCGCCAAGATTAAGCTGATGTCCACCGGCGCCGTCTATCAGGTGGACCGGGTCGGCGCCTTCACCCCGAAGGCGACGACGATTGGCGAGCTGGGGCCGGGCGAAGTTGGCTTCATCACGGCGGGCATCAAGGCGGTGGCCGATTGCGCCGTGGGCGATACGATCACCGAAGAAAAGCGCCCAGCGGCGGCCCCCTTGGCGGGGTTCAAACCCTCTGTGCCGGTGGTGTTCTGCGGTCTTTTCCCGGCGGATGCGGCGGAGTTCGAGCATTTGCGCGAGAGCCTGCAAAAGCTGCGGTTGAACGATGCCAGCTTCCAGTTTGAAGCCGAAAGCTCGGCCGCGCTGGGGTTCGGCTTCCGCTGCGGCTTCTTGGGGCTGCTGCACCTCGAAATCATCCAGGAACGGCTGGAGCGCGAGTTCAACCTTGATCTCGTCACCACCGCCCCCTCGGTGGTCTATAAGGTTGTCCTCACCAATGGTGAGGAAATGGAGCTGCATAACCCCGCCGATATGCCGGACGTGGTGCGGATCGAAGAAATCCAGGAACCCTGGATCAAAGCGACAATCATGGTGCCGGACGAGCATCTTGGCGCGATTCTGGCACTCTGCCAGGAACGGCGCGGTATTCAGATCGACCTGACCTATGCCGGGAACCGGGCGATGGCGGTCTATCGCCTGCCGCTCAACGAAGTCGTCTTCGATTTCTATGACCGGCTAAAGTCGGTCAGCCGGGGCTACGCCAGCTTCGATTACGCACTCGATGGGTATGAGCCGGGCGATCTCGTGCTGCTGAATATTCTGGTGAACGCCGAACCGGTGGATGCGCTGGCGCTGATCGTGCACCGCAGCCAGGCCGACCGGCGCGGGCGGGCTTTGTGCGAAAAGCTGAAAGACCTGATCCCGCCGCAAATGTTCCAGATTGCCATTCAGGCCGCCATCGGCGGGCGCATCATCGCGCGCGAAACCGTTCGGGCGATGCGCAAGGACGTTCTGTCGAAATGCTACGGCGGCGATATTTCCCGTAAGCGCAAACTGCTGGAAAAGCAGAAGGAAGGCAAGAAGCGGATGCGGCAGTTCGGCAAGGTCGAAATCCCGCAAAGCGCCTTCCTGGCCGCGCTGAAAACCGGGCCGGAATAAGGTATTCCCTAGAAGGCGAAAGGCCCCAAACCGGGGCCTTTCTTCTTGATTATTTCTTAGTCCAGACTTCGGTGCCTTTATTGCCAGGGTCGCTGCGCCGCCACCATTGGCCCTTCACCGACCCATCCGGATTGATCTTCATAATCATGATGGAATTGCGCTGATCGACGACCGAGGCGACGGCGAAAATATCGCCCGATACTTGCCCGATGCCGATATACTCGCCACCATCCCATTTGACCAGATAGGCTCCGGAGACTTCCTGGGAAATCGTCAGCGCGCCTTCGTCATAGACGGACCCATCGGTATTGGTGCCGGTCACCTTATACGTGCCAACCAACGAGGCGGCCTGGGCGAGGGCGGCCCCTGTCATAGACAGCGCGAGGGCAGCGCTTAGGAGAAGCGTCTTCAGCATTCTCGACTCCGACAAAAAGAAAGGCTCGAATTAAGCCAAAGCGAGGATCGCCTGAGCAACGGGATATTTCAAATTAAGTTTGCTTAAATGTAAAATCTTACAGGGGCGGCGATGCACCGTTTCTACACTGCTAAACACTGCCGGGTGGCACGGCGCGAACCACGCGATTACGCCCGCCATGTTTGGCCTGATACAAGGCCCGGTCGGCGGCGGCCAGAATCGCTTCTGGCGGCTGATAGCCGTAACATTCCGCAAGGCCGATACTGATTGTCAGGGTGATATGGGTGTTGTCATCAAGGGTGATCTTGGTCGCGGCGACGCTGCGGCGCAGCCGTTCGGCCACCACATGGGCATCCTCGATATTGGTTTCTGGCAGCAGCACGGCAAATTCTTCGCCGCCCATGCGCCCCAGATGATCGGGGCTGCGCAGGCAGGATTTACAAACCGCCGAAAAATGCGAGAGCGCCAAATCGCCGGTGGCGTGACCAAACCGGTCGTTGATCGACTTGAAATGGTCAAGATCAATCATCAGCACGCTAAGGGCGGTATTGGTCCGATTGCGGCGGGCGAGTTCTTGGTCGAAGAGTTCTAGAAACCGGCGGCGGGTTAAGGCCCCGGTTAGCGCGTCAAGGGTCGCGAGGCGGCGCAGCTCGTCTTCCAGAATTTTGCGCTGCTCGATTTCCAGTGCCAGCATTTTGTTCAAGGCTTGCAGGCGGTTATTGGCTTCTTGTAACTGCACATGTTGTTCGCGTAGATGCAGCATATTCTGCACGCGGGCGCGCAATTCGGTACCATCGACCAGGAATTCATTGATCCCGGCGCTCAGGGCTAGCGTGCGCACTGCCGCTTCGTTCCGGGCGGTGGCCATGATGATTGGCACGGCGGCCCCATGGGGCAGGGCGCGGATGCGGCGGGCTAGGGCGATCCCGTCCATCTCTGGCATCACATAATCGGTGATGATAAGGTCGGGGCGGTGGGTTTCGATCCAGCTGAGACCTTCAAGGGGATCGGTAAACAGGGTCACCGCTAGGCTTGGCGAATCGCCCAAGGCTGCTTTCAACAGCAAGGTGCTGGGGCGGGCATCATCGATGATAACGATGGAAAAAACACGGCCAGAGCCGGCCTGCGGCTGTCCGGTGTCCATCATCCCCTCCGACCTGCGCTCCGCGCTCATGGCTCCCTTTCCCAACCTGCCCCTTCAGGCGTGGCATCCTGCTGGCGGTTAGTCCCGCTCTCGGCGTGTTGCGATTTTTGTAACACTAGCGAAAGCCTTCGGCGGGGGGAAGCAGATTCCCGAAACACTCCTGGAAATCCAGGGAAAGAAAATTATGCTTAAGCCTCTTCGGACGGTGGTTTGCGCTTGTAAGCGGCCCCGCGCCCAGCATCAATCAGCACGGTATACAGCGAGCGCAACATATCCTCTGGTCGCTGTCGGCCATAGGGTAGATTTTCTTTGGCGTAATCGATGATTTCATCGGTCGGGCGACCGGGAACCAGCACATAGCCTTCCTGGGCCAGCACGCGTAGCACGGCTTCGGCTTGTTTGGTGTAATCCTCGAAGAAATAGCGCGTATCCGCTTCTCGGATAGCGGCAGCGATCTTCATGCGGAAATCGGGGCGTTTCGGGGCCATCGGTGGCGTTAAGACCCTTCGGGCGACATATAGGTGGCAAGCGCCCGCCGATTTTCATCGAGACTGAGGGCGTGATGCAAGGAGGGATGGGCGCGGTCGGCGCAATCTTTGCGCGGACAAACACGGCAAGAAACCCCAATCGGGGTAATGAGCTGTGGATCGTCGAGATCAAGACCATCAGCATACACAATCTCGCGGGCATATGAAATCGCGCAGCCCAGGCCGATTGCGTGCCGACCGCCGCCGCGGGCATTATTGCCGCGTAGGGTGGACCGGCCAACCCCATCAACTGTGCGGGCAATGCAGAAAAAACTTCCGCCATCCGGCATTCGGCTGACCTGGCGGCGCAGCAGGCCGGGGGTAGAGAAAGCGTCATAGACGTTCCAGCGCGGGCAGGCCCCGCCGAAGCGGGCAATGGAAATGCCCGATGCGGAAAAGCGCTTAGAAATATTCCCCGCCCCATCCACCCGCAGTAGGTGGAAGGGAATGCCCTGCTGGCCGGGGCGGCGCAGGCTGGTTAGCCGGTGGCAGATTTGCTCGAAACTCGTATCGAACCGCCGCTCCAGCGTTTCGATATCGTGCCGCGTTTCCCGTGCGGCGGCCAGGAACCGATCATAGGGCATAAGCACAGCAGCAGCGAAATAATTGGCCAGGGCCACGCGCGCCAGCGTATCGGCTTCCTGCGTGGTGAATTTCCCGCCGGAAACCAGCCGATCCAAGAGCGGTCGATGCCCTAAAAGCGCAATCTGATGCGCCAGTTGAAAGGTGCGGCTAGAGCGCGGCAGAAGTTCGGACAGTACCAGTTTGCGGGTGCGCGGATCATATTGCCGCAGAAGGCCGCCCAAGCTGGCAGCGGGGGCGATGACCACATCAACCGCATAAGATTCGCCCAGGGCCTTCACCAGGCCCGTATAAAGCGCATCCGCCGATAGAGTAGCCCGCTGCCAAAGATCGTCGGCTGCGGCTTCCAATTCCTTGAAATGGTTCTTCCGGTCCTGGATAAAATCCGTCACTTCTTCCGACGGCATTCCGACTGGCACCAGCGTATCGCCATCTTCCGACAAGCCGCTGCCTGGTGCCGCCGTGGCGCTACCGCCGGCCCTATAAGCTTGGTAGAGCGTCAGAACCGCTTTGCCCAGGGCCGGGGCGGCGGCGATCAATTCTTCCACATCGGCGGTTTTAAGCTCGGCCCCATCGAACAGTGGATCGGCGAAAACCTCCATCAGATCAGACGCGAGACGTGCGTCATCATCCGCCGTAAAATCGGCAATATCGATCCCGAAGCGCTGCGCCAGCTTCAGCAGCACCGGAACGGTCACGGCGCGCTGATTATGTTCCAGCAGGTTAAGATAGCTGGCCGATAGCCCCAGCGCTTCCGCCATCTGGGCCTGGGTCAGTTTCTGCGACTGGCGCAACCGGCGGAGCTTGCCGCCGAGCCGGGCGTTTTGCTGGGCCATGAAAATTCTTTACAAGTTAGAATGTTGAAATATGTAAAGAAGTACGATTTTTCACCAATTCTTTGAAGTTTTCAAGTCCTTCTTGCTGGGGACGGGGATTGGGTGTTTTCTAAGGGCAGACAGCAACCAAGGCCGGATCAACCGGCTGAGACCGGCGGGGCTTCTCCGCCACCCTTGGAACCCGGCGGGGCGCTTGTCCCCGTCACGAAAAACCCCTTGGTTTCCGGGCGCTGGGCGAACAGCGTCAGGCAACCCAAGAATAAGTCCTGAAAAGGGCCAAAGGCCGGTAGGACAAAAAAGAGTTGGGGAGGAGCGACCGGCGCGGGTGGGCGGACCCGCGCCGGTTTTGCTATTTACCGCAATCTTTTTGATCGAACCCTGTAAATAATATCAGGATATCTTTATAATCATGACATATAATTCAGGCTTTATTCATCATATCATTCTTGCTGATGCGGATTGTTTCAGGCATTTTAAGCGGGCTGAACGCAATGTTAGCGCACGAAAAAGCAAGAAAAATGCTTATGTGTGGGCTTTCGTTCGGGATGATTATTTTAACTCTTGCCCATAATTGGGGGTTGCGCAATGAAGACTCTTGTTACTTTGGGTGTGGCGGCGGTGTCTTTGATCGTTTCTACCGTCGCGCTGGCGCAAACCGCCGCCGACAAAAAATGGGTCAATCAGTGTCTGGTCGATAATAAGGATGCCAAGGTCTCGGTCAGCGTTGTGACTGCCTATTGCACCTGCATGAACGATCAAATGAGCGAAAACGAAACCAAGAGCATTACTCAGTGGGAAAAAGAAAATCCCACCGAACGGAAGATGTGCGAAACCAAGGCGGGCTGGAACTAAGCCCTTTCCGCCGAAGGATGGTTGCGGCCCGCCGTGTGCGGGCCGCTGTGTTTAGGCCCGTTCAAATCCGGTCAGCACCCCCGCTACATTCCGTCCGATTTCCGCGACGGCATAGCCGCCTTCTTGGGTGAAGACGGTGGGCAGTCCCAGGCTGGCGATGGCGGCCCCGATCTGCGGATAATCGGTTTCCTTTAGTTTGAAGGCGCTGATCGGGTCGTGCTCGTAGGTATCCACCCCTAGGGCGACCACCAGAGCGTCGGGGGCGAAGGCCCGAATGATGCTAAGGGCCTCGGTTAGGGCGGCGTGCCAGTCGGGCCACTCGGTGCCGCGCGGCAGCGGTAGGTTACGGTTAAAGCCCAGGCCCACGCCGGTTCCGGTTTCGTCAGCATACCCCCGGAAGAAGGGATATTCGGTCGCTGGGGTGCCGTGGATCGAAACGGTCAGCACATCGGCGCGGTCGTAGAAAATATCCTGGGTGCCATTGTCGTGGTGGTAATCGACATCCAGGACCGCCACCCGCGCCCGGCCCCGGTCGCGCAGCGATTGCGCAGCAAGGGCGGCGTTGTTCAAAAAGCAATAGCCGCCATAGGCTGCTTTGGCAGCGTGATGTCCCGGCGGGCGGCAGAGCGCATAGGCCGCGCGTTCTCCCTCGGCCACAAGCGCGGCGGCGGTCAGGGCGCATTGGGCGCTGGCATAAGCGGCCTCCCACGTGCCTTCGACAATCGGGGTGCTGGCATCGAAAGCGTAATAGCCGAGCTGACCATTGATCCCCGGCGGAATCACATCCTGGCGCAGACTGCGCGCGGCAAAGCCACTGGGCAGCATAAACCCGTCTTTGCCCGCCGCCCGCCATTGATCGAAAGCCGTGCGGAGAAATTCAACCAAACCGGGATCATGCAAGGCCAGGATCGGGGCAAGCCCGGCATCGCCGGGCGGCACCAGCCCGTGCCCGGCCACTACCACCGCCGCCCGAATATAATCGACGCGCGACGGCATCTCGAAGCAGGGCACCAGTTCGCCGCGATGCAGTTCCATCCCGCCATCATGGCGGGCGTGCAGGGGGGAATAAACGGTCTTCATCGGGCCTCTCGTCGCGGGGTGGGGGCAGCTTGAGCGGCGGCGGTGGGGGCGTCAAGAGTACGCAGCCGAGGGGGGGGTGATCGTAAGCAATGCAGAATATCTTGCGTTAACCTTTCGACAGGCGCAGGCTGATCCGAGCGGTTTTGACGGTTGGAGGGGGCAATGCGGCGCTTTCTGGCAGTTCTGCTTTTCACAATGCTGCTGCCGGGGGTGGCGGCGCAGGCCAAGGTGGTCGATCTCCTGTTGGTGCTGGCGGTTGATGTCTCCCGCTCGATCGATGAAGAAGAGTTTACCTTGCAGCGCGAGGGCTATGCCCAGGCCCTGACCGATCCGTCGGTGCTGGCGGCGATCCGATCTGGTCCGATGGGATCGATTGCCATTGCCTATATGGAATGGTCGGGAGCCAACCTTCAAAGCGTCATCATTCCTTGGACGGTGGTTGACTCGCCCGCCGCGGCGCAAAAGGTGGCCGCAGTGCTGCGGACCGAGCCGCGCCCGTTTGGCGAGCGCACCGGCGTTGGTGCCGCGATTGGTGCATCGATCGCCTTGATCGAAGCGGCCCCGCACGAAGGGCTGCGGCAGGTGATCGATATTTCAGGCGATGGGCGCAATAGCTCTGGGCCGCCGCCATCGGGGTTTCGCGATATTGCGGTGGAGAAGGGTATTATCGTCAACGCCCTGCCTATCGTGAACGATAAGCCTACCTTTGGGCGGGTGGAACTCGATCTGCCGGGGTTTTTCCGCGAAGAAGTCATCGGTGGGCCGGGGGCCTTTCTGCAGGTTGCCGATGGGTTCGGCAGTTTTGCCGAAGCGGTAAAGGCCAAACTGGTGCGCGAAATCGCTTGGCGCGATCCGGCAGAGGAAGGCCGCCGTATTGCAGTAATACCGCTGGGTAAATAATTCCGGCTGAAATGAGGCCAGGATTTTTGCTAGGGTCGCAGGGCTATCAGCAAGGATAGGACCTATGGCAGTCGGCAACTCGGCCCTTGGGCAAAAAGCGCTCTCGCAAAAAACGGCGGCCAGCAAGGCCGGCCGCGATGCCGACGTGCAGGTGGCTGGCTATAAGATCGATGGCGATGTGCTCTCCAGCATTCGGGGGGCGGCCAAGAAGACCGGGGTCAATTTCTCCTACCTGATGGCGCAAGCGGCCCAGGAAAGCAGCTTCAATACCGATGCCAAGGCCAGCACCAGCTCGGCAACCGGGCTGTACCAATTCCTTGATTCCACCTGGATGCAGATGGTGAAAGAACATGGCGGCAAGCATGGGCTGGGCCGTTATGCCGAGGCGATTGAGGTCAGTGTGCGCGGCGGCTATACGGTGCGCGACCCGAAGCTGAAGCAGGAAATTCTCGATCTGCGCAAAGATGCGAAGATCGCCGCCGTGATTGGGGCGGAATTTGCGCTTGGCAATAAGGAAGCCTTGGAGCGCAATCTAAACCGTCGGGTTGGCGGGGCAGAAATGTATCTTGCCCATTTCCTCGGTGCGCAGGGCGCGACCAAGTTTCTGGCGGCGGTGGACCGTAACGCCGATCTGCCCGCCGCAAAGCTGATGCCAGAGGCGGCTGCTTCCAACCGGAATGTGTTCTACGATAAGGAAACCGGCCGCCCGCGCACGGTGGGCGAAGTTTTTCGCATGTTCAGCCGCTCCATCGAAAAAAAGGCGGAAAGTTTCGCCTCGCTGGAAGACGGCAGCCTGGGCGGGCCTATCGCGGCGGGGCCGCGCGCCGGTAAACCGTCGGTCAGCACCATGCAGGGGCCACGGCAAGAGTATGTGCGCTTTCTGCCGCAAGCTCCCTCGGCAGAAAGCGATATGGTTGCCGCCCTGCCAACCGGCCTGAGTAATGCGACGTTTTTGACCATGTTGACCATGGCCGCGCTCGAAACGACCGAAGGCGTCGGCGAGGCGCTAACCGATAAGGATAGCGACGGCGACGGGCAGGTAACGGCGGCCGATGCTCGCCGTGCCCAGCAGCGCGAGGAAAGCGATGCGGCGGCCAAGCTTGAACAAGGGTTGCGCGAAGTCCGGGCGGCGGAAGCGGCGCAGCGGTTCAAATCGGCCACCCTGCTATAATCCTTGGCTTTCTGACAGCCTGGGTGTGGCATCTTTGGGGCGTGGCGCTGTGCCTATCGATATTTTCTCGACAGGTTGCGGGTCTCTCGCCGATACTAGGCTGCGAATAAGCACAATCGGCGCACCCTGCGGAACGGCGGGTGTCGGCGCATAGGGAAACAACAAGGGTGCGACCCATGGAGTCCACTCCGCTCCCCTCCGGGACGACGGGATCGGCAAACGCGGTGGCAGCACCGCCAGACCGGCAAAGCATGGCTATCGCGGCGCTTCTGGACCAGATTGGTCGCCGGGCCGATGCGGCGGCCTGGGTAACGGGGTTACACCCGGCGCAATGGTCGGCGTTGCGCTATTTTGCCCGCGCGGGGGCCGAGGCGCGCACCGTCGCTGCCTTTGCCGCCTTCGTTGGGGCCTCCCTCGGCACCTCGTGGCAGACGGTGAAGGCGCTGATCGGCAAAGGCTATGTGACCAGCAATAAAATGCCAGGGCGCGGCAAAGTGCTTCGCATCGATCTAACCCCCAAGGGCCGTCAGCGGATTGCCGACGATCCTTTGGCGGAAATCGGACGGGCGGTTGCACAACTCGATCCGACTTTGCGCATGACCCTGATCGAAGCGGCGGAAGGGGTGCTGCGGCGGCTGCCGGCGCGTGGTGTTGCCGCCACGCAGGAGGAGGAGGCCGCGGCGGAGACTGACCGGTTGCGCCCGTCGATCCATCCGGTACCACTGGCGACCGATGCCCCCCCGTCCCAACCGGCGGCGGAAGGGGAGGCGATCATCGGCTTCTATCCGCGCATCAACCGCGCCCCAACGACGGAATAGGCGCGCGGGTTACGGGGTAATCGCAGCCAAAAGCTCTTCCGGTTCAAAGGGTTTGAAGACCACAGCATCCGCCCCGCGGGCTTCGGCGGCGGCGGTGGAAACTTCTAGTGGCATGGAGCGCGACCCGCCAGAGACCACGACAAAGCGTGTCGTTGGCCGGGCACCACGCCAGCGGGCCAGTAGTTGCAGCCCATCCACCCCTGGCATCCACAGGTCGGTGACGACCACATCGAAATGATGCTGCGGATCGCGTAACAGCCCTTCGGCCTCCTCGCCATTTCCGGCCTGCTGCACCTTGTGCCCGGCGTCGGACAAGATCAGGGCGATCGCATCCCGTACGGCGGCCACGTCTTCAACAATTAGGATAGACAACGGGGCGGGGGACTGGGGCATAGGATACAGCCTGACGATAATCGCAGTTCGGCGCAGTCTATGCTGATTCTTCCGTTAAGGGAAAGCCCAAGCAGGCGTCTTACGGGCAGAATTCGCATCGGCTTGTACCCTGGCATATCTTAATAGGCTCAGGCACTTGCTAGGCCAGGCAGGGGATCGGCATAGGGGAGCGTCAGAATAAAGCGCGTTCCTGCGCCGGGGGCGCTTTCACAGCGGATCCCCCCACCCCAACGCCGAACGATGCCATAAACGATGGAAAGGCCAAGGCCGGTGCCTTTCCCAAACTCCTTGGTTGTGAAAAACGGCTCGAAAATCCGGGCGCAGGTGAGGGCGCTCATCCCCGGCCCGCTATCGGCAACGCAAAGTTCCAGGGCGGCCTCCGTCATGGCCGGGGCGGTGGTAATGGTGAGCGTGCCGTGGCCGTCCATGGCCTCGAAGGCGTTTTTCATCAGATTGGCTAGAATCTGCCCCAATTCCGCCCCAGTGCCGACGATGGGGCGGTTGCCGGTTTCGGTATGGGAGAGGGCGAGCCGGACGCCGGGGGCAAGTTCGGTCAGCACCCGTGCCTCGCGGTCGATGACCGCCACCGGATCGGGGATCGTCCCGATCCCGCCGGGGCTACGCGGGCGGGCGAATTCCAGCACCGTGCGCACAATGTCCCGCGCCTGCCGGGCGCTGGCGAGAATGGTCTGCATGGCTTCCCGATCGCGGTCGGTTTCGGCGCGTTCGGCGGCGAGGCGCGAGAAGGTGAGGATCGGTTGCAGCAGATTGTTGATTTCATGCGCCACCCCGCCGGCAACCCGGCCAAGGGCGGCCAAATTGCGCTGTAACTCCCCTTCGCGTCGGGCCTGCTCGGCCCCAGTCTCATCGCGGAAGGTGCCTCGGAAGCCGATCAGTCGATCGGCCTCGTCGCGCACCGGCACGCCGTTCATTTCGATCAGTCGTCGCCCCAAGGGGCCAAGATCGAACGGTAGGGTGAGACCGCGAAACGCCCGCGCCGCCGCAAGAGCGGCTTCTACCGCCCGCACATCTGGTTCGCCCTGTGCCTCCAGCGGCACATGATTCAACCAGCGGTCCCCCAGCATCAGGCTGAAAGCATGGCCCAGGTCATCGCCACCTTCCACCTGGGTTAACCGCCCGTCGGGGGTCATATCCCAAAATACGTCATGGGCCGACTCGGCAAGCTGGCGGTAGCGTAGATAGTTACCCTCTAGCTCGCGTTTGGCCCGTGCCCGCGCGGTGACATCGGTTAAGCCAGAGAAAATAACCGTCCGTCCCTGCCATTGGATGGGCCTTGTATGAATATCGACGTAGAATTCCACCCCCTGGCGGTTCAGGCCGCGCACTTCGGTCAGGGTTACCGGCTGGCCGCTTTCCAGCACCCGCGCCCAAACCACAAAGGCCCTTACCAGGCGCTGAATAGGAATCAAATCCTCAAGCCAACCCAGGGCGATCAGTGCTTCCGGCCCATCGAACCCCAGCAAGCGGGCGCAACGCCGATTGGCATAGAGCGGCTGCAGCCGGTCGTGAATCAGAATGGCCTGATTGCTGCCATCCAAAAGCGTGACGAACAGCTCTTGCCGGTCGATAGGATCGTCGGGCATCGGCGAAAGACCAGTGGCGGAAACAGGACTAACCACGCGGACTCCCGGTTTGACTCGGCGGCGGAAAAGCGCTATAGCCACGCACCTTATCGCGGGGTTTTCCACAAGGGAAGATCCTCCGCCGGTCCGCGAGTGTCGCGCACCGGCGCTTTTTGTTTTGTGGAAACGGGTTCGGAGAACGCATGTTCGAGGGGTTGAGCAATCGGTTAGGAGAGGTTTTCGACCGCCTGAAAAAGCGCGGTGCCCTCTCGGAATCCGATGTCTCGGAAGCCCTGCGCGAAGTGCGGATCGCGCTGCTCGAAGCCGATGTCGCCCTGCCCGTGGTGAAAGACTTCATCAATTCGGTTAAGGAACGCGCCGTTGGGGCGGAGGTGGTGAAATCGATCACCCCCGGTCAGATGGTGGTGAAGATCGTTCACGATCACTTGGTCGAACTGTTGGGCGGTACGGTCCAAACCCTCGATCTGGTAGCAGCGGCCCCGGTTGTCGTCATGATGGTTGGCTTGCAGGGGTCGGGTAAGACCACCTCGACCGCCAAGATCGCCAAACGCCTGACCGACCGCGACCGTAAGAAAATTCTCATGGCCTCCCTCGACGTTGCCCGCCCAGCGGCGCAGGAGCAATTGGCTGTGCTGGGGCGGCAGGTCTCGGTCGCAACCCTGCCCATCGTTCCCGGCCAGCCGCCGGTGGAGATTGCCAAGCGCGCGCTGATGGTCGCCAAGACCGAAGGCTATGACGTGCTAATGCTCGATACGGCGGGCCGTCTCGCCATCGACGACGCGCTGATGGCCGAAGTGGAAGCGGTGCGTGACGCGACCCATCCGGCGGAAACGCTGCTGGTCGCCGATGCGATGACCGGCCAGGACGCGGTGAATACGGCGCGCATTTTCAACGAGCGCGTCGGCCTGACCGGCATTGTGCTCACCCGGATCGACGGCGATGCGCGCGGCGGCGCGGCGCTGGCCATGCGCTCCATCACCGGTAAGCCGATCAAGCTGCTCGGTACCGGCGAAAAGATGGATGCGCTGGAAGATTTCCACCCGGACCGGATCGCCGGGCGCATCCTGGGGATGGGCGATGTCGTTAGCCTTGTCGAAAAGGCGGCGGCGACCATCGACCAGGCGGAGGCGGAAAAGCTCGCCGCTAAGATGCAGAAGGGCAGCTTCGACCTCGACGATTTCCTCTCGCAGCTGCGCCAATTGAAGAAGATGGGCGGCATGGGCGGGCTGATGGGGATGCTGCCCGGTATCGCCAAGGTCAAGAAGCAGATGTCGGAAGCCAAGATCGACGATGGGCTGCTGAAGCGCCAGGAAGCGATCATCCTGTCGATGACCAAGGCCGAGCGGCGCGACCCGAAGCTGCTGAACGCCAAGCGCCGCGTGCGCATCGCCAAAGGCTCCGGCACTGATGTTGCCGATGTGAACCGGCTTATCAAGCAGTTCGGCGATATGCAGAAAATGATGAAGCAGGTTCAGGCGATGGGCAAATCCGGCAAGCTCGCCAAGATGATGCCCCAGCTTCAGACCATGATGGGCAAGGGGGGCTTTCCCCGATGATCGCACCCTACCCATCCCCTGCCAAGGCCGCGGCGGGCGGCTAATCCGGTTTGTCGCGCTTCTGCAACGGCAGGGGGCGGCAGAAATTGTTTGTGTGTTTGTTTGACTGTGAACCTGAAGGAAGTTGTTACAATGGCTCTAAAGATCCGTCTGACCCGTGGTGGTGCGAAGAAGCGTCCTTACTACCGCATCGTCATCGCCGAAGCGACCGCCCCGCGCGATGGTCGTTTCCTTGAAAAGGTCGGCGCTTACAATCCGATGGTCGCCCAGGATCATCCGGAACGCCTGACGCTCAACGAAGAGCGTATTAAGCATTGGCTGTCGGTGGGTGCCCAGCCGACTGATCGCGTTGCCCGGTTCCTCGGCAAGGCCGGTCTGATCGAAGCCCGTGCCTATCGCGAAACCCCAACCAAGTCGGCCCCGAAGAAGAAGGCCCAGGAACGCGCGAAGGCCGCCGCTGCGGCTGCCGCCGCCGCCGAGTAAGTCTGACGGGGGGCACCAATGGCTTTGCCGCCCGACACTGCATCGCGCCTCTGCGTCGGCCGGTTCGCCGGGGCGCAAGGGGTGCGGGGGCTTGTGCGGCTGCAAAGCTTCACGGCGGACCCGAAAGATATTCTGCGCTACCGCCCCTTGTTCGATGAACAGGGGCGGGAACTGCGGCTCGCGTCGGGCGGGCAGGCCCCGAAAGGCGCGAAGGGTGATGTTCTCGTCCTCAAGGTCGAGGGGGTGGCGGACCGCGATGCGGCCCAGGCCCTCAACGGTTTGCGCGTCTATGTGGACCGGGCGGCCCTGCCGCAGTTGGACGATGAGGATGATTTCTACCACGCCGATCTTATCGGTTGTGCCTGCGTGACCGAAGACGGGGAAACCCTCGGCCTCGTGCGGGCCGTGCATGATTTCGGCGCGGGCGATGTGCTGGAGGTGGCGGGCGGCGCGCGCGGAAGCCTGTTGCTGCCGTTCACCAAAGCCGTTGTGCCCGCGGTGTCGATTGCCGAACGGCGCTTGACCGTCCGGCTGCCGGTCGAAGTGGCCGGGGAGCCGGGGCGCGACGGGGCCGATGCCGAGGATGCGGCGTGACCGCACCCCCTTGGACGGCAACCGTGCTGACGCTGTTTCCAGAGATGTTTCCCGGAATGCTGGGCTACTCTCTGGCGGGCAAGGCGTTGGCGGCGGGCAAGTTTCGGTTGGAGGCGGTGCAGATCCGCGATTTTGCGACGGATAAGCACGCCTCGGTCGACGATTCGCCCTTCGGCGGCGGCGCGGGCCTTGTGTTGCGGCCGGATGTGCTGGACCGGGCCTTGCGCGCGGTCGCCACGCCCGGCGGCGACCGACCGGTGATCTACCTCTCGCCGCGCGGCACACCGCTGACGCAGGCGCGGGTGATCGAGTTGGCCGAAGGCCCTGGCCCGGTGTTGCTGTGCGGGCGCTACGAAGGCGTCGATCAGCGGGTGCTGGATGCCTGGGGTATGGAAGAGATTTCGGTGGGGGATTATGTGCTGTCGGGCGGCGAGCCTGCGGCTCTGGTGCTCCTAGATGCCTGTATCCGCCTATTGCCGGGCGTGATGGGCAATGAGACTACGACGGCGGAAGAAAGTTTTTCGCACGGTTTGCTAGAGTATCCGCAGTACACCCGCCCCGCCGAGTGGGACGGGCGGGGGGTTCCCTCGGTGCTGCTGTCCGGCAATCACGCGGAAATCGCGCGCTGGCGTTTGGCGGAAGCCGAAGCTGTAACGCGCGCCCGCCGACCCGATCTGATGCAGGCCTATCAGGCCCGCACAGCCCCGGCCAAAAGGTAACTTCTGGCCGTTTTTTCGATAAGCCCCGGTCGTGAGGCCGACGGCTTCTCTCGATCCTGAAAGGAAGATGACGTGAATATCATTCAGACTCTTGAGCAAGAGCAGATCGCAAAGCTCACCGCCGAAAACCCGATTCCGGTTTTCGCGCCAGGGGATACCGTAAAGGTGAAGGTGAAGGTGATCGAAGGCACGCGCGAGCGCGTCCAGGCCTATGAAGGCGTGGTCATCGCCCGTAAGAATGCCGGGATCAATTCCAACTTCACCGTGCGGAAAATCTCCTACGGCGAAGGTGTGGAGCGCGTGTTCCCGCTCTACTCGCCGCGTCTGGCCGGCATTGAAGTGGTGCGTCGCGGGGCCGTGCGCCGCGCGAAGCTCTACTATCTGCGCGACCGTCGCGGTAAGTCGGCCCGTATCGCCGAAAAGACCGCCCCGCGTAAGGAAAAGGGCGCGGCTGAGTAAGCCTGGGTCTGCGAGAGCCTTTCAAACCCTGCTGCCCGGTCCGGACAGCAGGGTTTTTTCTGCGCTACGGATAGCGCTGGGTCAGCCGACCGATACCGCCGAGCAGCTGGGCGATCTCGGCAGCCGCGCGCGCCAGGGTTTCGTCGGAAAGGTCGGGGCGCAGGGCTTTCACCTCGGCCAAAAGCGTGCGCCAAGGCTTTTGCCCATCAATGCGCGGCAGGAGGGCCGGGGCGAGAGTGGGCAGCACCAGAGTCAAATCCAGCCCTTCTTGCCCCACCGTCAGCCGCCCGTTTCGGTCGATTGCTGCCAGCAGGCGCTGCGGGTCCATGTCTTTATAGGCCGGGATTGCTGCTGGATCGCCAGGTGGGGGCGGGGCAATCGGATTATCGGCCCGAACCAGATATCCGGCGTGACGGGCCAAGTTACCGGCCAACTGCTCGGCCAGGGCGGCTTCCTCGGCCTCGGTCAAGGAGGCGACAGGCTTTAGCAGCGCCGGATCGGAGAGATAGGTCGCCAGCCGGTAGCGGGCAGGTTCGACCCAATCGGCCAGCCGCAACCCGGCGCGGGCGATCAGCGCAAACCAATCGGGCACCGTATAGGCCCGGTCGCGGGCGTGCAGCAGCAAGTCGAAGAGGCCGGCGTCGCCCCCGTCGAGATGATCGCGAATCACGCCATTGCGGCGCAGCCAATTGGTGGCTGGCAGCTGCGCCAGCAGCCGGCGGGCTTGCGCTACCCGCGCTTTCGGCGTTCCGCCCCCTGCCAGATGGCGCAGCAGCGCCTGCACGTCATAGACCCCGCGCCGCCCGTAATGGCCGTAGAGCATCAAGCCGATCCCCCCCAGGGGGGCGAGCACCGCCGTCAGCGCGGCCAGGCCCGCATCGGGATCGTGAAGATGATGCAGCACCCCGCAGCAGTCGATGTAATCAAAGGGCGCGTGCCCGGCGTGCGGCAGATCGAGCAGCGAGCCAGTGTGGAACGTGATTGCGATTGGCCCTGGTTGGTCCAGCCCACGCGCAGCGATCCGCGCTTCGGCGACGGCCCGCGCCGCGTGCGAAGGATCGAGGTAGGTAATCTCCGCCGCCCGCCCAGCCCAGGCCAATTGCTGGGCCAGCATGGTCAAAGCATCACCCGACCCGCCACCTGCAATCAAAATCCGCACGGGCCGCTGCGGCCAGGCCCCGCCGAAAATTTTTTCCTCGATTTCCTGCAGATGCGACGGCGAGCCGACAATCAGCCGTTTACGCTCGTCGCGCGGGTCGCGGTGCGGGTAGGGAAGGGCTTCATACTGGGCCGCGACGGCGGCATCGGTGGCGGTGCTCATAGGCCCGCAGACTGGCAGGGCGCGACCGGGGAGGCAAGGGGGAGGCTGTACCGCCGCCCTTTGACCCTAGAACCGCACGAAGCGATTGACCACCCAGCCCAGCGGTCCAGTCAGCTTTAGGGCACCATCGACGACGGCCAAGCAGATGCAATCGCCGTCCGTATCGGCCTTGGGCGTATGGGTGTCTTCGTCCGTTGAAATCGATAAGTCGCCAGGCCGGTAATGGCCCAGGTGGTCGCTAAAGCCGCCTTGCAGGACCAGCACGTATTCGGTGCCGCCGTGTGTATGTTCCGGCATGGCCTGCCCAGCTTTGATGCGCATCAACCGGGTGCGGCTGGCACCGGGGGTCGGCAGGCGGATTTCGGACAAAGCCCCCGTCACGCGTTGCCAGGGTAGCGGCGTATCGGCCCGACGGGGCAGACTGGCGAGGGCGCGGCGAACCGGGCGCGGCATCCAGTATTCTCCCGCAAGGGGTGGCGGCACCGGGGCCGGGGCAGGATTATCCAGCTTGGCGAACAGCGTATCGAGATCGGTCGTGACCGTGACCGGCGGCAGACTATCTAGCAGTGCGCCGCCCAAGCTTTCCAGGCGTTGCACTTCGGCGCGGCAGTCGGGGCAGTAGGTCAGATGGGTTGCCACCAGCAGGCTTACGGCTTCCGGCAAAGCCCCGGCGGCATACTCCATCAACAGTGGTTCGGGGGGATGGAAGCTCGGCATTACACTGTATCCTTCAGTACCGCGCGCAAGCGGGCGAGGGCGAGCCGCAGGCGCGATTTGACGGTTCCAAGGGGAAGCTGCGTCGCGGCGGCAATGTCGCGATGCGAGCAATCGTCCCAATAGGCTAGTTGAAGTAGGCTGGCTTGTTCGGGGGGCAAGAGGGCGATCGCGGCGCGCAGCCGGTCGCCTTGCTGGGCCAGATCGAGGGTTTGTTCCGCGCTGGGAACGGTTTCGGCATTTGCATCCTCCGCCACCAAAGCGGGGTCGTCGGCTTCCCAGTCGATATGCTTGTCGCGCCGCAGTCGGTCGATGCGCTTGTTGCGGGCAATCGTGAAGAGCCAAGTGCTGACCGAGGCGCGGGCGGGGTCGAATGATCCCGCCCGTCGCCAAAGCGTTAGCATAACGTCCTGCACCAGGTCTTCAGCCTCGGCATCGCTGGCCCCTAGGCGCAGCAGATATGATTTTAGCCGAGGACCGAAATGCGCAAACAGAATGCCCAGGGCGCTACGATCCGCCGCTTGGGCAATCCGCAGCACCAGGGCGGCGAAATCGGATCCAGTCTCATCGCGCATGGGGTCCCCCAGCCGCGCCGATAGGCCATCGGCGGGGCGAAAATGGCAGGCGCGGGAGCCTGCAGGGGCGCGGAGCGTGGTCATTACCCTTTGTTCGCCGGGCACAGGCGGTTGGATTAGTCTGATGCAAAATTTTTGGCATCGCTATCAGATCAGGCTGCGTCCCGCCTCCAGCGGGGCAAGACCGAGGTGATGGGCCAAGGTTTGACCGCCATCGGCAAAACTATCGCGCCGCCCGCCATTCCCCGCCGGAAGGCCAGGGCCAAAGAAAATCAGCGGTACATGTTCGCGGGTATGATCGGTGCCGACCCAGGTTGGGTCGCAGCCATGATCGGCGGTAATCAGGGCAAGATCGCCGGGATGCAGTTTGGCCTGTAGCTCTGGCAGGCGCGCATCGAAAGCCTCCAAAGCGTCCGCATAGCCGCCAGGATCGCGGCGGTGGCCGTAGGATTGGTCAAAATCGACGAAATTGGTGAAAATCAAATCGCCGTCTCCCGCCCGGTCCAAGGCGGCCAGGGTGGCATCGAATAGCGCGGCATTGCCATCGGCTTTCACGACCTGGCTGATACCCTGGTGAGCGAAGATATCGCCGATCTTACCGACCGCCAGCACCTGGCTGCCACGGGCGACCAGCTTGTCCAGCAGGGTCGGCGCGGGGGGCGGGACCGCAATATCCTTGCGATTGCCCGTTCGTCGATAGGCCCCACTGCTGCCCACGAAAGGCCGAGCGATCACCCGCCCGATGTTGTAAGGATCGACCAGTCGGCGGGCCAGGGCACAGAGTTCGTAAAGCCGGGCCAGCCCAAAACTTTCCTCATGCGCGGCGATTTGTAGAACCGAGTCGGCGGACGTGTAAACGATCAGCTTGCCGGTCGCGACATGGGTATCACCCAAATCAGCGATGATTTCAGTTCCAGAGGCATGACAATCGCCCAAAATGCCGGGCAATCCGCCCTGGTCGATCAGGGCCTGCGTCAGGGCGGGCGGAAAGCTGGGCACGGTTTTGGGGAAATAGCCCCAATCGAACAGCACCGGCACCCCCGCAAGTTCCCAATGCCCAGAGGGGGTATCCTTCCCCTTCGACCGTTCGGCGGCGGCGGCGTAAAGGCCGGTGAAATCGCTGCGCTGTAAGAAGCCCGTGGGTAAAGCCCCCGTCGCTTCCCGCGCTGCCGCCCCCAGGCCCAGTGCCTCCAGGTTCGGCAGGTGAAGCGGCCTGCCCCGCTGGGCCAAAGACCAGGAGGCGATATGCCCCAAGGTATTCGACCCCTGGTCGTGGAAGTGGCAGGCATCCGGGGCGGCCCCGATGCCAAACGAATCCATCATCAATATCAGTGCGCGCTTTGCCATATGATAACCTTGCGTGCCTAACGCCGCTTTGCAAGCCTCACGTCGACTCGCCATCTAGTTACTTAGGGGATGGATGTTGGTTCTGCCCTAAGCGGTTGTATCGGCAAGCGATTGTGGTGCCCAATAGACGTCGGGCAGCGCGTCAGGCAACCAGCAGCGCACCTCGGTTCCGGCAGGACTAGAGGTGATATCCACATCACCGCCGTGCAGTTCGATGATACTGCGCACCAGCGATAGGCCCAAACCGGCACCCGCCTGTCGCCCGG
Source organism: uncultured Elstera sp. (assembly GCA_964576605.1). GTDB lineage: Bacteria > Pseudomonadota > Alphaproteobacteria > Elsterales > Elsteraceae > Elstera. The sequence continues at coordinate 4,141 of CAZNVY010000025.1, read as the reverse complement.
CCCGCTCGAACCGACCGAAGACGCGCGGCAAGGTTTCCGGCGGAATGCCCGGCCCGGTATCCGCCACGCGGATGGTGACGCCCTGATTGCCTTCGCGGCGGGCGGTGATTGTGACGCGGTCGGACGGGCGGCAGAATTTGATCGCGTTGGACAGAAGGTTGAACAAAGCCTGCCGCAATCGCTTGGTATCGCCGATGACGCTGCCGATATCGGCAGAACACTCCAGCGTCAACGCAATATCGCGCGCCTGCGCCCGCTCGCGCACCAGGGTTAGGGTGGAGGCTAGCAGACTATTCAACTCCACCGTCTCGCGCTCTAGGGCCAGATAGCCCGCTTCGATGGTGGCAAGGTCGAGAATATCATTAATCAGCGCTAAGAGCCGCTGCGAATCGGCCAAGATCCCTCGGCTATAGTCGCGCTGCCGGTCGTTCAAGGGGCCGAAATATTGTTCGGTCAGAATTTCGGCAAACCCGATGATGGAGTTGAGCGGCGTGCGCAGTTCGTAGGAAACATTGGCGATAAATTCGGTCTTCAGCCGGTCGGCGGCTTCCAGCGCTTCATTCCGCTCTCGCAGGGCCGACTGGGCGCGGTTCCGCTCGGTAATATCGAGGAATAGATACAGCGTCGCTCCATCGGGTAGGGGAACGGAGGTAAATTCGATTTCCTTCTCTGTCCGCCAGCGCAAGACCCCGTTGCGGATGCGGCGCTGCGTGGGGTCGCGCGGGTCGGGGCCTTCGCCGCCCTCTTCCACCCAGGGTAGGGTCGCGGCTTGCAATTCCTCTAACGTCGGTTCACCGATCAATTGCTCCTCGCCCAAATCCCAGATTTGGCAGAAGGCGGGATTATGCAGCCGCAACCTTTGATCGATCCCGAAAAAGGCAACCCCTTCCGATAGATTATTCAGCGTTTCGCGCTGCACCTCGATTGCGGTGTTATACGAGCGTTCCAGGGCAAAACGGTCGGTCGCATCCTCGTAGCTGTAAATCAGCCCGCCAAGGGGATGCGGGGCCACCCGCTGAAACAGCGTGCGCCCATCGGGCAGATGCAGCACATCTTCCTTGGGGGTGACTAAGGATTGGAACTGCGCCAGCTGTTCGCGCTTATAGGCGGCAAAATCGATGACTTCCGGCAATTGCCGCTTTTCGCGCAGGCTATCGATCAACTCCTGCAAGGTCGGCTCACGCGCGAGCCACACATCATCTAACCGGAATAGGCGGGTGAAAGCGGCATTGAAAAATTTGATCCGGCGTTCCGGCCCAAAAATTACGATCGGCGCATTTACCGCATCGAGAACGTCATCCTGGGCCGAGATCAGCCGCGACACCTGCGCCATTAGGCTTTCGATCTGGCGCATATCGGTGGCCGAGACAGCGACCCCGATTTTCGAGGGAACCGCCCGCAGGGAATAGGCCACCACCGCCCCGCCGATCACCAGCGAAATTGTCTCCACATGTTCGTTGTCCAGTCGTATCGCCCGCATCGCCAATTCGCGCGCCTGTTCGATAAAACTATCGCTGCTGCGGGTTAGGCCGGACCAAGCGTGATTGCTTTCCACCAATCGCCCGTCCCGCCCGAAGAGCGCGAGCGCGGTCTGGGCGGCATCGATCAGGGCTTGGCGCCGGTCGGCAACCTGCTGGACAATGCGCAGATTCTGCTGCATCGCGCGCCCCCGCAGCACAGTGCGAAAATGCAGCGTCCCGATAATCAGCAAGGCTAGCGCAAAAAGACTTAAAAACCCAACCAAGGGCTGTAGGATTGATGCCGATGGCGACTCCGGCGCGGCAAGTGCCGCGGGCGCAAAGCCGAGACCAAGGGCCACCATAAGATGGGCTAGATGGCCAAAAGGGCGGATAAACGGCGGCAACCGGGGCATCATGGCGACGAGTGTAAGCAATTGCGGCGGGGTTGAACAGCGGGGTTCGGTATCCGGCCCGTGCATTCGGAAGATGCATACTGCCTATGCAGCAGGCAAATTTCGAGACAATATAGCAATAAAAATTCAATAGTTTGCCAGAAAAAATCATTAAACGAAATTTTAGACCGGCATTTCGATATTTTTGATCGTTTAGTCCGGCAAGGCTACCTGGGCGGGAAAGTGTCACTGCGGGAGCGCCGTTGCCGTCGCCCGGAAAACCGGCTCAGGATAGCGGCAAGCCGACCGGCAACGGCCCGGATCGGCACCTTCAGGAGGAAGTGCAGAATGAGAGGAAACCTGGTTGCGATTGCCGGTCTTAGCACGTTGTTGCTGGCCGGGTCGGCCTTGGCGGATGTAAAAATTCATGCCGTGGCGGCCCTGACGGGTCCGGTCGCGGCGTTTGGCGATCAAGTACGCAAGGGCGTCGAAGCGGCGGTGGCCGAGATCAATGCCAAAGGGGGCATTAAGGGCGAAAAGCTGGTGGCGGACTTCGCTGACGATGCGTGCGATCCGAAGCAGGCCGTGTCGGTCGCCAATCAATTGGCGGCGAAGAAGGCCGAGTTCATCGTGGGGCATCTGTGCTCCGGCGCGACCATCGCCGCCGCCGATGTGTATGACGAAGAGGGAATGGTCATGGTCACGCCGACTGCGACCAACCCGCTGCTGACCGAAAAAGGCAAAAAGACCATCTTCCGCGCCTGTGGCCGCGACGATCAGCAGGGCGTGATCGCTGGGAATTTCATTGCCGACCGCTATAAAGGCAAGCGCGTTGCCGTGCTGCACGATAAGCAAGCCTACGGCAAGGGCCTCGCCGACGAAGCCACCAAAGCCATGAAGGCCAAGGGGGTTACCCCTGTCTACGAAGGCTCGATCACGGCGGGGGAGAAGGATTATAGCGCCCTTGTTTCGCGTCTGAAGAACGATGGGGTCGAGGTGATCTATTACGGCGGCTATCATCCGGAACTGGGGCTGATCCTGCGCCAGGCAGAAGAGGCTGGGTTGAAAGCGCAGTTCGTGTCGGGCGAAGGCGTGTCGTCGCCGGAAATCTACTCGATTGCCGGGAAAGCCGCCGATGGGCTGATGTTCACCTTCCCGCCCGATGGCCGGAAGCTCGATACCGCCAAGGACGCCGTCGCCAAACTGCGCGCGGCGGGCGTGGAGCCGGAAGGCTTTGTGCTGCAAGGCTATGCCGCC
>CAZNVY010000025.1:0-1022 GCA_964576605.1 uncultured Elstera sp. | reverse complement strand
TTGGCCTTGGCCCAGGCGATGAATGCGGCAAAATCCCTGAAAAAGGCCGATGTCGCGGCCGCCCTGCGCGCTCAGGACTTCCAGACCGTTCTCGGCACCTTGGCCTTCGATGCCAAGGGCGATCTGAAGAACCCGGATTTCCGCGTTTATGTGTGGAAGGATGGCAAATACGATTACCTGCCGAACTAAACCGGCAGCCGATCCAAACGCTAGGGAGGGGCGCCGCGCAGGCTGCGCCCCTTTCGTATGGGAGGAGGGGGCCTCTGCGCCTTTCTTGCATCGCACGCGCGGCATGGTATAACGCGGGGTCTGACGCAATCTTTTGAGGTCGACCTTTTGTCTGCCCCCCTGATATTGGTCCTGAATGGGCCGAATCTCAACCTGCTCGGCACGCGCGAACCTGAAATCTACGGCACCGATACGCTGGACGATATCCGCGTCGTGACGGAGCGGACGGCGGCGCAATTGGGCTGTACGGTGGATTTCCGCCAGTCGAACCACGAAGGCGTGTTGGTCGATTGGATTCACGAGGCACGCGGTAAAGCGGCGGGCATCATCATCAATGCCGGGGCCTATACCCATACCTCGATTGCGGTGCTCGATGCGCTGAAGGGCGTCAGCCTGCCGGTGATCGAGGTGCATTTGTCGAACATCTTCCACCGCGAAGCCTTTCGCCACACGTCTTATCCTGGCCGGGCGGCGATTGGGGTGATCGCGGGGTTTGGCGGACAATCCTATGTGTTGGCCGTGGCGGCCCTGGCCAACCTGATTAAAACCGCCGCCTAAGGGTTCCTTTTTTCCGGCGGATGCGACCCTTGCGGGGGTGCGCCGCGCGATTCTGATAGAGAGAAAGCATGTCTCAGCATCAATTGGACAGTGAACTGATCCGCAATCTCGCCAGCCTGCTGGACGAGACGAAGCTGACCGAAATCGAATATCAGCGCGATAATGTTCGCATCCGCGTGGCCCGCACGCTGCCGCCCGCCAATGTGGCGCTGCCGCCGGTTGCGGTCGCCGCTCCC
>CAZNVY010000024.1:34962-40112 GCA_964576605.1 uncultured Elstera sp. | reverse complement strand
GGGCCATCGTTGACCGGCTGCTAGTGGACTTTCCGTTGCCCGCCACAGTGGGGGCCTAAGCATGGGCATTGCGCTAGAAGTCCGGTCCGAGACTTGGCCGATCACGGGCAGTTTCACCATCTCGCGCGGCAGCAAGACGGAAGCGCGCGTCGTCACTGTCGTCGTACGGCAGGACGGCGGGCGGGGCTGGGGCGAATGCGTGCCCTATCCGCGCTACGGCGAGAGCGTCGAGGGCGTGATCGAGGTGATCGAAGCGCAAGCGGCGTGGCTGGCCGGTCAAGCGACCGCTGCCGGGGCGCGGCAGGGGCTTCTTACGCGCTTAAAACCCGGCGCGGCGCGCAATGCGCTGGATTGTGCGCTGTGGGATCTCGAAGCCAAACAAACCGGCGTTCCAGTTTGGAAGCGCGCGGGCCTGCCTGCCCCGGCAGAAGCGGTAACCGCTTATACGATCAGCCTCGGCACGCCAGAGGGGATGCGGGCGGCAGCGCAAAAGGCCGCCCATCGCCCTTTGCTGAAAGTGAAGCTGGGCGGTGCGGGCGACCCGGAACGCATCGCCGCCGTCCGCCACGGCGCGCCGGACAGCACGCTGATCGTCGATGCCAATGAGGCCTGGACGGATGACCTGCTCGACCCCTGCCTCACCGCCTGCCGCGCGGCGGGCGTCGCGCTCATCGAACAACCGCTGCCCGCCGAAAAAGATGATGCCCTGATAGGGCTTGAAGCCGGAATCCTGCTGTGCGCCGATGAAAGCGTGCACGACCGCCGCACGCTCGATGCGCTGGCGGCGCGCTATCAGGCGATCAACATCAAGCTCGATAAGACCGGTGGGCTGACCGAGGCAATTGCGATGGCCGAAGCCGCCGAAGCGCGCGGCTTGCAAACTATGATCGGCTGCATGGTCGGCACCTCCCTGGCGATGGCCCCTGCCCTGCTGCTGGCGGGCAAGGCCAGCTTCGTCGATCTCGACGGGCCGCTGCTGCTGGCGAAAGACCGCGAGCCGGGCCTTAGCTTTACCGGCAGCACCATCGCCCCCGCGCCTGCGGCGCTCTGGGGTTAGGGGGGGCGTTCCGATGGACTTGCGCTGGCTCTATGATTTTCTGGCGGTGGCCGATACGGGTAATTTTACCAAGGCTGCCGAACAGCGCAATTCCTCCCAAGCCGCCTTCAGCCGCCGCTTGCAGGCGCTAGAAATCTGGGTTGGCAAACCGCTGATCGACCGAAGCTTCTACCCAACCCGGCTCACCCCAGCGGGCGAACAGTTCCGCGCCCATGCCAGCGACATTGTGCGGAATCTAGCCGATGCGCGGGCTGAGGTTTCGGGGGGCGGGCCGGCCAAGGCCGATCATGTGCGGATTGCGGTTCCCTATGCCTTGGCGACCGCCCGCCTGCCGGTGTGGTGGGAAGCCTGGACAGCGGGACCAAAGCTGACCTGTAGCCTGATGCTAGGCAATATCCACGATTTGGGCGCGGCGCTTGTCTCCGGAGAAGTGGATATTTCCATCTGCTTCTACGGCGCGCAGGAGCCGATGTTCCTGGATATGGACCGGTTCGACAAAGTGCAGATCGAAACCGACCGGTTGCGGCCCTGGGCGGCCAAGCATCTGGTCGAAAGCGGGCAGGTGCAGTTCCCCGGCACGCCGCGCCGCCCCGTGCCGCTTCTGCGCTATTCCCCCGGCATTTACTTTGCCCGGCTGGTCGATGCCACCATCGATAAAGCGCCAACACCGCTGCATTCCGCCCGTGTGCTGGAAAGCGATATGTCGGACGTGCTGCGTGAAATGGCGATTGCCGGGCATGGCGTTGCCTGGCTGCCCGATTCGAGCATCACCCCCCGCGCCGCCGAGGCGCTGGTGCCGCTCGGCGGTGACGGCTGGAGCACCGACATCAGCATCGTCGCCTATTGCGACCGATCCAACCGCCGCGCCGTGGTGCATCGCCTGTGGATGGTCTTGCAGCACGGCGGCCCCCTCCCCAATCCGGTGCGGAAACCCGCCATCAAACGAAAACCGGAAAAAGCCGACCGGCCAACGGCGGCAACCACCCCCAGGGACGTTCACGAATAAGGAGAAAGACTGATGCGTTTGACGATCACCCTCGCAGCCCTCGCCGCGACCGCGCTTAGTTTCACAGCCTCGGCGCAAGAGCTGACCGGCACCCTTAAAAAGATCAAGGAAACCGGTGCGATTGCCGTCGGCCACCGCGATTCCTCCATCCCCTTCTCCTACCTCGACGATCAGCAGAAGCCGGTCGGCTATGCCATGGATATTTGCGCCGCCGTTGTCGCCGCCGTGAAGACGCAGCTCAATCTGCCGAACCTTGAGGTGAAATATACGCCCGTCACCTCTGCCACGCGCATTCCGCTGATCGCCAATGGCACCGTGGATCTTGAGTGCGGATCGACCACAAATAACCTCGACCGGCAAAAGCAGGTGGCCTTCACCAATACCCATTATCTGACCGCCAGCGCCTTCGTATCGAAGAAGAAGAACAACCTGCTGAAGATCGACGATCTCAAAGGTAAAACGGTCGTCTCCACCTCCGGCACCACCAACATCAAACAGCTCAACGATGTGAACACAGCCCGCAACCTGGGCATCAATGTGCTGGCGGCGAAGGACCATGCCGAAGCCTTTCTGATGGTCGAAACCGACCGCGCCGTCGCCTTCGTCATGGACGATGTGCTGCTGGCCGGGCTGGTCGCCAATGCCAAAGCCCCTGGCGATTTCCAACTCAGTACCGAAGCCTTCTCCAAGCCAGAACCCTATGGGATCATGCTGCGCAAGGATGACCCGGACTTCAAAAAACTGGTCGATAGCGCTACCGCCGCCTTCTACAAAAGCCCGGAAGGCACGAAGACCTACGAGAAGTGGTTTACGCAACCCATTCCGCCGAAGGGCCTGAACCTCAATGTGCCGATGGCCCCGGCCCTGCGGAAAGCCTTCAGCGCTCCGACCGACGCCGCCGATCCCGACGCCTACGGCTCGTAAGCGCCTTTCCCCCCACACAGGGCGCTTCGGGCTGGGAGAAGGGGGTTCGCCCCCTTCTCCGCACCGCCCCGCGCCGCCGCCGTAGGACTGGGGTCCATGAATTACACCTGGAACTGGGGCATCTTTTGGGAAGCCTCGCCGGAAGGCACCGGCACCTATTTCGATATGCTGCTGGTCGGCCTGAAATGGACGATTGCCACCGCCGCCTGCGCTTGGATTTGGGCGCTGGTGTTTGGTGCCATGATCGGCGTCATCCGCACGCTGCCGTCGCGCGGGCTGGTCACCGTCGGTAATGCCTATGTCGAGCTGTTTCGCAATATTCCGCTGCTGGTGCAGCTTTTTCTATGGTTCTTCGTGCTGCCGGAAGTGGTGCCGGAGAGCATCGGCCTGTGGCTGAAGCAGCTTCCCAATGCTTCCTTCTTCACCGCCGTTGTCGGCATCGGCTTTTTCATGTCGGCCCGCGTCGCCGAACAGGTGCGCGCCGGGGTTCTCGCCCTGCCGCGCGGCCAGCGGCTCGCCGGTCTGGCGATGGGGTTCACCACGGCGCAAACCTACCGCTATGTGCTGCTGCCGATGGCCTTTCGCATCATTCTGCCGCCGCTGACATCGGAACTTCTTAACACGATCAAGAATACCTCCGTCGCGCTGACCATCGGCCTTATCGAACTGACCGCGCGCGCCCGCGCCATTCAGGAATTCTCCTTCCAGGTTTTCGAGGCGTTCACGGCGGCGACGATTATCTACCTCCTCCTCAATCTGCTGGTGACGATGGCGATGCGCGCGCTGGAGCGCTGGGTCCGCATTCCCGGCTACGGACAGGGGAAATAGCGCCATGTTCGACGGTTTTGATTTCGACGTTATCTGGCGCAGTCTGCCCTATCTGCTGAAAGAAGGGCTGGTCTTCACCCTAACGCTGACCGCGCTCGCCACCCTTGGCGGGATCGTGCTCGGCACGCTGATCGCCCTGATGCGCTTAAGCGCGCTACCGGTGCTGCCCTATGTCGCGGCGGGCTATGTCAACACCATGCGCTCCCTACCGCTGGTGCTGGTGATCTTCTGGTTCTATTTCCTGGTGCCCTATATCGGGCAATGGGCTTTGGGAACCGACCGGCCCATTGCCGTGGGGGCCTTCGCCTCCAGCCTCATCACCTTCACTCTGTTCGAGGCGGCCTATTTTTCGGAAATCATGCGCGCCGGCATTCAATCGATTGCGCGCGGGCAGATGATGGCGGGCTATGCCCTGGGCCTGACCTACTGGCAAGTCATGGGGTCGGTGATCCTACCGCAAGCCTTCCGCAATATGGCCCCGGTGCTGCTGACCCAGACCATCGTGCTGTTTCAGGATACGTCGCTGGTCTATGTGCTCTCGATCCCCGATTTCCTAGGAGCAGCCTCCAAGGTGGCGCAGCGCGATGGGCGGTTGGTGGAAATGTATCTCTTCGCCGCCGCCGGTTACTTCCTCATTTCCTTCACGGCCTCGACCCTGGTGAAGCGCTTGCAGCGCCGCATCGCGATCATCCGCTGATCCGCCGGAGACCTGTCATGACCGATATGATCCAACTCAAGAATGTCAGCAAATTCTACGGCCCGAATTTCCAAGTGCTGAAGGACTGCACCCTGTCCGTTGCGAAAGGCGAGGTGGTGGTGGTCTGCGGCCCCTCCGGGTCCGGCAAATCGACCTTGATCAAATGCGTGAACGCGCTGGAGCCGTTCGATAGCGGCGAGATCATGGTCGATGGCATCAGCCTGAAAGCGCCGGGCACCAATCTGCCGAAACTGCGCGCCCGCGTTGGCATGGTCTTCCAGCATTTCGAGCTGTTCCCGCACCTGAAGATCACCGAAAACCTCTGCCTTGCGCAGCAAAAGGTGCTGGGCCGGTCGCGCGATGAAGCGATGACGAAGGGCGAGGCGCTGCTGGCCCGCGTTGGCCTGTCCCAGCACGCCCATAAGTTCCCCGGTCAGCTTTCCGGCGGCCAGCAGCAGCGCGTCGCCATTGCCCGCGCTTTGGCGATGGACCCGATTGCTATGCTGTTCGATGAACCAACCTCCGCCCTCGACCCAGAGATGATTAACGAGGTGCTGGATGTCATGGTGGAACTCGCCCGCGACGGCATGACGATGATGGTCGTGACCCACGAGATGGGCTTCGCCCGCGAAGTGGCC
>CAZNVY010000024.1:1228-34948 GCA_964576605.1 uncultured Elstera sp. | reverse complement strand
CGTCGTTTTCCTGGACCGGGGCGAGATTGTGGAGGATGCGGAGAAAACCGCCTTCTTCACCGGCGCACAAAGCGAGCGCGCCCAGATGTTCCTATCGAAAATCCTGTCCCACTAAGCCGGAAAGGACACCCCCGCATGGCCCAGACCCGCCGCCTTGGTGCGTTGTTCCGGCAGTCATTGCTCGCCCGGTCGATGTCTACCCTGCTCATCCTGTCGGCGCTCGCCAGCCTCACCGGCTCGCTCGGCGGCTGGGTGATGCTGGATCAGGTGACGGCGGACCAGCGGCAGACGGCGGCAGAAACGCGCCTCAGGGTGGCCGTCGGGGCTTTGCGGGACGTTTATACCTACATTGGGGTCGAAACTACGGCCCAGGGCGTGCCCGCCCGCATCACCACCGATAAGCCGATTGCCGACGATGCCTCGCTGCTCATCACCGGTCTGACGCCGGAAGATGTTGTCGATGGGGTCGCGCAGCGCGCCTTCGGCGAAACCTGGATTTTCGCGGCCCAGCCCGATGGTAGTTTTATGCCGCTGGTCACCAGCGCCCGCCGCGCGCGGGATGGGTTCAGCCTCGCCGCCGCAAGCCCCCTTGCCCAAGCGCTGAAGGCGGAACAGGCGGATTTCACCTTCCTCCCCCTCGCGGGCGAAGCCCATTTCATCGGCGCAACGCCCATCGTCACGCCTAAAGGGACCATCGGCGCCGTGCTGGTCTCCGCCGGGCGAGAAGATGTTCTGCGCCAAGCCGAACGGGTGCTGACGCGCAATGCCGCGCTGATCCTGATCGGCACGCTCGCCGCCAGCACATTGATCGGCTTCTTGGTCTTCCGTCGCCAGTTCCGCCCGGTGCCGCTGCTGATCCAATCGACCCAAGCGATTGCGCGGGAGGAAATCGACCACCGCGTGCCGTTCCAATCGCGGATCGATGAGTTGGGCACCCTGGCCCGTGCGCTCGAAGATTTGCGCCTTGGCATGGCCGACCGCATCCGCCTGCGGGAAGCGGAAGAAATTCAGCGGCGGGAAGCCGAGCGCCAAAAGCTGATGGAAACAGCCATCGCCCGGTTCCGCACCGAAATCGACCATGCCCTGGCCGAAACCCGCCAATCGGGCCAGCAGGTGCGCGATACCTCCCGCGAGCTTGGGGCGCAGGTCGGCAATTCGCAAAGCCAAGCGCGGCGAGTAGAAGGCGCGGCGCAGGACGCCGGTTCCCACGTCGCCGAGGTCGCCGGGGCGGCACGCAGCCTATCGCAGACCATCGCGACCATCGCGGCGCGGGCGGATCATTCGATCGAGGTTGTCGCCCGGTCCCACGCCATCGGCACCGCCTCGCGCCAGCGCACCGCCGATCTTGAAACCGCCGCCGACCAGATCGGCAGCGCCGTTACCCTGATCCGCCAGATTGCCGAGCAGACCAATCTCCTCGCCCTCAATGCCACCATCGAGGCGGCCCGGGCTGGGGAAGCCGGGCGCGGGTTCGCCGTCGTCGCTTCGGAAGTCAAAACCCTCGCCACCCAATCCGCCGCCGCGACCGATGGCATTGCCGAGCAGGTGCAAGGCATCCAGAGCGCGACCCGTCAAGTGGTGAGCGCCGCTCGCGAAATGGAAAGTGTGCTGGCCGACCTTGGCGACGTCAGCCGCCAGATTGCGGACGCGGTGCGCCAGCAGGAAGCCGCCACCGGCCAAATCGCCGCCGCCGCCGGGTCCGCCGAGGACCGGATGGGCGGCATTCGTGCCGACATGGGGCAGATCGGCACGCTGATCGAACGCACCTCCGGCGCAACCGCCGACTTGGAACGGATCGCGGGCGCCCTCGCCCAATCCGAAGACCAGCTCGCCCACGCCATTCAGGATTTTCTGGCCACGGTCACCGAAGGCGACCGGGCCGCAGCATAAGGAACAGGACAGATGCCGCGTATCGTCATGCTCAACGGTGCCTTTGTTGACGCCGCCGACGCCAAAATCTCGATCATGGACCGGGGCTTTCTGTTTGCCGACGGGATCTATGAGGTTAGCGCCGTGCTGAACGGCCGCACTATCGATAACGCCCCGCACCTAGCGCGGCTCGACCGGTCGCTGAAAGAAATCGACATTCCGAACCCCTATTCGACCGAAGAATGGATTGGGTTTCAGAACGAATTGATCGCCCGCAATGGGCTGACCGAAGGCACGGTTTATATCGAAGTGACGCGCGGGGTGGCGGAACGGGAGTTTACCTATGCCGATGATTTGGCACCGACCGTAGTGATGTTCACCCAGCCCAAAAGCATCGTCGCCTCGAAACTCGCCGAAAGCGGGGCGAAAGTCATTACCGTGCCCGACCTGCGCTGGGCGCGGCGCGATATTAAATCCGTCGCCCTGCTGCCCCAGGTGCTCGCCAAGCAAGCCGCCGCCCGCGCCGGGGCGCAGGAAGCCTGGATGGTGGACGAGGATGGGTTCGTCACCGAAGGCGCCTCCTCCTCCGCCTTTATTGTCACCCACGACGGCAAACTGGTAACGCGCCCCTTTACCCGCACGGTCCTTCCCGGCGTGACCCGCCTCGCCATTACCGCGCTGATCGCCGAAACCACCTTAGTGCTAGAGGAACGCGCGTTCACGGTTGCCGAAGCCCAGGCGGCGCAAGAAGCCTTTTTCACCAGCGCTTCAACCTTCGTTGCGCCCGTCGCAAGCCTCGACGGCACCCCCATCGGCCCGGGCAAACCAGGGCCGGTCGCGACCAAGCTGCGGGAGATTTATATTCAAAAGGCGTTGGCGGAATAGCGTCTCAACCTTATTCGGCGGCGGTTACCAGTGTATCCGTCGCCACCCGCGCCTTCGCATTCAGCACCTCGATCCCGACAAGACGATTCTCGGCATCAAAATCGAAGACAATGCCAGGGGCCACCTCCTCGGAGTCGACCGGCGTGTGGGCGGAAAAATTGACGTAGAGTGCGTCAACGACAGGATCGTAGGATGTTTTCATCGTCTCGCCCCCCGGTCAAAGAAAACGGTAATCACTAATATATCAGCCCCAATAGGCCGATAAGCAACCCTTAGCACACGGTTACCAAAATCTTCGATCTGCTTGAACGCCCGACTAACGGTTAGGTCGGCAGGGTCTGGCTCGATCCAGTCAGGCGCGGCAAGTGTCGTCTCCACCCAGATTTTCTCGATCTTTCGAGCCGCAATCACCGCGTCGGCATGGGCAGAGTAAAAAAGCATTACGTTTCCCCCACCATCGCCACTGCCTGTTCCAGCGCGGTCCTTAGGCTGCTCGCGTCCGCCGTCCCCGTCCCGGCAATATCGAAGGCGGTGCCGTGATCGACGGAGGTACGGACGAAGGGCAGGCCCACGGTGATATTCACGCCGTGGTCGATGCCGAGGTATTTGACCGGGATCAGCCCCTGATCGTGATATTGCGCCACGACGATATCGAACTCCCCACGCCGGGCGCGCATGAAGATCGTGTCGCCCGGCCAGGGGCCGCTCGCATCGATGCCTTCCGCCTGCGCCGCCGCAATGGCGGGGGCGATGATCTCGGCGTCTTCATGCCCGAACAAACCGCCCTCCCCGGCATGGGGATTGAGGCCCGCCACCGCCACGCGCGGGCAGGCAATGCCATAGGCTTTCCCGGCTTGATGGGCGAAGCGCAGGGCGCGCAACTCGGCCTCCGGCGTCACCGCAGCGATAGCATCGCGCAAGGACACGTGGATGGAGACGAGCAGCACCCGCAACTCCTCGTTTGCCAGCATCATCGCCACTTCGGGCGTGTTGGAGCGGGCGGCGAGAATTTCCGTATGGCCGGGGAAATGGACGCCCGCCGCCTTCAGCGCCTCTTTGTGCAACGGCGGCGTGACGATGGCGGCAATACGTTTTTCCATCGCAAGATCGATGGCGATGCAGAGTGATTCATAGGCCGCCGCCCCGGCGCGGGCATCGACCTTACCGAACGGCAAATCATCGGGCAGCGGCACGGAGAGCGGCAAGACGGCTAGTACCCCCAGCGGGACGGACAGCGCCGCCTCCGGCGTCGCAACCGCCCTTAAGTCTAGCCCCGGCGCAACAATCGCCGCCGCCCGGCGCAAAATGCCGAGATCGCCAATGGCCAGCAACGGCACTTTCGGACGCGCAGGATCAGCCGCCAGTTTGCAGATCAATTCCGGCCCCACCCCGGCAGGGTCGCCGAGCGTCAGCGCGAAAGGCAAGGACATGGCAGGCTCCCAAAGTTCGGACCGGGCCTGAATTGGGGCGGAACTGTGTTCAGATGTCAAATAACTGCACGACGAACGGGTGTAGGCTTGCCCATTCGTTTTTTGCAGCCGAGGGCCAATGCCGGTTTACAGCCATGTGATAGGCGGCGAGCGCCACCTGTTCGACGACCTGAAAACGCTGCTGGCTTGCGCCTCGCCGCGCCGGTCGGGGGATGAGCTGGCAGGCATCGCCGCCGCGACCGACGAACGCCGGGTCGCCGCAAAAATGGCGCTGGCCGACGTGCCGCTGACCACCTTTCTCGACGATGTGCTGGTGCCCTATGAAACGGACGAGGTCACGCGCCTGATCCTCGACAGCCACGACGCCGCCGCTTTCGCGCCGATTGCCGGGCTAACGGTCGGGCAGTTCCGCGAATGGCTGCTGTCCTATGCCGCCGATACCGAAACGCTGGCCGCCGTGGCCCCTGGCATCACGCCGGAAATGGCCGCTGCCGTCTCGAAACTAATGCGCAATCAGGATTTGATCGCGGTGGCGGCAAAATGCCAGGTGGTAACGGCCTTCCGCACCACGCTCGGTCTGCCGGGGCGGCTTGGGAGCCGCTTGCAGCCCAATCACCCAACGGATGATCCCGCTGGGATCGCCGCCTCCACCCTCGATGGGCTGCTGTTCGGCGTCGGCGATGCCGTCATCGGCATCAACCCGGCGACGGACAATTTGCCCGCCTGCGTCAAGCTGATGGAAATGCTGGATGCAATCCGCCAGCGCTACGATATTCCAACCCAATCCTGCGTGCTGACCCATGTGACAACCAGCATCGCCGCCATCGAACAGGGGGCGCCGCTCGATCTGGTGTTCCAGTCGGTTGCCGGGACGGAGGCCGCTAATCAGGGCTTCGGCGTTACCCTGGCCCTGCTGCACGAAGCGCGGGAGGCAGCACTGTCGATGAAGCGCGGCACGGTCGGCGATAACGTCATGTATCTCGAAACCGGCCAAGGCAGCGCGCTGTCGGCGGGGGCGCACCACGGTGTCGATCAACAAACGCTGGAAACCCGCGCCTATGCCGTCTGCCGGGCGGTGAAGCCGCTGCTGGTTAATACCGTCGTCGGCTTCATCGGGCCGGAATATCTTTATGATTCGAAGCAGATCATCCGGGCCGGGCTGGAAGATCACTTCTGCGGCAAGCTGCTTGGGCTGCCGATGGGCGTAGACGTTTGCTACACCAATCACGCCGAAGCCGATCAGGACGATATGGATAGTCTGATGCTGCTGCTCGGCCAAGCGGGCGTGAATTTCGTCATCGGCGTGCCCGGTGCCGACGATATTATGCTGAATTATCAAAGCCTTTCGTACCACGACATCGTGTCGCTGCGGCACCTGCTGAACCGCCAACCCGCGCCGGAGTTTGAAGCCTGGTTGCGGCGGATGGAGATGCTGGACGCGCGCGGCCGCCTGCCGCCCCCCGCCGCCCCAACGCTGACACGGTTGCTGACGGCGGGAGACGCGGCATGAGCACCGATCCGTGGGAAACCCTGCGCCGCAGCACCCGCGCCCGCATCGGCCTGGGGCGCGCGGGCGATGGGCTACCGACGGGGGAACTGCTGAAATTCCAGCTTGCCCACGCCCGCGCCCGCGACGCCGTGCATGGGCAGGTGGATTTCGACCGGCTGGCCGCCGATCTCGCGCCGCTGCCGACGATCCGCCTGAAGTCCCAGGCGGGGGACCGCTCCACCTATCTGCGCCGCCCGGACCTTGGGCGCAAACTGCACCCGGACAGCGCAGCCAAACTGGCGGACCTGCCGCCGCAGCCCTGGGATTTGGTCTTTGTGATTGCCGATGGTCTGTCGGCGGGCGCGGTGCAGACCCATGCCGTGCCGATGGTCAAAGCCTGTATCGAACGCCTCCCCGGCTGGCGCATCGCCCCCATCGTGCTGGGCGAACAGGCGCGCGTTGCCTTTGGCGACGATGTGGGGGAGGCGCTGGGGGCCGCCCTCTGCCTCCTGTTGGTCGGGGAGCGGCCCGGCCTCTCGGTTCCCGACAGTCTCGGCATTTACATGACCTACCGCCCCAAGCGCGGGCGGCGGGATTCGGAACGCAACTGCCTGTCCAATATCCATGCAGACGGGTTGAGCTATGCCCTGGCCGCCGATAAGGCGGCCTGGCTGGCGCGGGAGGCGGTGCGCCTGCGCCTCTCCGGCGTCGATTTGAAGGAGAACGCCCCGTCCGACGGGGTAAGCAGCATAGAAAAAAAAAAACTAAAAACAGAATGAATGGGGGGGATTGACCCCGAACTCACTGAAACAGGAGAGTCTTATGTCTTCAGAGAAAACGGCTTTAAGCAAAAGCCTAAGCGGGATTCACCTATGGGGGATCGCCGTTGGCTTGGTCATTTCGGGTGAATATTTTGGCTGGAGCTTCGGGTGGGCCTCGGCTGGAACCCTCGGCTTTCTGGTCACGACGCTGTTCGTCGCGGCCATGTATGTCACCTTTATTTTTAGCTTTACCGAACTGACCACAGCCATTCCGCACGCAGGCGGACCCTTCGCTTATAGCTATCGCGCTTTCGGGCCGGTCGGCGGGTTTGTCGCCGGACTGGCGACATTGATCGAGTTCGTCTTTGCGCCGCCGGCGATTTCGCTGGCCATTGGGGCCTATCTCAATCTGCAGTTTCCAGCGCTCGACCCGAAGATGATCGCGGTCGGGGCCTATCTGGTGTTCATGACGCTGAATATTGCCGGCGTTGGCATTGCCGCGACCTTCGAGTTGCTGGTAACGCTGCTGGCGATTTTCGAACTGTTCGTGTTTATGGGCGTCGTTGCGCCGGGCTTTTCCTGGGCGAATTTTGCCGCCGGGGGATGGGCGGGCGAGTCCAGCTTTACCCTGGCCTCCATTGGCGGAATGTTTGCCGCTATTCCCTTCGCCATCTGGTTCTTCCTGGCGATTGAGGGCGCGGCCATGGCGGCGGAAGAGGTGAAAGACCCGAAGCGCATCGTTCCCCGCGCCTATATTGCCGGCATTCTAACTCTTGTGGTCCTGGCTTTCGGGACGATGATTTTCGCCGGGGGCGTCGGCGACTGGAAGGCCCTATCCAATATCAATGACCCGCTGCCGCAGGCGATGAAAACCATTGTTGGGGATAATTCCGGCTGGCTGCATATGCTGATCTGGATTGGGCTATTCGGTCTGATCGCCTCCTTCCATGGTATCATCATGGGCTATTCCCGGCAGATCTACGCCCTATCACGGGCTGGGTTCCTGCCCGAATTTCTGTCAACGGTGAATAGCGCGCGTAAAACGCCGCATTGGGCCATCCTGGCTGGGGGCGTGATCGGGATTGCGGCGATCTTCTCCGACGAACTCATCACCATCGGCGGTACGACCCTAACCGGCAATATCGTTACCATGTCGGTCTTTGGCGCGATTGTTATGTATATCATGAGCATGGCCAGCCTGTTCCGGCTGCGCCAGACCGAACCGGGGTTAGAGCGGCCCTTCAAGGCCCCCTTCTACCCAATTTTCCCGGCGATTGCGCTGCTGACCGGGGTGATCTGCTTGATCGCCATGATCTATTACAACCCCATCGTCTTTGGCCTGTTCATCGCGCTCTATGCCCTGGGCTTCCTATTCTACGCCGCAACCGGCCACCTGCGCGCCGGGGCTGCGGGCGATCTGCTGCTGGGGACCAAGTAATAAGAATACAAAGCGACTGAGGACTCTCGCGGGACAAGGGCTGAATCCGGCCCTTGTCCTACGGCGCTCTCGAAAATTTCGTTGCAACGCAACACGTCCTAGCGCGAGGATGGTTCGGCATCCCATGAACCCTGGAGGGAGAGGGAATGATCCGCACCGCCCCTGCCGCCGCAAACCCAATCGCCTGCAATGTTCTGGCGGCGGCGGCCGCTGGCGTCATCGATTTCATCGACCAGCAGGGGGGCGATGCTGAAACGGTGCTAAACCGCGCCGCGATTGACGTATCCTGGCTTACCGACCCCACCCTGCCGCTCGATCTGGCCGCCTATGTGCAGATGATGGAGGAGGCGGCAGACCAAACCGGCAATGGCAATTTCGGCCTTTGGTTCGGCCAGCAGTTTCAACCGCAGGATCTGGGGCTGATCGGCGGTGTGACCCTGACGGCCCCCACTCTGGTCTGCGCACTGGAAGCCCTGGCCGATCTTTTTCCCTATCATCAGCAAGTAACCCATACCGCCTGCCGTTATGCAGGCGGGCTGGTGGCGCTGGAATATCGCATTCTCGACGGCGCAATCCTGGCGCGGCGGCAGGATGCCGAATTAACGATGGGCATGTTCGTCAATGTGCTGCGCCATGTCTTCGGCCCAACCTGGGCACCGGAAGAGGTGCATTTCGAGCATCCCCAACCCGAACAAGCTCAGGAACATGAAAAGGCGTTTCAGGCCCCGATCCATTGGGGGCAACGGACCAATGCCCTGATCTTCCAGCGCCCGGCAGACGATATTGCCATGCCTGCGGCCGATCTTCGCTCCATGGATCGGTTACGCGGGCAGTTGATCCAGGCCGCGCGGGGCAGCGCCGGGGATATTCCGCTGATCCGCCGGGTGCAGGCCGAAATCCGCAGCCGCTTGGTCGATGGCCTGCCCTATATCGACGATGTGGCCGAAGCGCTGGGGCTGCGCCGTTGGACTCTGCAGCGCTGCCTCGCCGACGAAGGCGTGCGCTTTTCCGATCTGGTGGAAGCCGTCCGCTGCCAGTTAGCGCGGCTCTATGTGGAACGAACCCAGGTGCCCTTGGCCGAAATTGCCTGCCTATTGGGGTATTCAGAACTCAGTGCCTTCAGCCGGGCCTTCACCCGTTGGTATGCGCTGCCGCCCCGGCAGTTCCGGACCCAGGCCGCGGTGCGCGGCTTTCGATAGAAGTGCCGCAATGATCGTGCTACCAAAGCCTTCCGGTTTAATCGCCAGCAGGAAACAGCGTGACAGTGACGATCCGTGTGCGCGTTCGCAGCTTACCTTCCGATGGGGAAGCGCTGCTAACCTCCCTCGCCAGCCAAATTCTCGGCCAGCCTGTCACCGTTACCGTGTCGCCGGATGCCTCCCTTAGTTTCGGGGGAGAGGCTGATAACCGTTTTCCGCCGCTTTGGACTTTCGCCCCAACCGCCGAATCCCCATCCCGCCGAACCCGCCGCGCCCGCTGGACCGGCCCTGATGTCCCAGAAGGGATAGCCCTGGCGCTCGCGGGCGTTCCCTGCGATGCCGGGGCGGATCATGGGGCCGATTGGTCGGCTTGGGCGGCGGATTTCACCGAGGCCGACCTTATTATCACCGACCGGGTCGATTTGGCCGCGTTGGCCAATGGAATGCTGAAACCGGCCCTGCTACTGGGGCAGATCGACCAGTCCGACGCGATCGCCACCCTGCCCTTCACCTGGAGCGCGACCCCCGCAACCCTGGCGCGGCGCTTTGCCGGATACGACCGCAACGCCACCATGCCCGATCTATTGAATTGGAAGCGCCTGACCCGCCGCCAACTCGATGCGACTCTATGGGCGGAGGGCTGATCCCATGTTCACCCTAATCGAACGCTTTGGGTCCGATACCGGCGGCCCTGCCGCCGTCCATAGCGGCAATATGGGCGACATCATCCACGCGCTGCCCGCCGTCCGCGAACTGGGGGTCAGCCGTCTGATCCTGAATATCGTCAGCGATCCGCCCTTGGGCGGGCGCGCCTTAAGCCGCAGCGGGGCGCAGTTTTTGGTTCCGCTTCTCTTGGCGCAACCAGGGATCGCCTGTGTCGATATCGTCGCCGTGCCGGTCGGCCTTGCGGTCGGTTATGGCGAGGCAGCCAGCAAACCTGCCGTTAGGGGATTGCCGCTAGAGCATGTCGATCCAGCGCTGCTGGGCGGGGCTTATAATTTCGACCGCTTCCGTCTGCAACCGCTGGACCATAAGCATCTGGTCGCCTGCCATAGTCACGCCGTT
Organism: uncultured Elstera sp.; assembly: GCA_964576605.1. Taxonomy (GTDB): domain Bacteria; phylum Pseudomonadota; class Alphaproteobacteria; order Elsterales; family Elsteraceae; genus Elstera. Next base: position 24,812 of record CAZNVY010000024.1, on the reverse strand, counting down.
GGGGCGACCGCCACCGGCGAAACGGCCTGGCTTGAACTGCCAACCCGCGCTTCTGGACCGAAACAGGGGATCATCCTATCGCTGACCCCCCGCTATCGCAGCCATGATAGCCAGTTCTTTCAAAGACTGCTGGAGGGGCTGGGGCCGATCATCAAAGTCGGCCTGCCCAGTGAAGCCTGGGTGTATGGCGATATTCCCGGCGAGATGCTGACCGCGCCGGATGCCCTGGCCCTGGCCCAGCAGTTGGACCGGGCGGCGCTGTTCATCGGGGGCCAATCCCTGCCGCACGCGATTGTAGAAGGGCTGAAACTGCCGCGTCTGATCGATAGCCCGATCGAGATGCTAACCTCGTGGCCGACTGGCCCGCAGGGTCTGGTGCTGCCCGATGATCTGAAACAAGCCCGCGCCCTGGTGCAGGATATGCTGGCCGCCCCCGACGCGCCGTCGCCGCACGCTTGGCACGCCCCCCGACCCGCCGCGCCGCTGGACCGAATGGTGATGATCGGGGCCTATCCCGCCCAGCGCGGGGCCGATTTCCGAGAAGCGACCAGTCAATGGGCCGCCCTCCCCCGCACGCCGGGGGCCTTGATCGTCGATCTGCCCCTGCCCGGCATCGATACGCTCGGCGGGCCACTCGCGCCGCCGATGAGTAAGCTGCGCCTGGACGTGAAACTTCCCGACCGGGCAATCTTGCTGACCAACATTCGCCTCATTGGTGCATCCGGCGGTATCGTCTGGCGCCTGGATACCCACGACCCAAATCTGCGGGAAGCCCTGATCGATAGCGACCCCGGCGGGCTGTTTCTGCCGCCGCTGGTGCTAGACACCGGGGTGCTATTGGCCAAGGCCGACGATCACGCCTGGTTTACCCTGCCGATTCCCGCCGCCGATCTGGCCCTTCAGGGGGCGGGCGGGCGGCTGATCGTCGAGGCGGCCCTCGGTGATACGGACAGTGCCTTGCGCGACGTCGCCCGGCAGTTCGGGGCCTATAGCCGGAATACCCGAACCCGGTTAGAGCGCCTGGAAGCGGAGGCCGCCTATAACCGCAACCTACTGGAGGCGATGCGGGCCTCCACATCGTGGCGGTTGACGGCCCCCATCCGGGCTTTGAAAGAGCGGCGGATTGTTCCGGCGCTGAAGCGCCGCTTACGGTCGGTTCTGCTGCGCTTGCCGTTCGGCGACAAACTTCTGGTCCTGCGGGCAAGGCTGGCCCGCCGCAAGCAGGCGGTTGAACCCGCCCAAGATCTCGCCCAAGCCAAAACCGCCTTCCGGGCACAAAAACAGGCCGAGTTTGACGCTTTTCTGGCGTCGGGTGCCCGGCTGATTCTGCCGCGCGCCGAGAAGCCGCTGGTATCGATTATTATCGTTCTGTGGAATCAGGCCGAATTGTCCTACGCGTGCTTGAAGGCGCTGGCGGCAGAAACGGCGATCCCGCTCGAAATTATCATTGCCGATAATGCCTCTAGCGATAAAACCGGCGACCTTCTCGACCGGATCGATGGGGCGGTGATCCAGCGAAATATGGAAAACCTGAATTTCCTGCTGGGGGTGAATAAGGCCGCGCAGCTTGCGACGGGCGAGCATATTTTGCTGCTGAACAATGATGCGGTGATGCGCCCTGGTGCCTTACGAGCCGCTCTGGAAACCCTCACCTCGGCCCCGGATATTGGGGCGGTCGGCGGGCGTATCGTGCTGTTGAACGGGCGCTTGCAGGAAGCGGGCAGCCTGATCTGGCGCGATGGATCTTGCCTTGGCTATGGCCGCAATCTGCCGCCAGAGGCGGGGGAGGTTATGTTCCGGCGCGATGTGGATTATTGCTCTGGCGCGTTCTTGCTGTTCCGCCGCGATCTGTTTGCCGAAATGGGCGGCTTCGACGAACGCTTCGCACCGGCTTACTATGAAGAAACCGATTTCTGCCTACGGCTATGGCAGCGCGGCCTGCGGGTGGTGTACGACCCGCGCGCGGTGATCGATCACTTCGAGTTCGGCAGTTCCGAGAAATCCGGCCAAGCCCTGGCCCTGCAACAGAAAAATCGGCTGCTGTTCTTAGAAAAACATCGGGATTTCCTGGCCCGGCAATTCATGCCAGACGAAACCAACATTCTATTTGCCCGCAGCCGACCGACCACCCCGCCGACCGAGCGGGTGCTGGTGCTCGATGACCGAGTACCGCTGCCTCCCCTCGGTGCGGGCTTCCCGCGCGCCTGCCACCTGCTGCACGCGATCGCCGAAACCGGGCGGCAGGTGACCTTCTACCCCATCGACCGACCCGACGAAGATTGGGCGGCCATCGAGCGCTGGTTGCCCGCCACTGTGGAAGTGATACAGGGCAGCGGGCGGGGTGGTTTGGCCGCCTTCCTGCACGCCCGCAAGGGCTTTTTCGATACGATCATCATCAGCCGCCCGCATAACATGCAGCTGCTGCGCGCCCTCTTGCGCGACGCGCCGGATCTGCTCGACACGGCCCGACTGATCTATGATGCCGAGGCGGTTTTCGCGGTTCGCGACAAGCATCGCGCCCGTGTCTTTGGCCTCGTCGACGCGCTGAAACGCGCCGACCGGGAGATTGAAACCGAACTGGCCCTGGCCAGTATCGCCAAGCGGATTATCACCGTCTCCCCCAGCGAGGCGCAGCATTTTACGCAGCGCGGCTATCGCGATGTGCATGTGATCGGCCATGGCATAACGCCGCAGCCAACCCCGCGCCCCTTCGGCGAACGGCACCATCTGTTGTTCGTTGGCCTCTTGCAGGACGATGAATCGCCAAATGTCGATTCGCTGCTCTGGTTCGGGCGGGAGGTCTTGCCGCACCTGCGCCCCCTACTACCCGATGCAGTGGAGCTGCAAGCTGCCGGGCGCAATGGTGCCCCGGCCCTGGAAACCTTGGCCGGGACGGGCGTTCGGCTTCTCGGCCCGGTGGAGGATCTGACCCCCGCCTATGACCGGAACCGGGTCTTTATCGCCCCAACCCGCTTCGCCGGGGGAATTCCGCATAAGATTCACGAAGCGGCGGCTCATGGGCTGCCGGTGGTCGCGACCTCCCTTCTGGCCGAGCAATTGGGCTGGACGCCGGGGGTCGATCTACTGACTGCCGACACGCCAGAGGATTTCGCCCGGCAGGTGGCCCGCCTCTATCAGGATGGGGTTCTGTGGCAGCAGGTGCGCACCAACGCACTGGCACGGCTTGCCGCCGAATGCGACCCCGAGGCGTTTCGACAGCGGGTGCGCGCGGTGCTAGCACCCTGACCCGCTGGGCGTCAGGTGGCTTGCCCTGCGCCGCCGCTTTCTGATACACCTCCGCCCCTGAAACCCAGGCCCGCCGCCCTTTGGTCGGCTTGAAGGCGTACGCATGGCAATCAAGACCGAGTATTTTGAGTATTCCGCCGACGATGCAAAATTGGGCATCGTTCTGGCCGACCTACGCGGGGCATTGGAGCGGACACCGCTCTGGTCGCGCCTCAGTTGGATCGATATTCGCAACCGCTACAAACGGTCGGTGATCGGCCCCTTCTGGGTTACAATCAGCATGGCGATCATGGTCACCGCGCTGGGCATGATCTATTCGCAGCTGTTCAATATGGAGATCGGGGCTTATGTCCCGTTCATCGCCTGCGGCTTTCTGGTATGGAATTTCATTGCCGGGGTCTTGAACGCAGCGGGGCGCACATTTATCGAGATGGAAGGGGTCATCAAGCAGGTCCCTTTGCCGATGTTCTTTTTTGCACTGCGCAGCGTGGCCACCGAAGCGATTTTATTCGCCCATAATTTCTTGGTCTATCTGGGAGTGGTCGCTTTTTTTGGCGTGCCGCTCGGATGGGGGGCACTGCTAGCCTTGCCCGGTTTGGTCCTGCTGCTACTGAATGCGCTTTGGGTGGTGGTAGTGCTGGGAACCCTGTGCCTGCGTTACCGCGACATGATCCCCATCGTCGCCAATTTGACGCAGATCGCCTTTCTGGTGACGCCGGTGATCTGGGCGGCGGACCTGGTGAAAACCCGCCGGGTTATCGTGGATGCCAACCCGTTTTTCCATCTGGTCGAGATTGTGCGCGCGCCGTTGCTCGGTAACGCGGCCGCCTCCACCAGTTGGATCGTCGCGGGCGGGCTGGCGCTAGGGGGCTGGCTGGCGGCCCTACTGTGCATCGCGTATACCAAACGCCGCATCCCCTATTGGCTGTAGAGCATGGCGCGCATTCTTCTCGACAATGTCTCGATCGACATTCCTGTATTCACGGCGGAAAATCGATCCCTGCGGAAAAGCCTGTTGCGCTTCGGCGGGGGGAGCGGACGGCTGAAGCAGGAAAGCGGCCATATGGTCGCCCGCGCCTTGAATAAAGTCTCGCTGGAGCTGCGCGATGGCGACCGGCTAGGGCTGGTTGGCGTCAATGGGGCGGGAAAAACCACATTGTTGCGCGTGCTAGCGGGTACCTACCCGCCCACCGGGGGCCGTATTCGGGCGGAAGGGCGCATTGCCTCGCTGCTCGATGTGTCCCTGGGATTGGATTATGAACTCTCCGGCTTACAGAATATCTATCTGAAGGCCCTATTCCACGGGATCAGCCGGGCAGAAATCGACGGGCGGCTGCAAGAAATTATCGATTTTGCCGATCTTGGGGAATTCATCAATCTGCCCGTGCGCACCTATTCGTCGGGCATGGTGTTGCGGCTGGCCTTTTCGATCATTACCAGCATGGTGCCGGATATTATTCTGATGGATGAATGGGTCGGAGTAGGCGACGCCCATTTCATCCAGCGGGCCACCGATCGGCTGGAACATTTCGTCGGGAAATCCAGCATCCTCGTGCTTGCCTCCCATTCCGAAGATTTGATTCGGAATGTCTGCAACCGTGCCGTTTTGATGAGCCAAGGCAATATTCTAAATGACGGTAGCGTTAGTGACGTTTTTCACCAATATCACGTCATGGGTCCGCAACCTTTTTTTAATACGGCGGAATATTTAACCCTTAATCCCGACGTGCAGGAAGCCGTAGAGAAAGGCCTATTCAGCGCTTGGGATCATTTTTTGCTGTATGGAATTCGCGAAGATCGGGCGATTGGCCGCGGATTGCACTTAGATTTTTTCGCCAATGACCCGATTTTCCTGGACGCCCTCGCCCGCAATAATATCGCCGAAGCCGCACAACGCCTAATCCGGGTGGCCCCCTTCCTGGTCCCCGTGCAGCTACCAGAAAATTGGCGGGTGCCAAAAGGCACGCCCATTCCCCTAGATTTCACCCCCCCCGCCGGAGTGCGGATGCGGCTGCCGCCGGGGGTGGAGGTACCGGATGGTCTGGCTTTGCCAGAGGTTTATGATCGGTAAAAACCTCTCCATCGTTTCTCCAAACTCTCTGCAAACTCGCTCCATTCCCGGCCTCTACCGTGGCGTCATCCAACCTTCCTGCGATGGAGACGCCTATGGACCGCCGCCGTTTTCTGAAATCCGCCCTGTGCACCGGCACGTTGCTGGCCACCAGCCATGGACCAGCCCGCTTGGCGCAGGCTAACGTCATGGGACAGGCCGCGCCCACGGGCTTTCAGCGCCTATTTCCCCAGCTCCCCGTCGCCGATTTTCCAACCGAAGATCTCATGCGCTTGGCCCTCGGCGACGGCAACCATCTAACCGGCATGACCGCCGAACCGGAAGTCCTTGAAACCGCCGATGGAACCCCCCGCCGCACGAAGGACGGGCATCTGCTGATAACCGCCACGGCCGAAGACGCGCAGGATGACGAGGAAAATTTTGGGCTGCCGTCCGGCTATTCCTACCTCGGTCAATTCATCGATCACGACCTAACGCTAAACCCGAATAATAGCTTTGGCCCCAGCGCCAATGGCCCACAAGATCCAAACCTGCGCACCGCCTGGTTTGATCTCGATAGTCTTTACGGGCGTGGCCCGGCGGATATGCCCTATCTCTTCGCCGCCGATGGTCGCAAGCTATTGACCGGCCGAAAATTGACCGAGGCGGGTGCGCCGTCGCGCTGTACCGATGTGCCGCGTGTTAATGGCCGCGCCGTGATCGGCGATAAGCGGAATGATGAAAATGTTATTGTCAGCCAACTCCATTCGGCCTTCATCGCCTTTCACAATCGGGTCGCAGACGACCGAGGGCACCTGGCCTTCGCCGATTTAGCGCGGGAAGTCGCCTGGCATTATCAATGGATCGTGCTAACCGATTTTCTGCCCCGAATTGTTGGAACGGGCATGATGCAGGCAATTCTACCCGCCTTCGGTACGCCCGATCTTGCCGGTAGCGCGGCGGCAAACCGCATCATCACCCAAGGGCTGCGCCCTGGCGAGATGCCCCTGGAATTTGCCGGGGCCGCTTACCGCTTTGGCCATTCGATGATCCGCCCAGCGTATCGGCTGAATACTCGGATGCACGGAACCGCGCAGGAAAGGAAAGAAAATCCGGCCTTAGCGGGCCGCCGGCTGATCTTTGCCGCCTCGCAAACCGCCGGGTTGAATGGCTTCCGTGAATATCCGCAGGAATGGGCAATCGACTGGTCGCTCTATTTCGAGACCGACGCCAAACTAACCTACGACCGCATCAAAGACGGGCCGAAGCGGGTGCAAGCTGCCTATAAATTCGATACGGCGCTGGTCAACCCCTTAGCCTTCCTGCCAGAATTTTCGCAAAATCGCCCCGATGGTCATTTCGCCAGGGATGGTGACGGTAACCCGCAGCCGCAGGCTGGGAAGATTGCCAACCTAGCCCTGCGCAATCTACTGCGGGGCGCGCAAGTCGGCCTGCCCAGCGGCCAGGATGTGGCGCGCGCTTTAGGGCTGGACCCTTTGGCCGATAAGGACCTAAGGATCGGCAAAGCCACCTGCGAAGATATGCGTGAGAATGCCCCGATCACCGCCTATGGGAACGGGTTCCGGGGCAAGGCCCCTCTGTGGGTCTATATCTTGGCCGAGGCCCAAGCGCAGTGGGTAGCAACGGTAGAAACGCTGAATGCCCCCGACCCAATCCGCGACGCGCACCCGTCTACCCTAGGGCCAGTTGGCGGGCGCATTGTGGCAGAAACCATCGTGGCGCTGATGATGAACGATCCGACCAGCCTGCTGCGGGCCGGCCAAGGCTGGCGTCCGACCTATACCGACAAAGGGGTCTTCACCATGCGCGAATTGCTGAAAGCCGCCGACCGTGCTTAATCGTTAAGATCAATAGCCAGAAGAGCGAGACCGGCGTGCGCTTATCCATAGCCCATAAGATCTTTCTCTCCTGGCTGCTGGTCAGCGCGCTGCTGGTCATTCTAGTCACTGTGGCGATGCAGACCAGCACCGGGCGCGGCTTTGCCGGGTATCTCAGCAAAGCCTCGCTCGACCGAATGGCTTGGCTCCCCGCCCGGCTAGAGGCGCTTTATGCGGAAAGGGGCGATTGGTCGGCCCTGCGCACTGATCCGAACCGATGGGAGGCGCTTTTACAGGAAGGGGCCACCCGCCGGGCGATCCCCCCACCACCGCCGCGCCCAGCCCGCCCGCTACGGGAAAGCGCCGGTGGACCGCCGCCCCCGCCGCCGCCAGAGGAACGACAAACCCCGCATCTGGCGCTGGTCGATCGGGACGGCCGGTTAATCGCCGGCAGCCCAGAGGGGATGGACCGGGCCGCCCGTCGCGTGCTGCGGGTCCATGGCAAGCCCGTCGGGGAATTGCTGTTAAAGTCTGTCGATTTTCCATCCGATGTGGAACGCGCTTTTCTGGCCGACCGGGCACGGGACGCCGCCTGGGTCGCCGCCCTGGGGATGCTGATCTCGATCCTGCCCGCCTATCTGCTGGCCCGCCACTTCGCCGGCCCGATCGAAGCCGTCGCCGATGTCTCGCGCCGTCTGGCCGCCGGAGACTATGCCGAGCGCTTGCCGAGCGACCGACGCGACGAAATCGGCGACATGATGCGCGCCGTCAATGGCTTGTCGGAAGCACTCGACCAGGCGGAGGCCACCCGCCGTCGCTGGATGGCTGATACGTCGCACGAGCTGCGCACCCCGCTGGCCGTCCTACGCGCCCAGATCGAGGCGATCCAGGATGGGGTGCATGAGGCCAATCCCCGCACCCTGGCCAAGCTGCACGCCGAGGTGCTGCGTCTTGAAAAACTAATTACCGACCTTCACGATCTGGCGCGCGCCGATAGTATCGGCATGGCCTTATACCGGGTACCGCTCGATCCGCTGGAAGTGGTGCGCGAGGCGCTAGCAGGATTTCTGCCGAAGCTGGCCGCCCAGGGTCTAATCTTAGACGACCGCTGCCCCCCTGCCGCCACCGTGCGCGTATCCGCCGATGCCGACCGGCTGCACCAACTGATCGCCAATCTGCTGGAAAATAGCTGCCGTTATACGGATAAGGGCGGCACGCTGCGGTTGCGGCAAGAGGTATCGGCCGACCGCTGGCGCTTGATTTTGGACGATACGCCGCCGGGGGTACCAGCAAGCGACCTGCCCCTGCTCTTTGATCGCTTCTACCGGGCAGAAGGATCGCGCAGCCGGGCGCGGGGCGGCTCTGGTCTTGGGCTTGCCATTGCGCGGTCGATTGCCGAAGCCCACGGCGGCACCCTGGACGCGGCCCCCTCCCCCCTTGGGGGGTTGGCACTCACCCTATCGCTTCCCTCCCTAGAACCCCCGCCCCTGGACGCCGATGCGCTGGAGCCAACCCTATGAGCAGCCGCCATATTTTGATCGTAGACGATGAACCCGGCATCGCCGAAATCATCGGGGCCTATCTAGAGCGCGAAGGGTACGAAGCCTCTTGGCTTAGTACCGGGGCCGCCGTGCTGCCCTGGCTGGCCACAGTGCAGCCCGACCTTATCCTCTTGGACGTGATGCTGCCTGAGGTCGATGGCCTGAGCCTGTGCCGGGCGATCCGCAGCAAAAACTCGGTGCCAATCATCATGGTCACCGCCCGTGTCGAGGAGATTGATCGGCTGCTGGGGCTAGAGATTGGTGCCGATGATTACATCTGCAAACCCTTCAGCCCGCGCGAAGTGATTGCCCGGATCAAAGCCGTGCTGCGCCGCAATGCCCCCGCCGCCGCCGAGCCGACCGATACGGGGTTAATCGTTCTGCCGGATCAAATGCTCGCCCTTTTCAAGGGCACCCGGATCGATCTGACGCCGACCGAGTTCAAACTTCTGGCGACGATGGCCGCTCACCCCGGCAAAGTGTTCTCCCGCGCCCATCTGCTGGATCATTTGAGCGACGGGTACAAAGAGGTCTTCGACCGCAGCATCGATAGCCACGTCAAGAACCTGCGGCGCAAACTGGCCGCCGTCGCGCCGGGGATCGAGTTCGTCCAATCGGTCTATGGGGTCGGCTATCGGTTCGAGCGGGCGGAGTAACCCCCGCCCGCTCGGCGCTGGCGTTACGACGGCAGCACCACCGGCCCCGGCAGCTTCCCAGCGATGGGCGCGAAGGGGGTGCCGAGCACGAGTTGCGGCGGCGTCTGCCCACTCCACGCCACGGTCAGCGGGTTGCTATTGGTGCCAAGGAACGGGGTTCCCACCACCGTATAGGCCCCGTCGGTACTTCCGGCCGTCGCTTGCAGGTTCACCACATAGACATCGGCGTAGATCACCGTGTTGCTGCTGTCCGTTATGCTGATCGGCACGAGGTTAAAGCCGGTTTCGCCATTGATCGTGACTGGCGCGCTCGTTGGACCGGGGGTATAGGCCTGGCCGCCAATGGTCATGGAATAGCCGCTTGGCATTTGACCGCTGGTATTCGCTGACCAATTGACCGTGATGTTGAACGGCAAGCTGCCGGTCGGCGCGGCCCAAGTACCCCCAGCATTCGCGCTGACCGTGGCCGGATACGACGTGACCGCCCCGCCCGTCGGGCCGGTTCCGATGGCCGTAATGGCGAAAGTATACTGAAGCCCCGAAGTGAGCGCCGTGAACGTATAGCTCGTCGTCGTCGGCAGCGTCACCACGGTCTGATAGGGCGTGGTGGTCGGCATCCCGCCGGGTTGGGTGGTAAAATAGCTGGCGACAATCTGGTACTGCGTGACGGCAAAGCCGCTGGGAGCCGTGAGGGCCGACCAACTGATCGTGAGTTGGCCATCAGCCGCGCTTGTCGCCGTCACACCAGAGACTTGATCGAGCCGAACATCGGGGAGAATCGTGATGCGCAGCGTCGTCGCCGTGCTGGGCTGCGGCAGATAGGGGCTAGGGCGCCCGCCACGGTCGCTGAAGGGGAAACCGTAAGCGTCGGAATAATTATAGAGAACCGCCGCATAGGGATTGTAATAGCCGTCGTTCGTCGTGCGGACCTCGGCAAACGGGTAAGGCGTCGGCGGCGGATTGGTGTACCAAATCGCGCCATCGTTCCCTAGCGTGCCGCCGGGATAGCCGAAGTTGAGGCCCGCGAGAATATCCCCGGCAATCGTCGCGTAAACGCTGTTCGCCACATACTCCTGCCAGTCCGCTGGCAGGCTCGTAGGCTGCTGCGACGAACTCGACAGCGCCACCGTAAAGCCGGTCGCGGGTGCGGCGTAAATATTGATGTCCAAGGATGCGGCGGGCAGGGCCAGCGTCACGGTTAGATTGCTTGGCAATTGCTGGGCCGAGGTCGTGCCGCTGGTGTCGGTATAAAGACCATAGGGCATCCCGCTGGTGGTGCCGGTCAGGGTCAGAATATAGCCGCCTGCACCGTCGCTGCTGAAGCTGCCGGTATAGCTATAGGTCACGGCATTGTCGGTCGGGGCGGGGGCACCGACCCCGGCGGTACCACTGACGGTAAAGCTCTGCTGCCCCTTCACCAAGGTCGCGATATAGCCCGAAAAACTTGGGTAGGGCGCGGGCGATCCGCCGGTAGCGCTCGACGCGATCGTCCCCGGCCCCAAGACCCGCTGAAACGTACTGAGATCGACCGACGTACCACTGACCGTCGGCATAAAGGCATTGCCCATACTGCCGGACAGACCCAACAAACTGCCCAGCAGCGTTGCGGTCGAGGTGTAGAAGGTCGCACTGTCCAGCACGTCCCCAGCGGCATCGAGATACTCGAACTGCATCGGGATACCGAAAAAATCGAGCGAGGTCAGATCGGCGCCGGAGCCGGGATAACCGAACTCCATCTTGTCCCACCGGCAGGTTTCGGACGTTGCCGTCGGCGCCGTATTATTCGCATAGGTGATTGCCGACCCGAAGGAAACCAGCAGACGCCCCGATACGATGGTTTGCAGATCGAAACTGTAAATCGGCAGCGTCTGCCCGGTGAGCGGCGACACCAAACTTGCGTTGGTGCTCAACCCCGTTAGAACCGAGGCGGTGACAGAGGTGTTGGCGCCCTGGGGCAGATTAACCACAGCGGGTTCGCTCCCGGTGATCGAAACCGACTCGCCCGTCAGCAGCACATAAACGTCGGCATCGGCTTGGCCGCTGTCGTTCACGATTTCGACTGTCAATCCGCTCGCCATGCCCGGTCCTCCGTTAAGAATTCTAAACCAATGATTTTTTACTATCGCAATCATGCACGAAAGAGGCGTTTTTTCATATCAAGATATGATGGCCGTGAGTGGCGAAATGGTGACATGATGCCCGTCGCACTCAGGCGAAAAACCACCTACCCTTTGCTAAAATCAATCCAACCAGAAGACCGTGATGCCCCGTCTCCACTTAAAAAATATTGATCTTGCTGAACGGCTTGACAGCGCCACCTATCAAAGAAAACTGGCGCAGGTCCAAGATCAGCTTACCCTGATCCAGCAGGCCTATCTTGGCACGCCAGAGCGGGCGATTATCGTGTTCGAGGGATGGGATGCCGCAGGCAAGGGCGGCACCATACGCTGCCTCTCCAGCGTGCTCGACCCGCGCGGCTTCAAGGTCTGGCCGATTGCCGCCCCCACCGCTGCAGAACAGGCGCAACACTATCTGCACCGCTTCTGGACCCGCCTGCCCGCCCATGGGGAAATCGCGGTGTTCGACCGTTCCTGGTACGGGCGCGTGCTGGTGGAGCGGGTGGAAGGCTTCGCCAAACCCAGCGATTGGCGGCGGGCCTATGATGAGATCAACCAGTTCGAGGCGCTGCACCGGGCCGATGGCGCGCGCCTTGTTAAAATCTTCCTGCATGTTTCCGCCGATGTGCAGCGCGAACGCTTCATCCGTCGGATCGAAGACCCGCTGAAGCGCTGGAAACTGACCTATGAGGACATCCGCAACTGGCGGCAGCGCGAGGCTTATGAGGAGGCCATCGAGGATATGCTCGACCGCACCTCGACCAAAGACGCCCCCTGGCATGTGGTGCCTGCTAACGATAAGCAGTTCGCCCGCGTCCACAGCCTAAAAATCATCGCCGAGGTGCTGGGCAAGGGCATCGACACGACCCCCAAGCCGGTTCCCCCCGATCTGCGGGACGCCGCGCGGGAGCATTTGGGGATCGCGTTGGGTCAGAAGAAAGGCGACTAACGACAGCACCTCCCGCAGGGCCGGGCGGTGGTGCCCGGCAAAGCCCGTGACCGCTTCGGCGGTGATGAGCGCATCAAGCACGGCTTCCTGAACGCTGTCGGCGGTTGCCTCGAACAGCCGGTCGATCTTGCCGTCATTGAGGCGCTGGAACGGCACGAAGGCGCGCGGCGGCTGGTTCAGCCCACCCCCCAGAAAGTAAAAAAGCCTTCCGAGGCAGGCTCGAAGGCTTTTGAATGGTGGGCGCGACAGGGATTGAACCTGTGACCCCATCCGTGTGAAGGATGTGCTCTCCCGCTGAGCTACGCGCCCCCTCTTCGGGACGGCCACAAGGGCCATTCGGGAGGCGCAGAATAGCGATTTCCCATTTGGGCGCAAGGGCAAAATGGATAGCTATCCCGGTTTTTACAAGGGGCGGGGTGAAGCGCGTTGCTGCGTATTTGAATATGTTTTACTTTGACGGGGCGGGGCCTTCCCCGCCACCCGTTCTACGGGTCAGCCCCTTCCGACGGACGCCGGCCAGGGGACCCTCGGCCGAGGAAACATCGAATGTCGCCGCCTGTCCCGACCGATGCCGCCGCCCTGTTCGACCGGATCAATCTATATTATCCCGATTTACCCTCGGCGCTCCGGGGGGTCTTGCAGCCTTTTGCGCTTGACCAGCAATTGGCCGATTGCATCCTAACCCTGACCGGGGTTGGCACGCTGGTTATGACCCGCGCCGGCGGTCAGCTAACCTGCGATTGGCTGAATGATACATTGCAGCCGGCCAGCTTGGCGGTTTACGGCACCGAAAGCGCGGCAGGTATCGATGCGGCGGTCCGCGCGGCGCAATGGGTTTCCGCCCCGCCCCATCACCCGCAGACAAGCCTGGTTGCGCCGATGCGCACGCGCACCCTACCCCTCACCTATGCCGGGCAGCCGCAGGGGGAGTTGCATCTACGCTGGTCGGGCGGCGGGGTGGATGGGCCGATGCTGGCATTGGCGGGCGAGATCGCGCAACAGGCGGTTTTTCTGGCCAAACGCAGGGAAGGGCAACGCTGGGCCGCCGCCGCGCTAGGGCGGCCCTATGGGTTGGTCGGCCTTGGCAAGGCGGCGCGGACGCTGGATCGTTTTCTGGAAAAGGCCGCCCCCAGTCTGCTCCCGGTCCTGCTGACCGGCGAGTTTGGGACCGAAACGATGACAATCGCCGCCCTCATCCACGGGCTAGGCTCACAGCGCCAGGGACCGTTCGTGCCGGTCTTGGCCGCCGATCCAACCGGCGCGCCCGCCGATTGGATCGCGCGGGCCAGTGGCGGCACCTTGTTTATCCGTGAAATCGAAGCCCTGGCCCCGGCCCTACAAAGCCAGTTGCTGCATCATATGCCCTCCCGCCTCGGTCAGGGACAGGGGGCCGCGCGCCCGCCGGTGCGGCTGGTGGCTGCCACAACCGTGGATTTGAAAAGCGCGGCCCTGGCAGGGCAATTCTCGCGCGCGCTGCTAGCCGAGTTGGATTTCCTTGCCATCACGCTACCGCCCCTGCGTGACCGGCCCGATGATCTGCCCGCCCTGATCGGGGCCGCCCTGACGCAGCATGGTTATGGCGCGGATGCTCGCATTACCCCCGATCTGTTGGCGGCTTGCCGCGCCTATGCTTGGCCGGAAAATGGGTTCGAGTTAGAACGGGTGATCGCCCGCTTGGCGGTGATGAGCGACGGCGGCCCCATTACCTTAGCCGATATCCGCCAGCATACGCCCTGGTTGCTCCCGCCCTCGGACCCAGCGAAACCCGCCCGGCCCCGACCCGCCACCGATCCCGACCATTGGGTGCGGATTGCCGCCACCCGCGACGCCGCCGCCCTCGCCGCGCACCATCCAGCCCTAAAGAAAGCGCTATTTTATTTGGGGGCGCACTTCACCCGCCCCCTCAGCCTAGAGGAATTGGCTGGGCAAGCGCATGTCAGCCCCTCGCACCTCAGCTACTTGTTCCGGACCGAGTTGCAGACCACGTTCAAAGCGCTTCTGGGCCGACTGCGGGTGCTGAAAGCCAGCGAACTATTGGCCGCCGACCCGCGCCAGCCGATTACCGACGTTGCTATGAGCGTTGGCTTCGCCGACCTCAGCCATTTCGAGAAAAGTTTCCGCCGCCACTGGGGGCAAAGCCCACGGGAGTTTCGGCGCGACGCACAAACACCCCCCGCCCGCCGACCGTAAGCCCCCGTCAACCGTCGGCCCTGGGCGGCAAAACGCTTATCCCCAGTTCGTCTCGCCCCCATCTGACGGCGACAGGCCGTCCACATAGGCCACAAACTCGACCCAAACATGGGACAGTGATTCTGCTATTTCTGGGGCCGCCTCGCTCAATCCGAGAACGCTTCCCCGTGCCGACGCCAGCTTTTGCCGAATCGCCACTTGATCGCCGTTGTTTTCATACTCTTGCAGCAAGGTCTGACCGTCCGGGTCCATTTGGGCAATCGCGTAGCAAATGGATTTCATCGCCAGCGCTTGCTGGACAAAGACCCGCGACAGATAGCCCGCCTGCGGCCCGGCAAGGCCGATCTGCAAACCCTTCAGGCGTTTGGGATCGGCCAAAACCGCGTCGAGCGCTAAGATCAAATCGAAGCCATGGTAATAGTCAAACCCCGCCAACTGCCCGGCTTTGATCTTGGCAACCCCGGCCCCGGCTTTCAGCACGTCGTAGCCCAGCGCGGCCAAATAGATAATCGCCTCCTCCGTCTCCGGGTTGGGACCTTGGGCGGTGGACGCCTGGGTGGAGGCTTCATCATCGATGACCTGCTCAAGCAGTTTGGCATCGCGCCCCTCCCCCGATGACCCGCGGCTTGGCCCGGTAAAAAAAGCTGTGCCCAGGGTTTTTTCCGGATTGGCCAAGACCTGATAGCAGGACACGACATCGCGCAGGCCGGTATAACTAAAAAAATCGACCGTTGCCCAATCCCGGTGCCAGTCGGCAATAACATAGAGGGTTGTTTGCTCCAGCGCCTCTAAACTAGGAATCTCTAACCAGTCACCTTGATAGCTGATATTCTGGATTGCCTTGATTTCCTTAATATCGGCCAAGAGATTTTCGCTGACATAGGCCAGAAGCGCATCGACGGCAGCCTTACTCTGATCGAGGGTTTCCGCCGCCATCAGTTGCTCGAAGAACTGTTGATCGATGCTGGGGCCGAGCGTCTCGCTGCGGCGGACATATTGGGAATCCATCACCTGCACCAGCATCGCACCCTCGCTTATAGCCGTTTGCACGAAACCATTGGGATCAGAACAGGCTGATCGCCCCATTGCCGGACATGGCGATCATTTGGGTCAGAATTTCGACTACGATTTCCAGGTTCGACATGGCAACCGGCTGCCCAAATAAATCCTGAATAACAATATTCGGCGGCGCGTTACCACTGGCGACATCAATCAGATCAGATCGTAAAACCGTCCGAGGGGCTTGAACGTCAAGTTGGTAGAACCGCCAATATCGACCATCGGTTAAGACCCCCCGATGATAGCGGGGTCTGGGATTTGCCAGAAAGGCCGTCGTCAAAAGCTGGGCAATCAACTGCCATTGCTTAGTGTCAGACCCATTGCCGCGAATGCTGCTTTTGGCCTCGATCACCAAGCTGCGGCCATAGATCGGCACGGTCTGGGCGGCGCGGGTTGCAATCCGGAGCGACGTTCGCGCAGGATTAGCCCCCAACGCATTGGCCGTTACCGAAACGCCCGGTAAGGCGGGGGAGCCTAAAACATAATCGATTGGGCCATGGCCTACCTGGGTCGGCGTTGGTGCGGCAATCTGCCCGGCAGCCCCAGCCGCCCCAACGTTCCACTCAGCGTATATCTCGTCCGTCGAGAACCAGAGGGATTGGTTGCGGGCAAAGCGCAGGATCGCATCGATCACGGTGCGCCGCGCCGCTTCCCGCCGATTAAGCCACCAATAGGCCGCAATTTCGGTCAACTCCGCCTGCAGAGGGGCGGTATTCGCGGGAAAGATAACCGTTAGAGCCAAATTGCCCGCCTGAACGGGCAAATTAGCCCACCCCACCCCCATGGTGGCGGCAACCGCGCTACTAACCCGCGTCGTTCCCACAATATTGGCGGCTTGGATACGAAGCGGGAGCACGGGATTGAGCGGCGTATTGTAATTGACATTCGCCTGAATGGAATAATCGGAAAATCGAATGCTCATTGACCGTCTCCAACGGGGGTGGATTGGGCCGGAAAGAGGTTCTGGAACACCCCGCTGCTGGTCGCCGCTGTCATCGGCGGGGGGGGAACCGGGGGCGTTGCGGATGTCGGCAGCGCGGCTGCCGTCGAGACGCCCACCCGCTGCAACGGATTCTGCGCTTCTCCCGGACGCGCGGGAACCGCCGACCGGGACCGCGCCACCTGCAAACTCAGCGCCTGTACTGCGGTAATCGCCCCTGTGCCGCTCCCGGCGAGCGGGACAGAAAAGCGGTTTCGGAACCCCTGCTCCTGCGTCCAGCGTGCGGCGGCATCACCAAACCCCAGGGCCACCGCCAAGACGATGGGCGCGCCGCTACGCCCGCCCATCGGGCCACTTCCCAACCGCTGCACATCGCGCGCCAATTTCTGGGTAAAGGTCGCGGCCCCCTCGAACCCGGATTGCGCTTGCAGATGGACGATCACCTCCGGCGCATCAAGGTGGCTGCGGTTCAAGTGTAGAGTATCGCGCGCCTCTCCCGGCACCAGCCCCCCCGCGGTCGCCAGATCAAACCCGCCCGACGCCCCCCCGCCCGACTGGCCAAGAACAAAAGCCTGGAAATCCTGCAAGGCCCAGTCGCTCCAGCCCTGGGGTAGCCACAAAACCCCGCCGACCACGCGGGTGGTGGCCCAGCTTTCAAACAAGGACCAAAAGTCCTGCGGTGTGATTGGCTTGGTGCTGGACATGCGCGCTTCCTAAGGCTGGTCGTAATGGGGTTGACCGGCGAAACTGAGTACCGCGCCGGAGGTGCGGAGCAGGGTCAGCATTTGCGGCACATCGGCGGGGGCCTGGGGTTCCAGCATTCCGATCAAGGCGGCAACGGCGGGCGTTAGCGGCGAATCCAGCAAAGCCGCATCCAGCGTCAGCTGTTTGCTATCGGCATCGAAACGGGTAAAGGGGGTTGGCGTTTGCTCCAGCCCGTGCGCCAAGGCCAGCAGGCCGGTCTGATGTTCGATTAGCAAATCCCAAAGGCTCCCGTTCGGCCCATCGAACAGCGGCAGATCCTGAAGCGTGTCGGCCGCCAAGCCAATCCGATACAGCGGATCGGTCAGAATCTGCGTTACCCGGCGACGGACGGCGAGACGTAGATCGGCATAGACCGCCTCGGTCATTTGGGCCGCGCTATCGGGAAGCAGCGCCAGAATCGCCTGCTCGTTAAATCCGACCGCCTCCCACGGCAGCGGCCGCTGCTTGAAGACAGCAAGTTCCTGGTGCAATCGGGCTAGATTGCCCGCCTGCGCCCGCAGGTCGCCGCCCATCGGGATCAAAACCCGGATGATCGACAGCGCATCGCGGTCGTTCGGGTCCTGGCGGATATGGGCGGCGATGGTGGACCAACTGGCCCCGCGCACGACCGGCAATTGGGCAAGCCCGGTCCCATTAGCCGCCAAAGCGGCCAACCGGTCGGCCAGCAGCGCGGCAATCCCCGGCTGGTTGCGCGCGTCCAACACGGCCTGCATCCGTGCCCAGACCGGCGGCGTCATGATGATTTCCGTGGTGCTATAAACGCTGGAAATAATCTGCCCGCCCGGCGCGCAGAGCGGGGTGAAGGTGGCGATCAACGACGCGGAGAGGCAGAAATCGAGCACGATCACCCGCGCCCGTACCCCTGCCTCCAGCAGCGGTTGGACCAGATTCTGCGCCAGATCCGCCGCCGACCACGTGGCAAACTGCTGCCAGTCGCCGTGCCCCTGATTCAACACTAAAAGCTCCAGGGTTCGATCCACCCCTGCGGCGGGCGGCAGAACCAAACTACGCCGCAGGGCCGCAGGATTGGCGGTTAGGGGCAACTCGAACGCGCGGGCGGGGAAATAGCTGGGCGGGAAATCGCCGCCCGTGCCATTGGCCCGCTCGCTGCTGCTGAGTTTCAAATAGGGGGCACGCCCCTCGCCCAGAGCGATCAGCACCGGGTTCGGCGGTTCTGGATTATTGGCCCGAATGTAGATTTCCGTCAGCGCGGCGGTGGTCGTCCGAAGCCGCTGCCGCCGCCCAAACTCCTCGATCCCGGCGGTTTCACGCTGATAGGATTTCACCAAATCGCGAAGGGCCAGAACCGGCAGGCCCCAAATATAGGCCAATTGCGGCCAGCCGGACGCCCGTTCGGCCACCGCCAAATCCAGCACCAGCGGCGCATAGGTTAATTGTCCCAAGGGCACCGCCGAGGCCCAGAAGACCTGCAAACTCCCCGGTGGCGGAGATGGGGCCAGCGCCAATTGCGTGGGGTTCTGTTGCACAAATGCCTGAACGGCCGGCTGCACCAATTCGATGATCGTCGCCGGATCGGCCTTCGGGTCCTGGGCGAACAGCCGGGCAGTCAGCACGAAGGGCGGCTCCAGTGCCTCAGGATGTGGGTAACGGGTGTAATCGGCGTGCAACTGCGCGGCGAACCCCCCAGTCATCGCCAGTTCCACTTCCCATTCCTCGCGGAACGAAAAAACCCCGGCAATGGCCTGCATCAAACCGCCCAGCACTTGCTTTTGCTGCCCCAAGAAGGCCGCCCGCGCCGCTAAATGCTGCTCCATTTGCGCGGAAACCCATTGGGCGTAGCCAACCATGGTCACGAGACCATTATAGGCCGGATTCCAGCCAGGCGTGGCGGCGATCGCATCGGTTAGCGCCTGGGGCGGGGCGCTTAAGCTGGCGGCATTGGCAAGATTAAGGGTGAAAAAATCGTCGAACCCCTGGGCAAATCCCGGATCGAGCTGCAAGACATAGGCGGCAGAAAACTGCTGCAACAGAATGGTCAGAACCCGGCGCAAGGCGGGGTCGGGCTGCGTATCGGCGGCGCTGACCGACTGCGGCAAGAGGGTTGGCGGGATCAGCGCCCGCTCGTGCGCCACCACCGTCTCCAGATCCTGCTGCAATTGCGGATCGGTCGGCGACAGCAGCTTATAGAGGCGCTCGATGCGCTTAACGGCCTTATGCGGCGAGGGCGAAAGACCGGCAAAAACCTCGCGCAGCATGGCGATATATTCGGAGATGTAATAGAGATACCCTGGATAGGGCATTCCATCCGGGGCGGTCACGATACCGTTTTTCAGCTGCACCCATTGCTCGCGCGCCTCGATCGTATCGTAGCGCGGCAGCCCCACGTCGATCAGTTCCGACTTGCAGGCGGCATGGAAGGCGGCCCCCATCGCTGCGACCACCGGGTCGGGGTCGGCGTGTGGCACTTCCGGCGGGGCGAGCGGATCGGGCGGCGCATCGGCCACCGGATCGCCAGGATTAGCCGGCGGCGGGGCCGGTTGCAGGGCGGTTGCAAAAGTCGGCGCGTAATGGGTTAGCAGCGTATAGAATTCCAGCCGGTAATCCTGCAAGGCCAAGAGCACGGCGTTCTGCACCCGCTGATACAGGGAATACCATGCCTGCGGCGGTAGGTCGGGGTTAATGACGATCTGGGTATCCCAGTCGTTTTCGCCCCGCTCTGGCTCGCCTTCCAAATATTTGATCGCCCGGCCGCCTTTCAGAAAGAATAAAACATCCCCTGCGGGATCGAGCTGCCGCAACCGCCGCCGCAAATCCACCAGCTTGTCGCGCAGCCAGGCCGATAGCCAGGGCTGACGGGTAATAATCTTCGTCAGCGCACCGCTGACCTCGATGGTATCGGCACTTCCGACCGGCAGGTGCGATTCAAGTCGGAAGCGGATTAACAGCCGGTAGAGGTAAAAACTATCGATGAAATAGAGCATCTGCACGCTGGCATAGCCCGACACGGCCTCCTCCAGCGCGGCAAGCGCCGTGGTTAGTGCCCTTTGGCTAGCCTGCAGTTGGTTCCAAGTGGTTGCCGTCCGGATCGCGGCATCCTGCCCGGTCAGGGACTGCCGGGCCTGATCCAGCAAGGGTAAACGCCATTGATCGGACCCCGGCAGGCCATAGAAATGCGCCAGCAGGCCCGTCGCTAAGTCCCAGCTTTGCTGCAAGGCCTGGCGCACCGGGGCGGCTTCCACCGGCTGCGGTGTGGCGAGGGCGGCGTCGATCCCCCGCTTGGCGGCTTTGGTCAGGCGCAACGCGGTGCGCAATTGCGTATCGACCAGGGGGATCGGCAGACCGTCGTAAGGTTCGTCCGGCGCAACCCCCAGCAGTTCCGGCACCCCGGCATCGAAGGCGAAAAACTGGCTAAGAGCGTTCGACTCGGCGGTCTTGCGTAAATCGGGATTGGTGGTCCCGCGCGCCGCATCGCGCACAATCCCCTGATATTCGGTTTCCAGCGACTGCAAAGGGTGGATGGCGACCGACTTCCACGTCAGTGTCGAATCGCGCGGCGTCGCGAGCACGACGGTCTGATGCGTCGCGGCGGAGACTTGCCGCGCCACCGTTTCAAGGCAGGCTTCGGCCAAATCCGGCACCGGGCCGGGGAGGATATGAACCGCCTGATGCCGTCGTCTGACCAAAGGCCGCCTCCCCGCTGGTTTGCGCTGATCCGTTGCGTTCGACTAACTATTGTTTCGACGGCGGCCCGGTCAGCGGCTTTACCGCCTGCACCGCCCGCTGAACCCCCTGCTCGGCAGCCGAAACCGCTGCCGACAGCGCCGCCTGGGTGGCGGCCTCAGCCTGTTTGATAATGTCGGCGATCCCCTTATCCGCCGCCAGAATGGCGGTATCGACGGCGGGAGCTTTCGTGGCCGCCACCGCTTGCGCCGTAGCCTGGGTGGCGGCAGCCACTGCCTGACCAGCACTTGCGTTCAGCGCCTCGACCGCGGCCGTCCCACTGGCAAGGGCGGCGGTGACCTGCTGCTGGATCGCAGCCTCGGCGGCCTGGATCGCGGCTTCTGCCGCAGCGATAGCCCCGGCGGCGGCATCCTCGGTCGCCTGAAGCGCCCCCACGACCGGCGCACTGGCCACGTCCGGCAGCGGATCGGGCACCCCGTCGGTTTCGGTATAGGTCGGCACCAGAATCGATTCGGGCGGCACATGCCCCGGCGGCGCATCGGGTGGCAGGGCAATCACCGGATCGGCGGCGGGCCGATCAAGGTTCGGCGTTTCTTCGCCATTGGCCGGGCCGGTTGCAGGCTTGCTGCCCGAAGAGGAAGGTTTGCGCATGATAATCCCCATCAATCCCCGCATCGCCCTGCCCCGGACCGGTGCCTAGGCGGCCGGTTGCTGCGACGGTTGGCTTGGCGTGGCAATCCCGTCCAGCGTGGTCGCCGGGGTCGATTGCGGGCGCAGCCCATAGAACCGCAGCGTTATGACCCCGGTCGGGCCAAGAAACAGCGTCACCTGTTGATCGCCGGAGCGCAGCGGAAAGAGGCAGGAGACCCCATCCTGCCCCAGCAGCCCCTGGGTAATTTTCTGAGAGGCCAGCAGGGACTGCGCCCCCGCCAGATAGGTCTGCACCAAGCTACGGGCGGCGTCGCCCACCTGCGCCTGGAAAACGGTATTCTGGGCGATCAACTGCGCCCCTTCCGACAAGCGGGCAAAGCCGATCATCCGACCGGTGCGCAGCCAAGACGCGACGGCGTTATTGACCTCGCTCGGCGGGACCAAGCCCGGCACCTGGGGCGAATCCAGAGCCGAGAACAATAGGGGCAGCAGGGTTAGAAGCGCTGCCCCGGCCTGAGACGCGCGCTGGTCCGGACTGGTCCCGCTGGGTAAACGCCCCGCATAGCTTAGGTAAAACTTGAAGTAGTCGACGAACTCCAACACGGTCCGTGCCTGGGTTACGGCGAATGACGCCGCCTCGGACAGCGGGATCGTTTGGGCACCAAACGGCTGGATCGATAGCGCGTATAGCGCCGCCTGATCCTCGAAACTGGTGAACTGAAACAGGGGTGATTGCGCAACTCCGACTTGCGTGAGGAATGCCGCCCCTTGGGCAAGATCGCTACCGGTCAGAATCTGGTGATCGGTGAAGATCCGCTTCACCTGCGCCGGCGTATTGGGATCACTCGCGCCACTCTCCGCCATACCGAGGGTTCGGAGATCGGCTGGCCCCAGGGTCATCAGCTTGACTGGGCTAACCATCACCCCCAGCGTCGGCAGATAGGCATAGCGGGAGTTGTGCAGCCCCTGCTGCACCTGGGCCAACATGGTGCTTTCATCGGGAAAAGCATATTGAACCGAAGGGGTCGCAGCCGCCCATGACAACCACTCCGGCCCGCCGTCGATGAAGGACAGCGCAAGTCGGCTTAAATCCGAAAGGCTGCTCTTGCTCTGAACAACGCGATTGGCAATGGAAACAGTCATCGTGCAAGCCCCCCTAAAACGCCTGAGAACCGGGACTAACCCGATGGAAATTCTTTCAGGACATTTGCCGCCGCCGACCCGATATTGCTAAAATCGGTGGTCGCATTGGTCATCATCGATTGCGCCAGGGTCATGGCCTTGGCGTATTTATCTTCGCCAGTCGCTAGATATTGCGCCATGGCCACGCCAACCGCCGTGGTCGCAATCGTCGAGATATTGCGCAGCGCGTCGGCGGCATCCTGAACGGTAATGGCCGCCGTTTGGGCGACCGACTGATAGGCTTTCCCCGCCCCGCTGGTCAGCACCACCTGCGGACTCATTGTCGCGGTTTGAACCTGATTGATGACGTCAACGATCTGGGCGTTGACGGAAGTCGGTTCGGGCATGACGCCTCCCTAAGGGGCTGGAGAAATCCTAAAAGAGACCGGGACGAGTGATTGGCACTGACTAGTGATTGGCACCGGGGGTCGTATCGTCCCCCTGCCCGGCGGGAACACTGCTGGCGGGGGCCGTCGGCACTGCCGCCGTGGCCGCGGCTGCTAATTGTTGAAGATCGGCGGTCGCCGTCTGCGCATAGGTGCCCCAGCCACGGCCTGGGCCTGCAAGACACTGATCGCGGCCTGCCCTTCGGTCATAGCGGCGGCGATCGTTTGCGCGGGCGACGGCGGGGTCGGCGGTCCGGCAAGCGGCGTAACCGCGGGCGGCGGCGGGGCGGGCGGCGGCGGCGGGGCGGGCGGCACCGGAATGGGAACACCCAACATTCGGGCACAGGCCGCCGTCACGGCCGCGGCGCTGGT
>CAZNVY010000024.1:0-1218 GCA_964576605.1 uncultured Elstera sp. | reverse complement strand
GCTGCCGGTTGACGGCATTATACATTGCCATCCCCAGGGTTTCGACCATCACCGCATCGAGCATGGCAAAGGCTTGCGACGGGCTTTGACCAGTCAGCAGCGTTGCTGTGCCGGTTACCGTATCCACCGTGCGGGTATTCACCGTTCCGACTAGGTCAACCATCGTCTGCTTCCTTCACGAAAGACGCGCGGTAAAATGCGCCGTACTAAGCCGTTGCCGCGCAGCTCTAGGGTTTGGTCATTCCAGCCGCCCCGGCGGCGATAATCAGCGCCAAAACCTGGGCCAGCGCAGCGGTTCCCAGGGTTTGCCCCCGCTGCTGCGCCGCCACCGCATTGGCCATAGCCAGGCCCATACTGTCGGCCATCGCCATATAGGTCATGGCCATCGCGACGGAAGGGGCGGTACCAACCTCCAGCGCGGTGCTGTCGGCAGCGGTCATGCCCGCCATACCCGGCTTTCCTTAGCCGTCTTGGGGGACCGTTTGACCGATCCCCCGGCCCGGTTAGACGAGGCCCAGCACTTCGGTCGTGGCAACGCCCGTCGTGGCGGTATCAAGGACCAGCAGGGTTGAGACCGCCTGGGTGGTCGACGCCTGCATGGTCACATAGCTTTGCTGCGCATTATTCGTCGCATTATGCGCGGCGTTCGACAGCGCTTGGCTGGTGGCAACGAACAGATTACCCATGGCAACCGCTGGAGCATCGCCGAGAACCTTGGTGTTTACCTGGGTGATCGAATCGGTGATCTGGCTGTTGATCGACGTTGGGAAAGCCATCTTTAATCTCCTAATAGATGAAAGAGAAAGGTTGAACCCGTAATCCTAGCGGGGTTAGCCGAGGATCTTGGCCGTTGCGGCACCGGTGCTGGCGGTATCCAGCGAATAGAGAAGCGCCACACCAGCGGTTGTCGCGGCTTGAGCCGTCACGAACATCTGCTGCTGCGCCATGGTTGCATTATGCGCGGCATTTGCAAGCGCCTGTGCCGTCGCCTGGTATAAATTCCCCATGGCAACCGCTGGCGAGAGAGCGACGACCTGCGTATTGGCCTGGGTTACGGAGTCCGTGATCTGATTATTAACGGCGGTCGGGAAGGCCATGGGAAACCGTTCCTTCGGTCAGAGGTCGGCGGTTAGGCGGACAGGATTTCCTTGGTAGCAACCCCCGTGCTGGCAGTATCCAGCGAATAGAGCGTGGCAACGCCCATCGTGGTTGCGGCCT
>CAZNVY010000023.1:39067-40902 GCA_964576605.1 uncultured Elstera sp. | reverse complement strand
TGACGATCTTCATGATACAAACCTTCAGTTCCCAAGATCCGGGCCGAAGCCAGGCCGAAAATAGGCCGCGACCCTACCCATCGGCCCGCGCCCTGTCAATGCAGGAGTCTGAAAAGCCGCGAAGAATCTCACTCACGCCGGAAGAACCCGCCCAACCCGCACGCTGACCGGCCACACCAGGGGCAACCGGTGCCCCGGCCCGACCGCAGCCTCCCACGCCTCGGTGAACTGCTGGCGGAAGGCATTCAACCGCCCCTCCCCCTCCGCCGCCAACAGACCGCGCACGGCTGACCAGGTGCCGATATAGCCCAAGACCGCCGCCGCGTCCCACTCGGCCTCCAACTGCTGGGGTGGCAGCGGCAAGGGATCGAACGGAAACGGCAGGTCGGCATAGCCGTTTTCCACATGAAGCCGGTCGGCGGGCCAAAACGGGCCGAGCACATCTTTATAAAAATGTTGGAACACGGGGGCCAAGGCGGGGGGTAGGTTCATGTTTTCATAGGAAATCAGCGCCAGCACAGCCCCCGGCGCGGCCACCCGGCGGCATTCGGCATAAAACGCCGGCAAATCGAACCAATGGGCGGCCTGGGCAACGGTAATGAGATCGACACGGCCCTCCGGCAGGCCGCTCGCCTCCGCCCGCGCGGCGCGATAGGCGATCTGCGGATGCGGCGTCGCGGCGGCTATTTGATCGGCGGATGCGTCGGTCGCCACCACGGTCTCGAAATGGGCGGGCAGGAGGGCGGAGAATTGGCCGGACCCACACCCCGCATCCCATGCCAACCGATGCCGTGCACAGAGCGCCGCCAGATCGGCGGCCAGCCTGGCGCCATACCGGGGCCGAAAAGCCGCATAGCCGCCCGCAACGGCCGAGAAATGATCCTTGAACCCGCTCATATCAGCCCTCCCATGCTTCGGGCACTCTTGCAGCTTTTCACGGATGGGCCTACATCTTTCATAAGTTTCCCAAATCACGCCGTAAATTGGAGAAAGTCATGTCCACGCCCGGCCTGTTCCCCGCTATCGGCCAGACGCCGCTGATCTATCTCAACGGCCCCTCGGCGGCGACCGGCTGCGCGATTTACGGCAAGGCAGAGTTTATGAACCCCGGCGGCTCGGTGAAAGACCGCGCGGCGCTGGCCATCGTGCAGGCCGCCGAAGTGGCGGGGACGCTAAAGCCCGGCGGGGTGATCGTCGAAGGGACGGCGGGCAATACCGGCATCGGCCTCGCGCTGGTCGGCAATGCGCGCGGCTATCGCACCGTCATCGTCATGCCGGAAACCCAGAGCCAGGAGAAAATCGATTTCCTGCGCCTAATCGGGGCGGAGTTGAAGTTGGTCCCGGCCAAACCCTTCAAAGACCCCGGTAATTATGTGCATGTCGCCCGGCGCTTGGCGGAAGAATTGGCGGCGACGGAGCCGAACGGCGTGCTGTTCGCCGATCAGTTCGATAATCTCGCCAACCGCGACGGCCACGCCCGCACCACCGGGCCGGAAATCTACGCGCAAGTGAAAGCCCTCACCGGCAAGGCGCCCGATGCCTTCACCTGCGCCGTCGGCACCGGCGGCACCCTGGCCGGGACGGGCGGTGCCCTGAAAGCAGCCGATCCCGCGATCAAAGTCTTCCTAGCCGACCCGCATGGCTCGGTTCTCTATAATTGGGCGACGGGCGGGGACCTTGTGGCGGAAGGGACTTCCATCACCGAAGGCATCGGCCAAGGCCGCGTGCCGGGCAACCTCGCCGGGGTGCAGCTCGACGGTGCCGTGCGCGTATCCGACCCCGAGGCGCTGGAGGTTGTGTTCAACCTTCTGAAGAACGATGGCCTCTGCGTCGGC
>CAZNVY010000023.1:38698-39048 GCA_964576605.1 uncultured Elstera sp. | reverse complement strand
GGCATCAATGTCGCCGCCGCCATGCAGGTGGCGCGCACGCTGGGGCCGGGGCATACCATTGTTACTATCCTCTGCGATGGCGGGGCGCGCTATCAGTCGAAACTCTTCAACCCCGAGTTCCTGCGCGCCCGCAATCTACCGGTGCCGGGCTGGCTGGCCTAAGGCGTGATAACGCTGGGCATGGACGGCATCGCCGGATAAGAAAGGCAATCATCTTTTTACCTGAGCCTTCCCATGCCCAGCCTGTCGCCCCGCTTTTGGGAAACCAAAACCCTGCTCCAGCTTTCCGCCGACGAGTGGGAAGCCCTCTGCGACGGCTGCGGCAAATGCTGCCTTGTCAAGCTGGAATA
>CAZNVY010000023.1:32121-38656 GCA_964576605.1 uncultured Elstera sp. | reverse complement strand
TACCGCCATCGCCTGCCGCTTGCTCGACCCCAAGACCGGGCGCTGCTGCGATTACGCCAACCGCTTCGCCGAGGTTCCCGAATGCGTGAAGGTGACGGCGGAGAGTATCGAGAGCCTTTATTACATGCCGCCGTCCTGCGCTTACCGGCGGTTGGCGGAGGGCAAGCCGCTGCCCGCCTGGCACCCGCTGCTGACCGGCGATCCCGCGTCGGTCGAACGGGCGGGCCATTCGGTGAAGGGCCGGGTCGTCAGCGAAACCAGCATCGCCGACGAGCAGGAGTATCTGCACCACATCATCGAATGGCCGAACGCCGCAGAGTAGACGCGCTCTAAGCCGCCGCCTCGGCGACATACTGATCCACATGGGTTTTTAGCGCGGCGGCTTGATCGGCGAGATCATTGGACGCCTTCAGCATTTCCTGTGCCGCGTGCCCGGTTTCGGTCGCGGCTTGGGAGACCCCGTTGATATTGCGGTTGACCTGCTCGGTGCCATTGGCCGCCTCGGTCACATTCCGGGCAATTTCACGGGTCGCGGCCCCCTGCTGCTCGACGGCGGCGGCCACGGTAGCGGTTATCCCGTCGATGCTGCGGATGGTCGAGCCGATGCGGTCGATCGCCGCCACCGCCCGGCGGGTTTCTTCCTGCACCATCGCGATTTGCGCCTGAATATCGTCGGTCGCCTTGGCGGTTTGATTGGCAAGGCTTTTGACCTCGGACGCGACGACGGCAAACCCCTTACCGGCGTCCCCGGCCCGCGCCGCTTCAATCGTTGCATTCAGCGCCAGAAGATTGGTCTGCCCGGCGATATTCTGAATGAGATCAACGATTTCGCCGATCCGGTCGGCCGCGGCGGCCAACCCCTTGACGACGGTATTGGTTTCTTCCGCCTCGTCCACCGCCTGCCGGACGACGCTAGAGGCATTTTCCGTGCGGCGGGCCTCTTCGACAATCGAGGTCGAGAGTTCTTCGGCTGCGGACGCGACGGTTTGTACATTGCCGGCCGCTTGGTTGGTTGCCGCGGCAACGGCGGTGGCCTGAGCATTGGTCTGCTGCGCCGTTCCCGCCAGGGTCTGGGCATTGCGGCGCACTTGGCCGGACGCCGTCCCAAGCCCATTGACGATCCGGTCGATCGTGGCAAGGAAGCCGCGCGTTAGAGTTTCCAACTGGGTCCGGCGGGCGTCTTCCGCCGCGCGGGCTGCCGCTTGTTCCGCCGCCAGCGCATCGGCGCGCTGCATCGAATCGCGGAAGGTCAGCAGGGTTTGCGCCATGCGGCCGATTTCATCCTGGCGGGTAATACCCGGAATTTCTGCCGCATAATCCTTGCGGCTAAGGTTGGCCATGGCCGCGGTCATCCGCACCACGGGGGCCGTGATCAACCGATTGGCGACGAGTGACAGGATGATCGCGGCCAGGACGGTTAGGGCAATTGCTGAATAGGCAATCATCTGCGCCAGCGCCGATGTCTCTTGGAACACGATTCCTCGGTCGGTCAGCCGTTGGCGCTCTTCAGTCTCAACCGCCCGCAAGTGCTGGCGGAACTGCTCGAACAATCCCTTGCCTAACCCGCTATTGACGATTTGCATAGCTTGGGCACGCCCGTTCGGGTCTTTCAGCGCGGCCACCACCGGGGCTGCGAAATCCTGGCTCCAGGCCATTGCCGCCTTATGGGCCTCCTGCAAACGGGCCTGCTCCGTTGGATTATCGGCAGTTAGGCGCAGTGCGTCGGCCATCGCCGCGTCATATTGGCTTTGCCCACGGGTATAATATTCTAAGACATCATCAGATCCTAAAATAACATACCCGCGCAGGCCGGTTTCGCTATTCAGCATCGCCTCTCGCATCAGGTTGATTGAATCAATGACGCTATAGCTATGCTTTGTAATCAGTGAACTTTCAACTAAGGAGTTAAGGGAGCGTATGATAAATATTCCGGAAATTACAGTAAAAAAAGAAATCATCAAAAAAGAGGCAGACAGTTTTACGGATAACCGTTGTCGCAAAAATTGAAGCATGATGGTCTCCTGGCTAATGCTGGCATTAGTCGATATGGCGCATAGATATTGGACTTTCTAGTTTAGGGGTTAATTTTTTCATAAAAAATTTCAGAGCTAAAAATAATTATTTTCAAGTGATCTAGCTTGTAATTAGCTCCGTATAAAATTGATAATTAGAAGGTTTGCATTGTTTTTTCTTAAATTTTGCGAGTGAGGCCGATCTTGCGCGGCACCGCCGGGGCAAGAGCGCCCTAATCAGCGGGGGCAATATCGGTGATGATAAGGCGCTCGTTGCGCACCCGTCCGTCGCGCTGCACGGTGATCTCGACGGGTTTACCGATCCCGATCTCATCCAGAAGCGCCGCCAGGCTGGCGAGACCAGCGATGGGCTGGCCCGCGACATGGGTGATGACATCGCCGAGCCGCCCGGCGCTGCGGTCGATACCGCGCAGGCCCGCCTTGGCCGCCGGGCTGCCAGGCAGGACCGAGGCGACGATCAGGCCAGAGACGCCGAAGCGCGCCGCGAGTTCGTCGGGTGCGGCAAGAATGCCAAGGCCGGGACGCGGAATCCGCCGGTCGCGGATCAAAATTGGCACGATGCGATTGACCGTATCCACTGGCACGGCGAACCCCACCCCGGCGGAGGAGCCGGAGGCCGAGAGAATCGCCGTGGTAATGCCGATCAGCCGCCCGGCGCTGTCCAGTAACGGGCCGCCGGAATTACCGGGGTTGATGGCCGCATCGGTTTGAATCGCGCCGATCACCTCCCGCCCCGGCGCGGTCGGCAGGCGGCGGTCGAGGGCAGAAATCAGGCCAGAGGTTAGGGTGCGCGACAGGCCAAACGGATTGCCAATGGCATAAACGCTCTGCCCTACCTTTAAGTCCGCTGATCGGCCAATCGGCACCGGGCGCAGCGGCACCCGTGCATCCGAAAGCTTAACGACTGCCAGATCATGGTCGGGTGAGACGCCGATCACGCGCGCCTCCAGGGCCTCGCCCCGGTCCAGGCGCACGCGCACCGCCTGCGCCCCCTCCACCACATGATAATTAGTGACGATATGCCCGGCCCCATCCCAAACCACGCCCGACCCGGCCCCGCCGTCTTCCCCCGGATCGCCAGTGAAAATATAAGCGACCGAGGGGGCGGCATTCTCGAAGAGGGCGATGGTATGCTGCTCATGCTCGGTCAGCGACCCGCGCGCATCGACCGGGCGGGGCCGATCCGCCACCAACCAGACCGAACGCACAAACCGCTCGCCCATCCACAGCGCGGCGATCAGCAGAAGACCGAGAAGCAGAAGGCGGGGGAGGCGCATTCCCTTACCCCGCGTTGGCAGTAGCGGTGACCAGCACCTTATCCACCCGTCGCCCGTCCATATCCATCACTTCCAGCGTAAACCCATCCAGCGGTACCCGGTCGGTCACTTCTGGGATGCGCTTCAACTGCGCCATGATGAAACCGCCTAAGGTTTGCACATGGGCTTCGCTGGCACCGGGGAAGTCGGCGATCCCGGTCACCGACTGCACTTGGTCGAGCGGCATCATCCCATCCATCAGCCACGACCCATCGTCGCGCTGAACCCAGGCCGGCTCCTCGTCGGGGGCGGCGGCGGATAGGTCAGTGCCGACCAGCGCCTCCAGCAAATCGGCGGGGGTCACCAGCCCTTGCAGGTCGCCGTATTCATCGACGATCAGCGCCAGATCTTCGCCTGATTGGCGGAATTGATCGAGCACTTTTAGCGCCGGGGCGGTTTCTGGAATATACAGCGGCTGGCGCAGGGCGCTGCGAATATCCAGCCCGCCCCCAGCCAGCGCCTTTTGCAGCAGGTCCTTCACCCGCACGATGCCGACGATATTATCCGGAGCACCATCGACGACGGGGAAGCGGGAATAGCGGCTGGACTGCAAGACCGCCAGCCATTCCGCCGGGGTTTGCGCCAAGTCGATCATCTCCAACTGCGTACGCGGCGTCATCAGCGCCGAAACGCGCCGGTCGCCGAGCCGGAGGGTTTGGTCGACGATCTGCTGTTCGGTCGCATCGAAATGACCGGAGGCGGCCCCTTCGCGCATCAGGTGCCGAACCTCCTCGTCGCTCACCGCGTCGGCATCACTTTCCTTACCGGGAATCAGCTTAAGGACAAGGTTGGTCGACAACGACAGTAGCCAAATCGCGGGGCGGGCAATACGGCTGGTTATCAGCAGTACCCCCGATAGGCCCGCTGCGATTCGTTCGGGATAGGTTAGCCCTAGGCGCTTCGGCACCAATTCGCCCAAAATCAGGCTGACATAGGCAATGCCGATCACGACCAGCCCGAAGGCCAAACTATCGGCAATCGGTGCCAGGGTTTCATTCTGTGCCAGGATCGCCGCGAATTCGCCCGATAGCGCGTCGCCGCCGATTGCCCCGGTGATAACCCCGACCAGGGTGATGCCGATTTGCACCGTGGATAGAAGATCGGTGGGGCGCTCGGCCAGGGTCAGCGCCCGGCGCGCCCCGGCGCTGGTTTTTGCTAAACGCTCCAGCCGGGCTTTTCGGGCGGAAACCACGGCCATCTCCCCCATAGCGAACAAGCCGTTCACCAGGATGAGCACAAAAACCAAAAGCAGTTTCATAATCATCGCCGGAAGCCCCCGGCCCAGATGGGTACGGACGGCGGAAGCATCGCGTGGCGGAAAATCAAGGGTCGGCGCAATCGCCTAGGACTGTCGCTGGACATTGGGTCCGGTTCAATCGTTGCGGAAGCGGCCTTTATACCGGAAGAGCGGCATTTACGCTACAGGAGTCATGGTAGCCGCAGCAACAGGCCAACCAACCCCAGCAGCAGCAGGGTTTCGGCCAGCATTAGGCCAATCGCCCTCCCGCCCACTTTCCCCAAAGCTTGGAGCGAGGTTTTAACCCCTAAAGCGGCAATGGCAATGGTGATGCACCAGCGCGAAGCATCCCCCATCAGTCCCCCCGCCCAGGCGGGCAGCCAGCCGATGGAATTGAGCGTCACCAGCCCAACGAACCCCAGCAAAAAGGGGGGCACCAGTGGCGGGCGTCGCGTACCGGGGGCGGGGGGATCGCCGCGTAGGGCCAGGGCGATCAGCAGGACGGTCGGCACCAGCAGCGCCACGCGCCAGAGCTTGATGATCGTCGCCACATCCCCGGTTTCGGGACCAACGCTATAGCCCGCGCCGACCACCTGGGCGACATCGTGAATGGTGCCGCCCAGGAAAATGCCCGTTTCCGTCGCATCGAAGCCGATCAGCCGCGCCAGCGGCGGGTATAGCACCATGGCCAGGGTGGACAGGCTGGTGACGCCAATGATGGTAAAGGCGGTATCCCGCTCTTGCTCTGGGTAGCGTGGCAGCACTGCGGCAATGGCCGCCGCCGCCGAGGCCCCGCAAATCGCCGTTGCGCCTGCCGATAGCAGCCCATAGCGCCGCTTCAACCCAAGCGCCCGTGCGGCCAGAACGCCAAATCCGATGGTCAAAGCCACTGTTGCGGCAATGCCGATCAGCCGTTCTCCCCCCAAGGCGGTGACCTGATCGAGGGTGATGCGCCCGCCGAGCAGCGCCACCCCCAGCCGCAAGATTGATCGCGCGCTGACGGCAACCCCTTCGGCAAAGCGGGTATCGCTGGCCAAGAAATGAAATGCCATACCCAGGAACAGAGCATAGAGCACCGCCGGGCCGCCTTGATTGGCGGCCAGAAAACCGGCGGCCAGCGCCAGCACCAGGCTTAACAGTATCCCAGGAAACAGCGCGCGCAGGCGC
The DNA here is from genome assembly GCA_964576605.1 of uncultured Elstera sp. GTDB lineage: Bacteria > Pseudomonadota > Alphaproteobacteria > Elsterales > Elsteraceae > Elstera. The sequence goes on along the minus strand of CAZNVY010000023.1, from coordinate 32,903 downwards.
GATGACAGATCCATCATCCAGTCCTAAATCACAGCAAGGGGACGGGATTAGACTCTGTGCGTCGGCAGGTCAAGGGCGGGGCTAGGACCCAACCTCGGCGGGGGTGCGCGCCATCAGCGCCAGGGCATGGACCGGCCCGGCCAGCTCTTCGGCGAGAACGGTGTTGATCCGGCGCTGGCGGTCAACCCGCGACAGGCCCTCGAACTGTGCCGAGATCACCACAACGCGAAAATGGCTTTCCCCGCCCTCGCGCGCGCCGGCGTGCCCGGCGTGGCGGGCGCTATCGTCGTGGATCAGCACCTCGGCGGGGGCGAAGGCAGCGAGGAGTTTCTCTTGCATCCGGGCCGCGATTGGGCCGGTTGGTTCGTGGGCATCGTGCGGCATAGGGGGTTCCTGAAAACGTCAAGCGGTTACAAATGCAGGCAGCCCCGAAGGCTGATGGCTTGCGCCGCCTGCTTTGGCTTTTCATACTAGCGGCATGGCCACCCGTCGTCCTTCCCGGTTTACGGCTTCCTTCTTTGAGGAGGCCGAAGCGCCCCCGCCCCGTCGCTGCGATCATCCCGATTGCGCGGCGGCGGGTGAATATCGTGCGCCCCGATCTCGGCACGAGCTGAATAGTTATTATTGGTTCTGCCTCGACCATGTGCGGGAATATAACCTGGCCTGGAACTATTACGCGGGCATGTCGCCAGAGGAGATCGAGGCGGAAAACCGCACCGATGCGACCTGGAACCGCCCGACCTGGCCGTTCGGCCAATCGCGCGGCGACCGCCCCGGCTTTC
>CAZNVY010000023.1:27903-32056 GCA_964576605.1 uncultured Elstera sp. | reverse complement strand
TTTGACGAGGAGGGAGAGGCCGCGGCCGCGGCAGCCCGTGGGTCGGCTAGCCCGGAAGAGACCAAGGCCATGGCGATCTTCAACCTCTCGCACCCAATCACGCTCGCCGATGTGAAGACCCGCTACAAGGAGTTAGTGAAACGCCATCATCCCGATGCGAACGGCGGCGATAAGCAGGCCGAAGAGCGGATTAAGCTCATCAACCAAGCCTACACCACGCTGCGGGCCTTTGTGACGGAGTGATTATTTCTCCGCAAATGCCCGTTCGATAACGAAGGCGCCGGGGGTGGAGGTATTGCCCTCAACGAACCCGCGCGCTTCCAGCATCGCCTTCAGATCGGCCAGCATGGCGGCGCTGCCGCAGATCATGGCGCGGTCGGTTTCGGGGTCGAGCGCCGGGATGCCGAGGTCGGTGAACAGTTTGCCGCTGTCAATCAACTCGGTCGCGCGGCCCTGGTTCTTATACGGCTCGCGCGTCACGGTCGGGTAATAGAGCAGCTTTCCGGCCACCATCTCGCCCAGGATTTCGTCGTTCGGCAGCTCTTGGGTGATGTAATCGTGGTAGGCGAGTTCGGCGACTTCGCGCACGCCGTGGACCAGCACCACCTGCTCGAACTTCTCGTAGGTTTCCGGGTCGCGGATGATCGATAGGAAGGGCGCAAGGCCGGTGCCGGTCGCGAGCAGATAGAGGCGGCGGCCCGGCAGCAGATAGTCGATAACCAGCGTGCCGGTCGGCTTTTTGCCAACGATGAGCGTATCGCCAACCTGGATATGCTGATGCCGCGAGGTCAGCGGGCCGCTTTCGACCTTGATCGACAGGAATTCCAGATGCTCTTCATAGTTCGCGCTGGCGATGCTGTAGGCGCGCAGCAGCGGCTTTCCGTTCACCGGCAGGCCGATCATGATGAATTGGCCGTTCAGGAAGCGGAACCCTTTATCGCGGGTCGTGGTGAAGCTGAACAGCCGGTTGGTCCAATGGTGGACGCTTAAAACGCGCTCTTCCAGGAAGTTCGACATAATCTCGTTACCACGCTGTGAAATAGCGGCGTTTCCCGTTGCCGCTTGGGGAATGCTCGCTTATGCCCCGGTTTCCGCGGCGCGGCAAGACGGCGACGTGTCACACCGCCGCATGGCAGCCCTTCAACCCTTGCGGCGGCTGTCCAGCAGCGAGTCGATCAGCAGCAGCCCGACGCCCACCGAAATCCCCGTATCGGCGATATTGAAGGCGGGCCAGCTATACTGCTGATAGTAGAAAAACAGAAAATCGAAGACCGCGCCGAAGCGCACCCGGTCGATGACATTACCCAGCGCGCCGCCGATGACCATGCCGAGGCCGAGCGCCAGCCGCAGCCCCTGCGCCCGCCACAGCCAGACCAGCATCGCCCCGGTAATCACCAGGGCGACCAGCGACAAAATCCAGGCACCGCTGCCATCGTGGTTGGAAAACAGGCTGAAGCTGACCCCCCGGTTCCAGACGGCCACCAGATCGAAGAAGCCAGTGACCGGCACGGCGGGGGCGCGGTCGTCCGGCCCGGTGACCCCGAACCAGTGCATCAGCCAAATCTTACTGATTTGATCGAGCAGGATGACGAGGGCGGCGATCAGCAGCCCCTGTTTGACGGTTTTCGACATTAGCCGCCCACCACCTCGGCACAGCGGAAGCAGAGGTCCGGGTGATCGGCGATAGTGCCGACTTCCGGGTAATGGCTGCGGCAGCGCTCGCAGCGGGCGTGGTCGGTCTTGACGAAGCGCACGGCGACGCCTTCGACATCCACCGACAGCACGGCATCGGGCGGCGCGCTGGCCAGCGGGCGCAGGTCGATGCTGGCGGTGATGCAGATTTCGGCAAAGTCGAGACCGGACAGCGCCGCGACATACTGAGGCGCGGCATAGACTTACGGCGCGGCTTGCGACGACGAACCGATTTCTTTGGCCGCGCGGGCCAGTTCAATCGCCCCGGTCACTGCGCGGCGGATCGAGCGGATCAGCGCCCATTTTTCGCCCAAAGCCGCATCCAGCCATGCCGCCGGGATGTCCGGGAAGAGCTGGCGATGCACGCTATCCTCCTCGCCCTGGCTGCCGCCCGCGACGCCAACGGGGCGCAGGCCCCAGGCTTGCTCGGCGGTGAAGGGCATAACCGGCGCCAGCCACAGGATCAGCTTATGCAGGCATTCCGCCATCACCGTGCGGGCCGCGCGCCGGCGGGCGCTGGTCGGCGCATCACAGTAGAGCGCATCCTTACGGATATCGAAGTAGAAGGCCGAGAGATCATTGGCGCAGAAAGTGTGCAGCGCCGTGTAGAAGGACAGGAAATCATACCGCTGAATGCTGGCACGCAGATCCTTGTCCAATTCCGCCAAGCGATGCAGCACCCAGCGTTCCAGTTCCGGCATCTCTGCTTCGGGCAGGCGTTCAGCATCGTCGAACCCGGCCAGCGCGCCCAGCAGGTAGCGCAGGGTATTGCGCAGGCGGCGGTAATGGTCGGCGGTATATTGCAGGATCGATTTGCCGATGCGCGTGTCTTCCGAATAATCGGACAGCATCGCCCAGAGCCGCAGAATATCGGCACCGAACTCGTTCATCACCACCAGCGGATCGACGCCATTGCCCAAGGATTTGGACATTTTGCGGCCCTGCTCGTCGAGCGTGAAGCCGTGGGTTAGCACTGCGTCATAGGGCGCACGGCCGCGCGTGCCGCAGCTTTCCAGCAGGGAAGTATGGAACCAGCCCCGGTGCTGGTCCGACCCTTCGAGATAGAGATCGGCGGGCCATTTCAGGTCCGGGCGGGCTTCCAGCACGAAAGCGTGGGTGGAACCGCTGTCGAACCAGACTTCGACCACATCGGTGACTTGCTCGAAATCTTCGGGGTTATACTCATTGCCGAGGAAGCGGGCGGCGGGGGAGGCAAACCACGCATCGCCGCCTTCCGTCTCGAAGGCCGCGGCGATACGCTCGTTCACGGCAGGGTCGCGCAACGGTTCGCCGGTTTTCTTGCTGATGAACAGCGCGAGCGGCACGCCCCAGGTGCGCTGACGCGAGACGCACCAGTCCGGGCGCTGGGCAATCATCGCGCCGATGCGGTTCTTACCCTGCGGCGGGAACCATTGCGTATCGTCGATCGCCTTCAAGGCCTTCTCGCGCAGCCCGTCCGTCTCCATCGAGATAAACCATTGCGGCGTGGCGCGATAGATCAGCGGGGCTTTGGAGCGCCAGGAGTGCGGGTAGGAATGCAGCAGCTTGGCCTGCGCCAGCAGGTTCCCGGCCTCGGTCAGCGCCGCGCAAACGGGGCCATCGGCCTTAAACACATGGACGCCCGCGAACAAGGGCACGCTGTCGTAATATTTGCCGTCGCCCGCCACCGTGCGCGGCACCTCTAGTCCGAACTGCTTGCCCAGTTGGAAATCGTCCTCGCCGTGGCTGGGGGCGGTATGGACAAGGCCCGTCCCAGCGTCGGCCGTCACATGGGCACCGGGGAGCAGCGGTACGTCGAACTCATAGCCTTTGCCGCGCAGCGGATGGGCGAGGATCGTGCCTTCAAGTGCGGTGCCCGGCAGATCGGCGAACTTTTTATAGCCGGTGATCTTGGTAGCGGCGGTCACCGCCGCCAGAAGCGCTTCGGCGATCAGCAGCCTATCGCCCGGCTTGGCAAGCGCATCATCCCCGGTTTCGGTGACGTCGATCACCACATAAGCTAGTTCGGGATTATAGGCGACGGCGCGGTTGGCCGGGATGGTCCAGGGGGTCGTCGTCCAGATCACCACGCCCGCGCCGTTGAGTGCCGGATTGAGGGAGGTGACAACCGGGAAGCGCACGTAGATCTGCGTCGAGGTATGGTCGTGATATTCCACCTCGGCGTCGGCGAGGGCGGTTTGTTCGACGACGCTCCACAATACCGGGCGGAAGCCCTGGTAGAGCGCGCCTTTCATCAGGAACTTGGTCAACTCGCGGAAGATCTGCGCTTCCGCTGGATAGGCCATGGTTAGATAGGGCTGCGCCCAATCCCCTAGGATGCCGAGGCGCTTGAATTCCTCTGCCTGCACGCCCACCCAATGTTGCGCGAAAGCGCGGCATTCCTGACGGAACTCCACCACCGGCACGGCATTCTTATCGAGGCCTTTGGCGCGGTATTTTTCCTCGATCTTCCATTCGATCG
>CAZNVY010000023.1:0-27867 GCA_964576605.1 uncultured Elstera sp. | reverse complement strand
CATCTTGCCCCAGCATTCGCTGCGAGCGGTTGATGACATCCTTCAGGATCTTATTCACCGCATGGCCGATGTGAATATCGCCGTTGGCATAGGGCGGGCCGTCGTGCAGCACCCATTTTGGCCGCCCGGCGCTATCCTCGCACAGGCGATCATAAAGGCCGATTTTCTCCCATCGTGCCAGAATGCTCGGCTCCAGCTTCGGCAGATCGCCGCGCATCGGAAACTCAGTCGTGGGCAGGAAGACGCTGGCTTTATAATCGCGGGTCATGGCCGGGCTTTGCACGCTTTAGGAATTTCAGGGAAGGCAGACCGTTCCAGAAACGCTCGCGCCGCGCAAGCCCCACGTGCGCATGTCGGTTTAGCTGGTCTTCGTCGGAAGATAAGCATAATGTTTATAACGTATTTGCAGCATCCAAGGCATCACAAGTGCCGGGGAGGGCAGGAGCATGGGGGCATCGCGCGGTCAACGCAGGACAGCCTCGGCTGCGTCCCGATGGGCGGGATGGCGGTTGATGCTCCTCTGCGCCTGCCTAACACTACCTGCCAATTTGGTTGTGGCGGAAGCCCCGCTATCGCCTTTATTACGTGTAACTACGGGCGATGATTACCCGCCGTTCGCCGCCAAAACCGAACCAGAGGGGGGCGCGGCGGTGGCGCTGGTCCGCGCGGTCTTCGCCGAGCTGAAGCAGCCGATCGCGCTAGAGGTCGAACCCTGGATTCGCGGGCAGGAACGGGTGCAGTCGCATCAGGCCGATGCCACGTTTCCCTATGTGCCGACGCCAGAACGATTAGCGCTGTATCGCTATTCCCGACCTTTGGCGACGATCCGCATTCGGCTTTACACCCGTGCGGGTTTACCGCTAGCAGAACTGCCTTTTGCCCAGATTGCCGCGCCGACCCTGTGCATCGCCCGCGGCACGACCCCGTCGAGACCGTCGCGGGCATTGCTCGACCACGGGCGGGCGAGTTTGGTCAACGCCTCGGACGTTGCCAGTTGCTTCAAGCTGTTGATGGCCAAGCGCGTTGATCTGGTTCAGACCCACGAGCATTTGGCCGTTCGGGCGATGCGGCAGCTGGATTATGCGCCGCAAGCGATCCAGCCGGTTGGTACCGATGATCCGGCGAGTTTCGAGGAGGTTGGTCTACACCTCATCGTTGCCCGCAGTCTACCGCATGGCGAGGCGCTGATCGCCACCTTTGACCGAGGGCTTGGGATTTTGCGGGAGAATGGCCGGTTTGCCGAGATTCTAGCGCGCTACGGGCTTACCCTGCCATCGAGCTAACCCGCTGCCGGTGCAGCAGGGCGATCACCACGGTTAAGACCAGCACCGCCCCGCCCTGATGCGCCGCGCCAAGATCGACCGGCACCTGATACAGCAGGGTTAAAATCCCCAAGGTGATTTGCAGGGCAAGGCTGGCCGTTAAAGCGGCTGCCCAGGCGATCATCCCGCGCCGGACGAGGCCGAGTGCCACTATAAGCGCCGCGATGACGGTTCCAACGGCCAGGAGCCGGTGGTGAAATTGGACGGCGGCGTGGTTCTCGAAGAAATTCCGCAGGCCCGATAGCGCCGGGTGCCAATAGTCAGGCGGCACAAGCCCCGCGCCCATCCACGGAAACTCGTTATAGATTTTCCCCGCATCCAGCCCGGCAACGAAAGCCCCGGCCAGGATCGTGACGCTGAGGAGACCGAGCAGGCCGAGCGTGCTCCGCTGCGCCCCCGTCAACGGGCCGGATGCGCGCGATTGCAAAAGCCCCAGAGCGGTCCAAAGGGTAATTCCGTAAATCACTAAGGCCATGCCAAGATGGGTGGCGAGGCGATAGGGGCTGACGGCGGGCACATCTTTGAGGCCGCTTGCCACCATCCACCAACCGATGGCCCCCTGGACGCCGCCCAAGACCAGCAGCAGCAGCACCCGGCGCTTCAGCGCGGCATCGAAGGCCCCGCGCGCCCAGAAAATTACCATGGGGACCGCGAAGGCCAGGCCGATGAGGCGGCCCCAGAGGCGATGGATATATTCCCACCAGAAAATCGTTTTGAACTCGGCAAGGTTCATGCCTCGGTTGACCTGCTGATACTGCGGGCTTTGCCGATACTTCTCAAACTCCGCCTGCCACGCCCCCTCCGAAAGAGGGGGGAGGGTGCCGCTCACTGGTCGCCATTCGACAATCGACAGGCCGCTTTCCGTAAGGCGCGTAATCCCGCCAATAACCACCATGGCGAAGATCAAGGCCGCGCCGATCAAAAGCCATAGGGCAACGGCGCGGCGGGCAGGCGGGCGGGCGGCAGCAAGACCGGGGGCAGTCACTGTGGTCATCAACAGACTATCCTTAACGCTGCAGCGGCAGATCGAGCGCGCGCGGCAGGGCGAAAATTTCCATGGGCGTTGTCCGCCCGCGCGGAACAATAGAGTGACGGGCCGCACCTTCAAGCGCTATTCCCGCGCGCGCCAGCACCTGTTCGGAAACGACGAGCTGCGCATGGAACTCCTTCGAGAGGCCCTCAAGACGAGACGCGGTATTGACCGTATCGCCAATCGCGGTCAGTCCGATCGCCCGCCCGTGCCCCATTTCGCCAACGATGGCAAGACCCTGGTGAATGCCGATCCCCATGCGCAGCGGCGCATCGAGATCATGGCTAAAGTCCTGGTTCAGCGCCTCCAGCCGTTCGGCCATGCGGCGTGCGGCGCGCAGGGCGGCTTGTGCCGCGGCGGGCGGGTCTTCCCGCTCGTACCCGAACAGCGCCATAACCCCATCGCCGGAAAATTGTGTTACTGCGCCGCCGCTTTGGCCAATCGCCTCGCCCATTTCTGCGAAATAGCGGTTCAGGATGAACACCACGTCATAGGGCAGTTTCTGTTCCGACAGGGTGGTAAAGCCCCGCAGATCGGCGAAGAGCACGGCGACTTCCATCTCCATACCGTGGGTTTGCTCAGGCTTTGCGAACCCATCGTGTGGCATCGCATGGGCGGGGAGGAGGGGGGTGATTTCCAGATTGGCGGCGGGGCGGATCTGGCAGGCCAAGCGCACTCCCGGCGGGGCGGCGATCCGGGCCAGCACCCGCGCCTCATTGGCATCCGGCGGCGGTAGATCCTCGCCCCCCTGGCCGATCCGGACTCGGCAGGTGGAACAGCGCCCGCGCCCGCCGCAAACCGACGCGTGCGGAATATTATTCATCCGGCTGATTTCCAGAAGCGTGCGCCCCCGTGGCACCGCAACCGCCCGGCCCCCATGATACTGCACCCGGACTTGCCCGCGCCGTGCTTCCAGCAGGCTGCGGGCATAGCGGGCGGCGAAAACCAGTCCCAGCAGCCCCACCAACCCCCAGCGAATACCATCGCGCAGGGCGATCAGATGGGCGGTATCATCGGCATTCGGCAGTTTCATCGCGGCGATGGCCTGCGCCTGCCAAGCGGGATCGCGCATCATCACCATGACCTCGCGTCCGGTCTGAAAAAAGCTAATCAGCACCAGCACGGGGGTTAGGATGGCAAAGGCGAATAGCCAGGGTTTGGCGCTGCTGTACCAGGGTTTCAATCGCAGCCAGAAGTGCAGGCCGATGCAGGCGTGCAGCCAAGCGAACACCAGCGTGCCGGCCTGTAGCATCTGCTTCTCGCTGCCAAACAGCGACCATAACACGTAGGTATAGCTATCCTGTAAGTCATAGAGTTCAAAGGCGACGCGGGTGCCGATTACATGTTCGATCAGCATATAGGGGATCAACGCGCCGGTGAGCAGTTGCACCGCTTCCCAGCGCTTCAGGCGGAAGGAGCGCCGCCGATAGATCGACCAATAGGCCAACCCCACATGCACGCTGACCGCCCCTAGCAAGAGATATGTGCCGGGTTTCGACCACCAGACCGACATAAAATCGCCCTGCTTGGCTTGCATCAGATCGAGCGAGACCAGCCCCAGGAGGTGATTGCCAAAATGGGTCAGGATATAGACGAATAGAATCAGCCCGCTGGCCAATCGCAGCCGGTTGATAATTTGCGCGGCAGAAAAACGCCACGGTAAGGGGGCGGCAATGGCGGCGCGGTTCATCGGCAGATTCGCGGTCATGCACGGCCCCTTTTTCGGTTGCGCCGATCCGCGTTATACGCAAACCGGCTTGCATTTTTCGCAACACAGTCTAAATCGGCGGACCAGCGGCGGCAATTGGTCGCTGCATACTGATGAGCCAGGCAAGGAGTGGCACCTTGGATCCCATGATTGAGACCCAGGCCCTGACGAAAACGTTCGGCGGCACCGATGTGGTGCGGGATGTCAGCTTCTCCGTTCACAAGGGCGAAGTGCTGGGCTTTCTCGGCCCGAATGGGGCCGGTAAATCGACGACGATGAAAATGATTACCGGCTTTCTGGCCCCAACGCGCGGCACGGCCAAGGTCTGCGGGCAGGATATTCTGACCCAAACCCGCGCCGCCCAGCGCCGGTTGGGCTATTTGCCGGAAGGCGCGCCGGCTTATGGCGATATGACGCCCTATGGCTTGCTGGGTTTTGTCGCCGATGTGCGCGGCCTGTTCGGGGTCGAGCGCCGGAAGCGGATCGATGCGGCGCTGGACGCGGCACAAGTGCGCGCCGTGGTGCATCAGCCGATCGATACCCTGTCGAAAGGCTTCAAGCGCCGCGTTGGGCTGGCCCAGGCCTTGCTGCATGATCCCGATGTGCTGATCCTCGACGAGCCGACCGACGGTCTCGATCCCAATCAAAAGCATGACGTCCGCACCCTGATCCGCGAGATGGCCCCGACGAAGGCGATTTTGATTTCCACGCATATTCTGGAGGAAGTCGAAGCCCTTTGCTCTCGTACGCTGGTGATCGCCCGTGGATGCATCGTCGCCGATAGTACGCCGATTGATCTGCTACGGCGCGACCCGTTGCATGGGGCGGTGGTCTTGGCAGCGGGCGCGGCGGACCGGGCGGTGCTGCTGCCAAAGCTGCACCTCATTCCAGGCGCGCTGACCGTCGAAGAAAGCGGCGATACCTTGGTCGTGCGGCCCGTGCCAGGGCGGGAGGCCGATCTTCTGGCCGGTCTTAGCCAGGCGCATCGCGCCGAAAATTGGCCGGTTACCGAAGTATATCAGCAGCGCGGGCGGCTTGATGCGGTGTTCCGCAGCCTGACTGCCGCCTCGGCGCGCGCCGCTTAAGACGGGAAGGAAATTCAACCATGTTTCCGGCGATCGCTGTTTTTAAGCGCGAGATTGCGAGTTATTTCGCAACCCCGCTTGCCTATGTTTTCTTAGTGATCTTTCTGGTTCTGGCCAGTTCGCTAACCTTCTTCATGGGAAATTTCTTCGAGCGCGGCCAGGCCGACCTACAGGCGTTTTTTGGTTTTCTGCCGTGGCTTTATCTGTTCCTGGTTCCAGCGCTGTCGATGCGGCTGTGGGCGGACGAGCGCAAAAGCGGCACCATTGAGCTTTTGTTGACCCTGCCGCTTGCCGTAAGCCATGCGGTGGTTGGTAAGTTCTTGGCCTCCTGGGCCTTTTGCGCCGTCGGGTTGCTGCTCGCCTTCCCGCTGGTCATCGCCGTTTCGATCCTAGGCACGCCCGATTACGGGGTGATCGCCGCGAGTGCCATTGGCGCGCTGCTGATGAGTGGGGCGTTTCTGGCCATCGGTTCCGCCATGTCGGCCTTGACCCGCAACCAGGTGATTGCCTTCGTGCTAACCGCCACGGTCTGCTTTCTTATCACCGCATCGGGAACCACGCTGGTTACCGGGGCTTTTACGGCCTGGGCACCGACCGCCCTGGTGGAGTTCGTGAGCGGCTTTTCCGTGCTGACGCGCTTTGCCAATCTGCAACGCGGCATTCTGGATGCCCGCGACATTCTCTATTTCACATCGCTGATCCTGGGCTTTTTGGTGATAACCGCCCTGATCGTCGATCTGAAGAAGGCGGAGTAAACCATGTCCCGTCTTTTTGCCCGTAAAACCCTGCTGTTGCTGGCCATCCTGGCCACGCTGGTTTTGATCGTTAGCGCCAATATCATCGGCGGTAGCCTGCTGCGGGGGGTTCGGCTCGATCTGACCGAAACCAAACTCTATACACTCTCCCCGGCCACCGCGCGGGCCGTGCAGCAGATCGACGAGCCGATCACCCTGCGGCTCTTCGTCTCAGATCGGCTGACCCGCGAAGTGCCGAGCTTCGCCGCCTACGCCCAGCGCGTGCGTGATCTGCTGCGCGATTACGCCAGCCTGTCGCGCGGGCGGCTGACGGTGGAGCTTCTCAGCCCCGATCCCTTTTCCCCCGTCGAAGACCGGGCGGTCGCCTATGGGTTGCAAGGCGTGCCCATCGATCAGGGCGGCGAGCAAGTCTATTTCGGCTTGGTCGGGGTGAATTCCACCGACGATCAAGAGGTGATTGCGTTCTTCGCGCCGGAACGGGAACGGTTCTTGGAATATGATCTGACCAAAATGGTCACCAAGCTGGCCCGCCCAAAGCAGCGCACCGTTGGCCTGATCTCCACCCTGCCGATGACTGCCGATCCTATGGCGCAGCAGCAGGGCGGTAGCGGCACCTGGCTGATCTATGAACAGTTGAGCCAGACGTTCAAAATCCAGATGCTGGAAACCACCGTCACGCAGATTCCGGCAGAGATCGATGTGCTGTGGCTGGTGCATCCGGCTAACCTGCCGCCGGCCACTCTTTATGCCATCGATCAGTTTGTGCTGACGGGCGGGCGGGCGTTGGTGATGGTCGATCCGGTGTCGGAAGCCGCGATCAGCCGGGCGCGAATGCTGGCTATGCAAGGCGTGCCTGGCCCTGCGGGGGCCTCGGCGATGGACGATCTGTTCAAAGCCTGGGGCGTGCAGTTAGTGCCAGATAAGGTGGTTGCCGACCGGCGGAATGCCCGGAAGGTTTCGGCAGGCGGGGCCGCGACGCGCGTGCAGGCCGCCGATTATCTTGCCTGGATTTCGGTTCCCAAGGCGCAATTGGCCGAAACGGATTCGCTGACCGGCGATCTACAAAGCCTATCCTTCGCGTCGGCTGGGATTCTTGAAAAGATCGACGGCTCGACGACCCAACTCACGCCGCTGGCGACCTCCTCGGTTGTTTCCATGAAGCTGGCCGCCGATAAGGTGCGCGGCCAGCCGGATATTCTGGGCATTCTGCGCGGCTTCCAAAGCGAAGGTCAGGCCTTGACGATCGCGGCCCGCGTGACCGGCCCTGCGAAAACCGCCTTCCCCGACGCCCTACCGGACGGGGCGGTGGCGGGCGAACGGCTGCGGGAAAGCCAGCAACCGCTGAATCTGGTCATCCTGGCCGATACCGATATGCTGGAAGACCGCTTCTGGTCGCAGGTCCAGAATTTCTTTGGACAGCGCGTGGCGGTGCCGGTTGCCGGGAATGGCGATTTTATCGCCAATGCTCTGGATAATCTGGCCGGTGGCTCGTCGCTCTCTGGCCTAACGGCGCGCACGGTGATCGACCGGCCCTTTACGGCGATCCGCAGCTTAGAACAGGAGGCGGAAAACCGCTTCCGCGCCAAGGAACAGGAGCTGCAGGATAAGATCAAGGAAACCGAAAAGAAGCTGGCCAGCCTGCGCGGTCGGGAGACTGGCACCAAAGGCCAGCCGCAGACCGCCAGCCTAACGCCGGAACAGGTCGCCGAAATCGAAAGCTTCCGGGCCGACCTGCTGCGCAGCCGGGCCGAACTGCGCGAGGTGCAATTGGCCCTGCGCACGGATATCGAAGCCTTGCAGAACCGGGTCAGGGCCTGGGTGATTGGCGCTGTGCCGGTGGCGCTGGTGGTTTTTGCGGTGGCGCTTGGTGTATTCCGGCGGCACCGCGCCCGCCGGGCGGCGCAGGCCCAGGGTTAAGGAGGAACTGAGATGCAAACTCCCGCGCTGCTGATCCTGATTGCGCTGGCTGGGGCCAGCGTCGTTGGGGCCGGGGTCAGCCTAACCGCCGACCGCCCGGCCCGCAGCCTTCCGGCTGGACAGAAGCTCTTCGCCGATCTTGCCGCCCGGCAGGGACAGGTGACGGCAATCACCTTGGCGCAGGGCGCGCAGACGCTGACGTTCGCGCGTCAGGGCGACCAATGGACGCTGGCGGAAAAAGGCGGTTACCCCGTCGCTCCCGAAAAAATCCGCCAGATTCTGGTCGATCTGACGGAAGCGGAGACCTTGGAGGCGAAAACCAGCAAGCCCGACCTGCACGCGCGGCTCGACCTTGACGAAGGGGCAACCTCGCAAGTGCGGCGCTTAACCCTGCGCGCAGGGGAAACTCTGGTAGCGGATGTTCTGCTGGGTAAGCTGCGTAGCGCCGCCGTCAATGCGGCAGCCCTGGGGCTGGATAAGCCGATGCTGTACCTCCGCAAAGCCGGGGACCCGCAGGCCTGGCTGGTGGAAAGCCGTCTGAACCCGAAGGTCGATCCGCTGGAGTTTTTGGCGAAAGATCTGTTCGACATCGCCCAGGATAAGGTCACCGCCGTCAGCCTAACGCCGGCCGAGGGGCCGAAGGTCGACATCACGCGCGCACCGGGCGATGCCAGCCCGCCGGACTTTATCGTCGCCAATCCGCCGGAGGGTCGTGCCTCCAAAAAAGGCTGGGACGTTACCGGCATCGCGGCCGCCTTGGAAGGCATGAGCTTCGAGGATGTTCGCCCGGCGGCCGACCTGCCCAGCGCCCCCCCGGTTACCGAGGCGCATTTCACCCTAACCGAAGGCGGGGCCGTCACCGTGGCGCTGCATAAGCTCGATGGGGCCGATTGGGTGCGCTTTTCCGGCGATAACGAGGCGCTGAAACCCACCCAGGGCTGGGCCTTCAAACTGCCGAGCTATAAGATTGACCGGCTGACCAAAAGCCTTGCCGATCTGACGGAAGAGCCGAAGACCAATTGAGGATCGGGGGACTTTCCCCCGATCACCGCCGCCGCAACCGCCCCCACGCCTGCCGGATCAACTCCCCATCGCGGGGGGTCGGGACGAACAGGGCGGCGGGGGAGAGGTGCAGGTGCTTCCAAGCGAGCGCGCCCAGCACGATCACCTGCGCCCAGCGTACCGCGACGAAGGCGAAGGCGGCCCCGTTCAGCCCGTAGGTGGGGAGCAGGACCAGCAGCAACCCGGCATTGATCGCTAGGGTCAGCCCCTCGTTGATCGACAGGGCCAGGGTGCGGTTCCAGGCTTTGAAGGCCAGCGCCTGAAACTCCCGGATGGTCAGTGGCACAATGCCCAGGATCAGCCAGCGCACCAAATCGGCGGCTCCGGCGAACCCCTCGCCAAACACCAGGCGTAGGAACAGGGGCGCGATCAGCCAAAGCCCAACCGACGCCACCAGCATTAGAGCCACAGTAAAGCGCAGATAAAGACCGATGACCGCTCCGCGTGCTGTCGGGTCGGCTTCGGCGCAAGCGCGGGGAAACGCGATCTGTGCGACCGAGTAAGCCAAAGTCACTGGAATTTGGCTGACGCTGGTCGCCACCACATAGAACCCCAGGGAGGCAGACGACAGGAAGCTTTGGATAAGCCATTGGTCGATGCGGCTATTGGCTTGATAGATCAGCCCCGACGCATAGATGCGCCCGCCATAGGCCAGCATGGCCTGCGCCGCCTGGGGTTCGGGTCGAAGACCGCCCCAACCACGCCAGACTAGCGCCGCCAACGGGATCAGCACGGGGGGGATATGGGCCAAAAGATAGGCCCCGGCAACGGCCAGCAACCCGCGCTCCCCGACCAACCACAGGCCGGCAATCGCCAGCGGATAGCCCAGGGCCAGGGCGATGCGGATCAGGTTCCACAGGCCCAGCATCCCCTTGCCGCGCAGCATATCCTGGAAGATCAGCCCCAGGATATGGCAGGGGATCAGCCCCAGCAGCAGCAACACCGCCTGTAGCAGCTCTGGCCGATCGGCTGGATAGACTTGCGGAACCACGGCAAACCAGCAAATCAGCAGGGCCGCCGCGCTAACGGTCAGCCCCGACCAAAGGCCGGTCGCAAAGACCTGCCGGTCCTTCAGCTTGGCATTGGCACTGAAATAGAGCGCCGCGTCGTTGAGACCGAGCAGCAGCATATAGGCCACCGTGGTTGGCCAAAGCTGGGCGGCGGCCAAATCGCCGCGTCCTTCCGGTCCCAACAGCCGTGCCGCCAGCACGCCAGACGCGAAATTCCCGCCCTGCACCAGGATCGTCGTGAGCAGGGTCAGCAGGATTGTCTTCATAAAATAGGCCCGGACTGGATCAAAACGCAGACAGACGACAGGAGCGCTCAGGTTCCCCTTGCGCAAGGCCCGGCGGCGGCGATACTACGCCCGCATTCCTGGCCGCTGCAATCGAGGAGTCTGACCATGAGCCGCTATACCCGCCTAATGATTAAGTTGAGCGGCGCGGCCATGGGCAGCGGTGGGGCGATCTTCGATAAGGAGGCGATCGAGCATATCGTCGCCGAAGTCGTCTCGGCGGTGGAACTGGGGGCGCAGGTGGTGATTACCGTCGGCGGCGGCAATATCTTCCGCGGCAATATCGCCGAAACCTGGAAGATCGAGCGCGCCGAAGCCGATAACATGGGAATGCTCGGCACGGTCATCAACGGCGTCATGCTGCGCGCGGCCATCAACGCCCGCACCGATACGGATGTGCGCGTGATGACCGCCATTCAGATCAATCAAATCGCCGAGCCGTATATTCGCCTGCGCGCTGCCCGGCATTTGGAAAAAGGCTCGATCGTCATTCTCGTCGGCGGCATTGGTCAGCCCTATGTGACGACGGACTATCCCTCCGTCCAGCGTGCGTTGGAACTGCGCTGCGATGCGATCCTGGCGGCCAAACACGGTGTGGATGGTATCTATACCGCTGATCCAAAGAAGTTCGCCGATGCCAAACGCTATCGCAGCATTTCCTATGATGATGTGATCGCCCAGGACCTGCGGGTGATGGATCAATCGGCCATGCTGTTGGCGCGCGATCATAGTCTGCCCATTCACCTCTTCAACTTCGACAAACCGGGCTGCATTAAGCGCATCTGCTTGGGCGATGATGTGGGCACCTATGTTGGGCCGGGGGCGAGCCTCGAACTCGTCTAGGCCCGCCGTGCCTCTGTCCCTAACGCTTCTGCTGTTCCACCTCGAAGCTGGCGTCGGCCAGGGTTAGCAGGCCCTGGAACTTATCGTAAGGCTCGGTGATCGTCGCCAGTGTCTGTTTTAGGGTGCGGACGATCTGCCGGGCGGTGGATTTATCGCCGATCTCATTCTGGGCGAGGGCGATCAGGCCCAGGGCGGCGATCCGTTCGGTCATCGGCATTTCGTTAGTCTGCGTCGACCGGTCGTAGGCGGCAATCGCCTCGCGCACGTGATTGCGGGCGGCGTTCATATCCTGCGCCGCCGCTGCCGCGCGGGAAGCATGGGCGCGGGTGAGGGCAATATCCCCTGGCTTACTGATGCCTGCCAGCGCCGAGGTTAGGGCGGAGAGCGTATCGGCAGCGGAAGGCTTGTCATTCAACCGGGCCTGCGCTTGCGCAATAAGGGAGAGGGCGGCGATCTGTTCCCGCCCCGGCGGCAGGGCTGCTGTATCCCGCAGGGCCTGCAACAGCAGCGGGCGGGCACCATCGGGGCCGCTGGCGTCGGCCATAACCAGCCCTAGGAAGCTGAAGCTATTGGCGCGGGTTGGCACATCGCTAACGCTCTGCATCGCCTTCAAAGCTTCATTGGCGAGCTGCACGGAACTCTGCGGGTCGCGCATGTCCAGATAGGCTTGGCTCAGGACCGCAAAAATCGTCGCCGGGCCAAGGGCAGGCGGGGCGGGCGGGCCGGGTTCGTTGATGAGCAGCACGGCGTCGCGCGCCAATACCCGCGCGCTTTCCTCGTCACCATACCGGGCTTGCGTGCGGGCGAGGCGGGCAACGGCCAGCGCCCGCCACCAGCGGGGCAGGGAGGAGCCTTTGAGGTCGAGCAGCATCGTGCTGGCGGTCTTCACCGCCTCTGGCCCGTCGCCGCTCGCGCCCCGGATCATTTGGGCTTGGGCGGGATGAACCGTCCCCAGCGCTGCCGCGCCGACCCCTGCCAACACCCCTGCCAGCAGCAGGCTGCCCGCTTTCCAACCGACCCCGAAACCCATCGTGCGTTACCATCCTCTTGCGCGCCGACGCGGCGGCGCTTATGTCGCTTCCATACCCTTTGTGGAGTTTGCGGAAGACCATGCCTGCCTGCACCCTATCAGACCGCGCGCTGATTGTCGTCACCGGCTCCGAGCGGGTCAGCTTTCTCAATGGCTTATTGACCAATACGCTGACCCCGGTCGAAACCGGGGCGGCGGTCTATGCCTGCCTGCTGACCCCCCAGGGCAAATATCTCTTCGATTTCTTCATCCAGGCCGAGGGCGACCGGCTGCTGCTGGAGGTCGATGCCGCCCGCCGCGCCGATTGTCTACGCCGCCTGTCGCTCTACAAGCTGCGCGCCGATGTTACGCTGGCGGTCGAGGATGAGTATAGGGTACTGGCAGGCTTTGCGGAGCCACCCCCCGCGGGGGGACTTGCGTTCGCCGATCCCCGTCACCCCAACTTGGGGTGGCGCTGTTGGTGGCCGGCATCAGAACCGCTGCCGCCCATGATCGATGCGCCCGTGGCCCCTGGGGCGACGCCGTGGCTTGATCTGGCGCTGACCGCCGCCAATGCGGTGGCCGTGCTCGTGGGGGGGGATGCGCCGCAGCCGGCGACGGCCCCGGCAGCGTCGGTATCGGCGTTTGATGCCTATCACCGCCACCGTATCGGCCTGGGCGTGCCGGACGGTAGCCGCGATCTGGAGCCAGACCGCTCGATCCTGCTGGAATTCAATCTCGATACGCTGAATGCCATCGATTTTGCCAAGGGCTGCTACATTGGCCAGGAGTTGACAGCGCGGACCAAATATCGCGCGGTGTTGAAGCGCAAGGCCCAGCCCGTCCGCTTGACCGGCCCGGTGCCGCCGCCGGGCACGCCGATCTTGGCGGGGGGGAAGGAGGCGGGTGAATTGCGCTCCGCCGTTCCCGGCCTCGGCCTCGCGTTGATCCGGCTGGATACCGACCCAGCGGCGGGGCTGATGGCGGATGGAACGACGGTGACGTTAATGACTTAGTTTCAGCCCGATAATCCCGGCCACGATCAGCCCAACGCAGACAAGGCGCATCAAGGTTGCCGGT
Organism: uncultured Elstera sp.; assembly: GCA_964576605.1. Classification (GTDB taxonomy): domain Bacteria; phylum Pseudomonadota; class Alphaproteobacteria; order Elsterales; family Elsteraceae; genus Elstera. Next base: position 14,762 of record CAZNVY010000023.1, on the reverse strand, counting down.
TCGCCGAGCAGGGCAATCCCCAGAATGACGGTGCCGACGGTGCCAATGCCGGTCCAAACCGCGTAGCCGGTGCCGACCGGCAGGGTCTTCAACGCCAAGCCGAGAAAGCCGACGCTGAGGGTCATGCTGATGACCGTCCCAACGGTCGGCCAAAGGCGGGTGAAGCCATCGGTATATTTAAGCCCGATGGCCCAGCCCACTTCCAGCACGCCTGCGACCAGTAAGTATAGCCACGCCATGATGTGCCCCTGATCCCTGAGAATATCCTCAGGCAATCAAGCCGATCGGCGGGTAGCGGTCAAGGGCGGGCAGGGTTTCGGTTAACCCCCAGGTTTCTTTCGCCAGGCTGCCGATATAGCGCTGCATCGGCATGGTGTGTATTAAATCACCAGATTGTAATTGGGTCAGGCTCGGTGCTTCGCCCTTCACGCCGCCGGCGATCTGACCGCCCAGCACGAAATGCGGCGCGGCGGTGCCGTGATCGGTTCCGGCGCTTTTATTCTCCCCGGCCCGCCGCCCGAATTCGGAATAGCTGGCGATCACCAGCCGGTCCCAAATTCCCTGTTCCTTGGCAAACGTCCGTAGGGCCGCGAGACCGGAGGCGAGTTCGCCCAAGAGACGCGCGTGGGTGCCGAGTTGGTTCACATGGGTATCGAAGCCGCCCAGGCTGAGTTTCGCCACGGCAATGCGGCTATCGGCGGCGAGCAGACGGGCAAGTTCGGCGCATTGTTTGCCGAAGCCATGCTGCGGGAAAGCGGCGAGGCGTTTTTCCAGGGCCTCGTTCCCCTCCAGCTTTTTCAGGTCTTCGGCGACACCTTGCGCGACCTGCCCGGCAATCGCCTGAGTGGTCAGCAAATGGTGAAGCGCCGGGGTTTCCGCGGTTGTGGCCTGATTTGCGGGCAGGGCGAGGCCGCGCCGGGTGAAGTTCTTGACCGAATCCATCACAACAAAGCGCCGCTTGGCTGTCCCTCGTCGCGGTCGGTAGCAGCGGGCCGAGCACGGGGCGTCCGAAGATCACCCCATCGGCATCACCGGCGGGCGGTGGTTGGGCGGCAAATAGGCGCGCGACCCAGCCTTCCGGGATCACCTCGTCCGACCCCGACGCGGCATCCCAGATTTCGATCGAGCGGAAGTGCGAATGATTGGGCCGCTCGTAACCGATGCCTTGGACGATGGCGAGTTCCCCTGTCTCCCAAGTGCCGATCAGCGGCGTCAGGGCGCTATGCAGCGCGGCCTCGCCGGTGATCGTCACCACTTGATCGACCGGCAGGCCGAGGGTGGGGCGCAGGGCGCGGTAGGCATCGTCGCGGTAGGGGATCAGGGTATTCAGCCCGTCATTGCCGCCTTGCAGCTCTACCAAAATTAGCATTCGACCCCAATTCGGCGCAGCGGCTAGGCTGAGGTTGGGAATCAATGCCCCGCACGGCAGGATAAAGGGGGCCAGGCTGGCCGATAGGCCGCGCAGCAGGCGGCGACGGCTTGGGTCCATCTTGGTCATGGCATCCACTCCTATTTCACCTGATACGCGGGATCGCGCAGAATCCCGTCGAGGTCGGGGGCGATACTATTGGCGGGAACGAGTGTTGCCGGGGCGGGGGGCAGCGGTTGACGCGGCGGCAGGGCCAGCAGTGCAACGGTTAGCGGCGCTTTGGCGCGCAGCCCGTCGCCCGACAGGCTTTGCCCCCGGATCAGCCGATCCACAACCTCACGCCGTTGCAGCAGGGTATCGGTATTGATCCAGGCCGTGCCGCCCGGCCAGCCGCGCACGGTCGGTGGCTCAAAAATATCCTGCCCCAGGCGGCGCACCTGCTCCACGGCTTGATCGGGCGGCAGGTTGGTCAGCCCCAGCCGGTGTACTGTGCCGACGACGAGATCGACCGGCGATTTCACCAGCGTGCCGCGATTCTGTTCGCTCCAGAAGGCGTCAGAGGTCAAGAGGTCCGCGAGCGCCCGGTCGATCCGCCAATCCCCGGCAAAGCGGGCAGTAATAGGTGCCAGGGTTTTTTCGTCCGGCGTGTCGGACACAAACTCCTGCCACAGTTTGCCGACGACGAAGCGGGCAGTCTGCGGATTGTTCAGCACCAGATCGAGAATATCCTGCCCGTCGAAGGGGCCGGATTGGCCGAAGACCTGCTTCACCTCTGGGTCGATAGCGCCGGGGTTCAGTTTGAACTTGCCGGTCGGCTCGTCCACCGTCCACCCCGCAAAGGCGCGCGCGGCCTGCTTGATGTCGTCTTCCGAATAATGGCCTTCGCCCAGAGTGAACAGCTCGAACAGTTCGCGGGCGAAATTCTCGTTCGGCCCGCCTTTGCGGTTCTGGGGGGTGTCGAGATATTTCATCATCGCCGGGTCGCGGGCCACGGCGGTTAACAGGCCGCGAAAATCGATCAGGCCCAGGCGACGGAAGGTCAGATTCTGCCGCACCAGCGCTTCCGGATCGCGCACCTTATTGAAGCTAGAGACAAAATGATTATGCCAGAACAGTACCATGCGTTCGGTCAGCGGCGAGGGGGTGGTCAGCATTTCCTGCATCCACCAAGCTTTCATGGCGCGGCCTTGGGCGGAAATCTTCTCTTCCCAGGTTTTGCGCTCCTCGGCGGGCATTTGGCCGATGCGGGCGAAATCGGTGCGGTTTTGGCCGATGAAGGGCGGCAGCGGCGTCACCGGCACGCGGCGGGTTTCGGCGATCAGCGTTTCGACTGCGGCCTCGCGGCTCATTGGCGCAAAGCGGGCAAAATCGGCGGCGCTGGCCCCAAAGCCGGTCCGGTCCAGCAGATGCCGTGTATCAGCAGGGGATAGGGCCGGGGCGGGCAGGCTGGTTATCAGCCAGGGGGTCAGGATAAAGCCGCCGATCCAGACCCGGTGCCGACGATGGGGTAAAAGCGAAACCATCGTGCTTCCCTCCTGGGGTAAGTCGCGTTAACGCTTTCTTTACGATCAGACTATGGCAGGAATCGGACCCGTGTCTGGAGAAAAAATCGTCACGCAGGCCGCCGCAGGGCCAGCATCAGGGCACCCCCGGCCAGCAATCCCCAGAAAGCGGGACCTACCCCGAAGAACCCAATCCCAGAGGCGGCAATCGCGAAGGTTAAAATTGCTGGAAGACGTTCCGCGTCCGACGCGAGGGCCGCGCCAAGGGCGTTCGCCAAGCTGGGGAGCAGCGCCAGCCCGGCGACCGCCTGAATCAGCAGCGGCGGGGCCGCCGCGATAAAGGCGGCGGCATAGCTCGCACCCACCCCTAACAGAAGATAGGCGACCGCCGCAGCGGCCGTGGCACGGTAACGTTTTCCTGGATCGGGATGCGCCTCCGGCCCGGCGCAGAGGGCTGCTGTGATCGCCGCAAGATTGACCGATTGTCCGCCAAACAGGGCCGTTACCGTACTGCCCATGCCGGTAATGACGAAAATCGGTCCGGTATCGGGGTTAAAGCCATTACCCCGCAATACCGCCAACCCTGGAATATTCTGCGATGCCATGGTGACGATGAACAGCGGCAGGCCGATGCTGATTGTGGTTTCCAAGGAAAATTGCGGCAGCACCACCTCTGGCCGGGGCCAGGCGGCGGCCAGATCCGGCAGCGGCGTACTCCACCCGATCAGCGCAAAAGTGACCGCGACGGAAACCGGCACGGCATAGAGCCGCGCGAAGCGCAGCATCAGCGCCCAGGTCAGCAGAATTGGCAGGGTTAGCCAGGGCAGGGTTGCCATGGCGCGGACCGGCGCGAGGCACAGGTCGAACAGCACCCCTGCCAGCATGGCGCTGGCCAGCCCCATCGGAATGCGTCCCACCAACTGACCGAAGCGCGGCCAAAGTCCCGCCAAGATAATGAGACCGGCGGCGCTCAAGAAACCGCCCACCGCCGCGGGAAAGCCGCCCGGCGGGGCACCGGTTGCGATCAGCAAGGCTGCGCCGGGGGTCGACCAGGCAATCGAGATAGGCAAGCGCGAGGACCAACTCATGTGCAGACCTAATAGTCCCGTCACCACACAGAGCGCCATCAACCCCGATGCGGCTTGGGTCGGCGTTGCGCCCGCTGCGGTTAGCCCCTGCAACACGATCGTGAAAGCCGACGCAAACCCGACCACGGCGGCTAGCACCCCGGCACTTCCCGGCTGAAGATAGTCGCCTGCGTCGTGCAATGACCGTTTCATGCTGCTTCCCCTTGCTTTTTTTGAGCGAACCCGCCAGAGTCGGTTCAGCAGTTAATCGGATGTTGGATCCAATCTACAAGGAAAATCGGGATGCGCGAGACGCCCCCGCCCCTGGCGGCCTTGGCCGATTGGTTGGGAACAGCCCAAACCCGGCCGCGCACGGCGACGGAATTTGTTGAAGCTGGGCTGCGTCAGGCGATTCTAAGCGGCACACTGGCCCCCGGAACCCCCCTGCGTCAGGAGGAGCTGGCAATCCTCTTCGGGGTTAGTCGAATGCCTGTGCGCGAGGCGCTGCGGCAACTGGAAGCGCAGGCGCTGGTAGAGTTCGAGCCGCATAAGGGGGCGGTGGTGACCGAGATTTCGGCCGAGGATGCTGCCGATAATTATGCCATCCGCCGGGCCTTGGAGCCGGCGGCTTTGGTCCTGTCGATCCCGAACCTGACCGACGGCGATTTCGAGCGGGCGGAGGAGTTGATCGGTGATCTGGATGGGGAGGTAGATCAGGCCCGGCTGGGCGATCTCAACCGTCGCTTTCATCTCTGCCTCTATGGCGCGGCGGGCCGCCCGAAGCTGATCGCCCTGGTAGCGGCGCAACTGGCCACGGCAGACCGCTATCTGCGCTTCCACCTAGCGGCTAAAGGGCGGGATCATCTGGCGCAGCATGAACATCGCGCCCTTCTGGCGGCAGCCCGCGCCCGCGATGGGGCGGCCGCGCAGGCGATTTTGCGCCAGCATCTGGATACGGCAGCAGCGACCATCGCGGAGTTCTTCGCCGGGCGCAGCTGACACAAAGAGAAAGGAAGAAAGAGTGGTGGCGGGAAGTGGAGTTGAACCACCGACCTTGGGCTTATGAGTCCCCTGCTCTAACCAACTGAGCTATCCCGCCACGGAACGGACCCTTCAAGGCCGCCGTTCTTACCGGCAGGGCCGAGGCCTGTCAAGCCCGAAGCGCGGCCCCCGCCAGGGGCGAATGATCGGCACCGCCAAGCGCCAGGCCCTTTGTGCATTCGCAAAATTAACACAAGTAAAAGAGTGTAATTTTTCTGATATTTTATCGTTAAGACTTTAGTGATCGATGTCTGATTTAGATAGGTTATTGACTTCTTCAAGAAAAATTGTGACAAATGAACCGCAGGCTTGCGCTTCTCAGGGCACGCAGCCGAATTGATTTAGGAATCGGATTCACCTGCAACCATGACGCAATCTCTGGCAATACTGTCGTTGACTTTTGAAAATGCAAAGAGATGCTTGGTGCAGGGTATTGCTGTTTTGGCACTGAATAGTGCAACGGTTCTTCTGCTGCTAACCGATCCCGAAACGCAGCGTTTGGCATTGCTGCCCGCAGCCCTATCTATTCCCTTGATCGCCCGGCTATGTTGGATTTTTGGGCAGGAAATTCGCCGATTGGCCGCCTTAGCCCCCACGGTTGCGCCGGGCGAGGAGCGCGCGGGTTAAGCCGGTCTGGCGCGCCGCCAACGCCTCTGGCGAATAAGGGCTGGCGGGACCGGCCCCCCAAACCGGACCGGGCCAAGCCGCGTCGCCGTCGAACCGCGCGACGATATGGACGTGCAACTGCCGAACGATATTCCCCAAAGCGCCAATGTTCAGCTTCAGTGGCTGGGTTTCCGCCCGCAACGCCGCTGCCGCCTCGGTGATCTCCGCCCAAAGCTGCGCGTGATCGGCGGCGGCGAGATCAAGAATCTCCGATACGCCCGCCCGGCGTGGCACCAGGATCAGCCAGGGAAAGCGCGCATCTTTCATCAGAAGAACGCGGCACAACGGCAGATCGGCGACCGCGACGGTATCCGCCGCCAGCCGCGCGTCCAGCGCAAAGCCCGCGCCCATGTCATCTCCCGGCTTGACCGATGCGTCTGCCCCGCTCACTCTCTACCCCCTTTCGCTGATTTGACTGAGGATGACCGTGGAACTGCTGCTGCACAATAGCCTCACCCGCCAAAAGGAGGTTTTTACCCCCGCCGATCCTGCGCGTGTGACGCTCTATGTCTGCGGCCCCACGGTCTATGACCGCGCGCACTTGGGCAATGCCCGCCCGGCGGTGATCTTCGATGTGCTGTTCCGCTTGCTGTCGGCCCAGTATCCCCAGGTCATCTATGCGCGCAACATTACGGACGTTGACGATAAGATCAACGCTGCCGCTGCTGCCCGCGGGGTGCCCATCGGCACGATCACGGCGGAAACCGAGCGCTATTATCTCGCGGATATGGACGCCCTCAGCGTCCTCCGCCCGCCGCTGCAACCGCGTGTGACCGATCATATCCCGGAAATCATTGCGATTATCAGCAAGCTGCTGGCCGCTGGTCACGCCTATGCGGCAGAAGGGCACGTCCTGTTCGACGTACCGTCGATGGCCAATTATGGCCGCCTGTCGGGCCATAGCCGGGACGAGTTGATCGCCGGGGCGCGCGTCGATGTCGCCCCCTATAAGCGCGACCCCGCCGATTTCGTGCTGTGGAAACCCTCCACGGCCGATCTACCGGGCTGGGATAGCCCTTGGGGACGCGGGCGGCCGGGCTGGCATATCGAATGCTCCGCCATGATCGAAGCCCATCTGGGCGAAACCATTGATATTCACGGCGGCGGCGCGGATCTGATTTTCCCGCATCACGAGAATGAGATCGCCCAATCCACCTGCGCCCACGCCGGGGCACCCTTAGCGCGCTATTGGATGCATAATGGCATGTTGCGGGTGGAAGGGGAGAAAATGTCCAAATCCTTGGGCAATTTCTTCACCGTCCGCGATCTTCTCGACCGCGCACCGGGGGAAGCCGTGCGCTTGCTGCTGCTGTCCGCCCATTACCGCCAACCGTTGGATTGGACGGAAAAGGGCCTGCAAGAAGCAATCGGCGCGCTGGACCGCTTTTATCTGGCCTTGCGCCGGGTAGCTGATATCGAGGCAACACCGGAAGCCCCGGCTAGTGTGCGCGCGGCTTTGTCCGACGATCTCAACACGCCGCTCGCCCTGACCGCCCTGCACGCCCTGGTCACTGATCTCAATAAAACCGAAGATTGGGCGGAACAAAGGACGCTCAAAGGCCAAATCCTTGGCGCGGGGGCATTGCTCGGGCTGCTCGGGCAAGACCCGGAAGCCTGGTTGCAACGGGGCGGGGCGGATGACCTTTCGGCCGAGGCCATCGACGCCAAGCTGGCCGCCCGTCTTGCCGCGCGCAAAGCCAAAGATTTCGCCGAAGCCGACCGAATTCGGGACGAGCTGATCGCCGCAGGCATTCTGCTGGAAGATGGGCCGGGTGGCACGGTTTGGCGGCGCAAGAATTAAGGGCATAGAATAATCATGGCTGATCGCGTTTATCTCTTCGACACCACCCTGCGCGACGGGGCGCAGACCCTGGGCGTGGATTTCTCCGTCGCGGATAAGCGCGCGATTGCGATTGCGCTCGATAAGCTTGGCATTGACTACGTCGAAGGTGGCTGGCCGGGGGCGAACCCGACCGATGATGCGTTCTTCGGCGACGCCCCGCCGCTGAAGCGCGCCAAATTCACCGCCTTCGGCATGACGCGCCGTCCGGGCCGCAGCGCCGCCAATGATCCCGGCCTTGCCGCGCTGACTAATTCCGGCGCCCCAGTCGTGACGCTGGTCGGCAAAAGCTGGGATTTTCATGTCGATGTGGCGCTGAACATCCCGCGCGAGGAAAATCTTGCGATGATCGGCGACAGTATCGCCCATCTCGTCTCCTTGGGGCGGGAGGCGATTTACGACGCCGAACATTTCTTCGATGGCTATAAGGCCAACCCCGACTATGCCCTCGCCTGCCTGCGCGCCGCGCACGACAATGGCGCCCGCTGGATGGTGCTGTGCGATACTAATGGCGGTACCCTGCCGCACGAGGTCGCCCGCATCGTCGGCGCGGTGACGCAGCATTTCCCCGGCGAGAAACTAGGCATCCACGCCCATAATGATACCGAAAACGCCGTCGCCAACTCGCTCGCCGCCGTGCAGGCCGGGGTACGGCAGGTCCAAGGCACGATCAATGGCTTGGGGGAGCGCTGCGGCAACGCCAATCTGATTTCGGTGCTGCCCAGCCTTGTGCTGAAGATGGGCTTCGATACGGGGGTGCCGGTCGCAGAATTGCGCCACCTAACCGGCCTGTCGCATCTGCTCGATGAACGGCTGAACCGCGCGCCAAACCGCCACGCCCCCTATGTCGGCGCGTCGGCCTTTGCCCATAAGGGCGGGCTGCATGTGTCGGCGGTGGAGAAAGACCCGCGCACCTACGAGCATATCCCACCGGAAACCGTGGGCAACCAGCGCCGGATTCTCGTATCCGATCAGGCCGGGCGCTCCAACGTTGTCTCGCGCTGCCGCGATCTGGGGATCGAGGTGCCAAGTGATGTGGCGAAGCTCGACCGGCTGGTCGACCTAGTCAAATCGCGCGAGTTTGACGGTTATTCCTATGATGGCGCCGACGCCAGCTTCGAGCTGCTGGCCCGCCGCCTATTCGATGATGTGCCGGAGTTTTTTACCGTCACCTCCTTCCGCGTGCTGGACGAACGGCGCTGGAACGCCTTGGGCAAGCTCGTCACCCTGTCGGAAGCGACCATCCGCGTTACCGTGGACGGTAAGCCCGAAATGACCGTGGCGGACGGTAACGGCCCGGTGAACGCGCTCGACGCCGCCTTGCGCAAGGCCCTCATCCCGCTCTATCCCAGCCTCGAAGATATTCACCTGACCGATTATAAGGTCCGCATCCTGTCGCCGCAGGATGGCACCAAGGCGGTCACCCGCGTTATGATCGAAAGCCAGCGGGCAAACGGCGAGCGCTGGACCACGGTTGGTGTTTCGCCGAACATCATCGACGCCAGCTTTAACGCGCTGCACGATGTTATCAGCTACGCGCTGTTGAAGTTCGGGGCGAAATAAACTGTCTGATTATAACACAACTACCCGGTTTCGCCCGGTCTGCTTGGCGCGGTAGAGGGCGCTATCGGCGCGGGCGATCAGCGTATCGAACTGCTGGTCCTGCGCCTGAAACCCGGTGAGGCCGATGCTAACGGTTAGGCTGATTCGCCCATTTTCCAACGGCAGGATCAAGGCTTCCGTCGCCCGTCGGATGCGATGGGCTAGGCTGGTCGCCTCGGCTGCCGTTACCCCTGGCAAGACCAGGGCGAATTCATCGCCGCCGTAGCGGCCACTCAGCCCCCCTAGGTCAAACTCGTTGCGCAGCAGACTGCCAAAGGCTGCCAGCATTGCGTCCCCGGCCTTATGACCATAGGTTTCATTGATTCGGTCTAGATGATCGAGATCGACTATCATCAGGTGCAGCGGCTGATGATTGGCTTTAGCTATCTCAATCGCCTCAGTCAGCTTGCTCAAGACGGCGTTGCGGCTTAACAGCCCCGTCGTGCGATCACTGAGTGCCGTCAGCCGAAGCTGAAGATAAAGATTATCCACCGTCATGGCCATCAGGGCGACCCCGATGACGAGAACGTAGATCCCCGCTTCAAGAAACGTATAGGTTTGCCATGTATGCGGCCCCAGCAAGGTCGGGACGGGAGCGAACCCCAGGGCAGAAACCAAGCGGAACGTATAAAAGAATGCGTGACCGATTGAAATAACCGCCGTGATCGAGGCTACCGCCCCCGCAAGCCCGCGTTGGCGGATCAAGAAGGCTTCCCGCGCGTACAGCAAGCCTGCGCCGATCTGAAACGTTGAGGCAATGAAAATGCGTGCTGTTAAATCGGTTTGGATAAAAAGAAAATATAGAATGCCGAAGATGTAATAGACTGGCAACAAAAGCACCGGAGATCGAAGAAACGATGCCTTGCGGAAATCGCGCAATCCGGCCCACAGAAGATAACCGGCAATCGCAAAAAAGAAATTGCCGAACGGCGGCCCCCACGGCGGCAGCACAGGCGATAAAGTATAGACGATAAGCCCGCCGCAGTTTAGCCCCAGGGCCGATGCCCAGAGCAGCGCCGACCGATGCTCCCGACTGACCGACCAAACCATCATCATGGCGATCATCATGACGAAGGAAATGACGGCACTGTTAATAATGAGCGTGTAGCTATCCAAAATCATAGTGGTGCGGCGCTGCCCTTCGGCATATAGGAGCATGTATATCGCTTCTAAGGGTTCCCGCCGAAAAATGCCATGCAACAGTTCGTCCCGCGCCAAAATGGCCCGCAGGCCAGTTACTTAAAATGACCTTGAATATTATCTAGTGACGGTAACCGCCATGACCCTTCGTCCCCTCGTCCGCTCGCCCGAAGATCAGCCCGCCTTTGTGCTGGTCGAACCGCAGTTGGCCGATAATATCGGCTTTGCCGCCCGCGCCATGCTGAACTTCGGTCTAACCTGGATGCGCCTTGTCAACCCGCGCCCTGAATGGCCGAGCGACCGGGCGGCCGCCACCGCGTCCGGGGCTGCCCCGGTGCTGGAGAAGGCGACCGTCTATCGGTCGATGGGCGAGGCTTTGGGCGACCGGCAGGTCATCTACGCCACCTCCGCACGTCCGCGCGATTTAGTGAAGCGCGTCGTCACCCCCCGGCAGGCCGCCGCCGAACTGCGCGCCCATGCCGCCGCAGGAACGCGCACGGCGGTGCTGTTCGGTCCGGAGCGTATGGGGCTGATTAACGATGATCTCGCCCCGGTCGATGCTGTTATCACCTGCCCGGTCAACCCGGATTTCTCCTCGCTCAATCTCGCACAAGCCGTGCTGCTGATCGGCTACGAATGGTTCCAGGCCGCTGACGAGACGCCGGCGACGGAACTGCGCACCGGCACGGCGGCGCTGGCCAGCCGCGCGCATGTAGAGAGCTATCTGCTGCGGCTGGAGACCGAGCTGGAGGAATGCGGCTTTTTGCGCATCCCCCATATGCGCCCGGCGATGGTCCGCAATATCCGCGCGCTTTTCGGGCGAATGCAGTTGACCGATCAAGAGGTTCGGACTTTGCACGGGATGCTGACGGAGTTGGTGACCAAGCGCCTTTCCGCTAATTCACTTGAAGCACCGGAAACAGAGAAGTAGCAGAGACGGGGCGCAGGATCGCGACAGCGGCGCTTTGGTCAGGAGACGGATATGACGCAGAAGGTTGCCCTGATTACGGGCGTGACGGGGCAGGATGGGGCGTATTTGGCGCGGCTGCTGCTGGATAAAGGCTATAGGGTGCATGGGGTGAAGCGGCGCTCGTCGTCGTTCAACACCGGGCGGATCGACGATATCTATCAGGATATTCACGAAGCCGATGCGCGGTTTCGCCTGCATTACGGCGATATGACCGATTCGACCAATCTCATTCGTCTGGTGCAGGAGACCCAGCCGGACGAAATCTATAATCTCGCGGCGCAAAGCCATGTGCAGGTGAGCTTCGAGACGCCGGAATATACCGCCAATGCCGATGCCATCGGCGTGCTGCGCCTACTAGAGGCGATCCGTATTCTCGATCTCGGCCAGAAGACGCGCTTCTACCAAGCCTCCACCTCCGAACTCTACGGGTTGGTGCAGGAAACCCCGCAGCGGGAAACCACCCCCTTCTACCCGCGCTCGCCCTATGGGGTTGCGAAGCTCTATGGTTATTGGATCACGGTTAATTACCGCGAGTCCTACGGCTTCTATGCCTGTAACGGCATCCTGTTCAATCACGAAAGCCCAATCCGCGGCGAAACCTTCGTGACGCGCAAGATCACCCGCGCCGTGGCGGCCATCGAGTTGGGCAAGCAGGATAAGCTCTACCTCGGCAATCTTGATGCCAAGCGCGACTGGGGCCATGCCCGCGACTATGTGGACGGCATGTGGCGCATCCTGCAGTAGCCGGAAGCCGAGGATTTCGTGCTGGCGACCGGGGAAACTCGCTCGGTGCGCGAATTCGTGGAACGCGCCTTCGGCGAAATCGGGCGGCAGATCGTCTGGTCGGGCGCGGGGGTGGAGGAAGTCGGGAAAGACGCCAAGACTGGCAAGGTCCTGGTCGAGATCGACCCGCGCTACTTCCGGCCCGCCGAAGTTGATCTGCTGCTAGGCGATGCCAGCAAGGCCCAAGCGAAACTAGGGTGGGTGCCGAAGGTGGGCTTTGCCGATTTGGTGCGGGAGATGGTTGCCGCCGATCTTGCCCTTCTGCGCGCCGGTGGTTCGATGGGCGGCGGGGCCGAGTAGCGGGAGGCGATGAGCGGCCTGCCTCGTCTGCGGCGCAATGCGCTGTCAAATTTTGCCGGGCTGCTGATCCTTAGTCTGCTGCCGCTGCTGGCGAGTATTCTGTATGTGCCGCTGCTGGGGGCGGCGCAGTTCGGGATTATCGGGGCGGCGAGCTTTTTGCTGACCCTTGGCAGTAGCCTCGATCTAGGGCTTGGCCGGGCTACCACCCAACGCTTCGCCCAGGCGGCGGCTACCGGCGAAACCGGGCGCGGCCCGCGGGATTTTCTGGCGACGGCGCATCTTCTCTACGGGGTGGGGCTGCTGCCCTTCTGTCTCGCGGTGATGCTGGGGGCCGGGTTTTTGGCCCAGCATTGGCTGATCGTTCCAGAGGCTTTGCAGGCCGAGACGCAACAGGCGTTCTGGCTGTTGGGGCCGGTTATTCTGATCCACTGCCTGCGCGTTATGGATTTGGCCGCGCTCAACGGGGTCGAGCGCCAGGGTCTCAGCAATTTGCTGCAGACCGGGGCCTTGGTAGTCCGGCTGCTGGCGTCGGTGCTGGTCTTACTGTTGATTGACCGATCGGTTGTGACGTTGCTGCTAACCTGGCTGCTGGTCGCTTTGGCCGAGATGCTGGTGATCGGTCTCACGGTTCGGCGCTGCCTAGGTCGGCTGGGGTTCCAACACGGGGGCCGTCTCCGATGGGGGCTGGTGCCTGGCCTGCTGGCAGCGGGGCGCAGCGATGGGGTTTTCAGCCTGATGACACTACTGACCGGTTTTGCCGATAAGCTCGTGGTAAGTCGTCTGCTGCCGATTGATCTTTTCGGCCTCTACCATTTCATCAGCCTGCTGGCGGGGGCGCTGAACCGGCTGATCGCCCCGATTGCCTTTGCCGTGTTTCCCCGCTGGGTAGCGCAGCAAGCGGCAGGGGATCGCGACGGGTTCAGCAGTAGCTATCATGCTGCCGCGCAGCTGGCGGGGGGCTTGATTCTGCCGACCATGCTGGCCGGACTCTTGTTCGCGCCGCGCGTCTTGGCAGCGCTATTGCCGTCGGTCCCAATGCCGGATGATCTGGTGCTGGTCTTCCAACTGCTGACCGTAGCTGGGGCGGCGGCGGCCCTGAACTATCTGCCCTATTCAGCACAATTGGCGGCTGGTGCGACGCAGATTGTGCTGCGGCAGGCGCTGATTGCTGGGGCGCTCTACTTACCGTTGGTTCTGCTGGCCACGCCGCATCTGGGGCTGTTTTTGCCCGTCGGCGCGCGCTTGGTCTTAGAGGCGGCGACCTATCTGGTCTTTGCTTGGTTTCTGAACCGACAGGTCTTGCCTGGCGAAGGCGCGCGGCTGCTGCGGCAGTCGGTGTTGGCCCCGCTGCTGGGGGCGGCGTTGCCCTTCGCCCTGGGTGGGCTAGCCCTGGCAGGAAGCCCTTTGAGTGTTGGGACCTTTGCGCTGGCTGTTCTGACGGGCCTTGTCGGCATGATCGGGGCGCTGCTGGCTACCCCGGCAGGTCGCCGCGCCGTGCTTCGACCGATCGGGTGGTGACGGGGATAGCTTCCCAGCCCCGGCTTCGGTAGGATGCGCCCCAGTACTTGGGTAGTTCGGGGTTCGAGGAACGATGGCCGACGTCAAAAATTGGCAGGAACTCAGTCGCGCCATTGTGAAACTGATCCGCGATCAGTATGGCATCGACGAGGCGATTCTGAAGCGGACCGCAGTCCTAGAAACCGATATCGGCCTTAGCATCGATCAAGTCGAAGCGATTTTGGATTATATCGCCGAAACCTTTGCCATTCGCTTTCCTGAAGGTACGCTCAACGAAGTCCTAAAATTGGAAGAGTTATGCCTTTTGTCCTGCTGGCTGAAGGGCTTTTATAAACAACCGCCGTTTATTTCCGATGCATTTGCCGGGGCGTGCCGGGCGGCGAATCCGGCGGCGCAATAACGGGTCTGCCACCCCTGCTATGCGCGGCGCGCACTTCAAATAACAGTGTTCAGGTCCCATTCTCCCAAGGGTCATTTTCTTCCGTGAGAGGCTTTCATGCTTTCCTCCTCCGCCCGGCCTTTGCTGTTCTCACCCCTGGCTTTGGGGCCTTTGACCCTGGAAAATCGCGCTATCGTAGCCCCTATGTGCCAGTATAGTGCCGTCGATGGGGTCGTACAGCCCTGGCATCAGCAGCATTTAGGCAGTCTTGCCGCCTCCAACCCTGGGTTAATTATTCTGGAAGCGACCGGCGTTACCAATGCAGGCCGCATTTCACCTTTCTGCCTTGCCTTGGAGAATGACGCACAGGAAGAAGGTTTGCGGCGTTTATTGGCCGATCTGCGCACCTACAGCCGCGTGCCTTTTGGCATTCAGCTGGCCCATGCTGGGCGCAAGGCGTCTACCGGCTATCCCTGGGAAGGCGGCAAGCCGCTGGCACCGGGCGTTCACGGTGGTTGGCAGGTGGTCGGCCCAACCGACGTGCCGTTCACGGTCGATGGTCCGACCCCGCACGCGCTGACGGAA
>CAZNVY010000022.1:6821-40947 GCA_964576605.1 uncultured Elstera sp. | reverse complement strand
TGCCGGACAGCGGCTGCAACAGATCGAGCGTCGGGCCACTGCCGAGACGCACGCCCCCCGCCTCGGTCAGCTCACCCGGCAATAGGTTCATGGCGGGAGACCCGATAAAGCCCGCGACGAAAACCGTTTCGGGCCGCGCATAAAGATCGAGCGGCGCGCCGATCTGCTCCGCCCGCCCGTCTTTCATCACGATCAGCCGGTCGGCCATGGTCATGGCCTCCACCTGATCGTGGGTGACATAGAGCGCGGTCACGCCGAGGCGCTGCTGGAGCTTCTTAATCTCCACCGCGCAGCTTGGCGTCGAGGTTCGACAAAGGCTCGTCGAACAAAAATAGCTTGGGTTCGCGTACAATGGCGCGGCCCATCGCCACCCGCTGGCGCTGCCCGCCCGAAAGCTGCTTCGGGCGACGGGTGAGGTAAGGGCCGAGTTGCAGAATGTCTGCCGCCTGGGCCACGCGGGTTTCGATCTCCGCCTTATCGGTGCCGCGATTCTTCAGCCCATAGGCCATGTTTTCGGCGACGGTCATATGGGGATAAAGGGCATAGTTTTGAAAGACCATGGCGATATCGCGGTCCTTCGGCTCCAGCTTGGTCACCTCGCGCTCGCCGATGCGGATGCTGCCTGCCGAGGCGGTTTCCAGCCCGGCGACGATCCGCAGTAGGGTCGATTTTCCACAGCCGGACGGGCCAACGACGACGATGAACTCCCCATCGCGAATGTCGCAAGAAATGCCGTGCAGAATGGTAGTGTCGCCAAAACGCTTCTGGATCTGCTCCAGCTTAACCTGGGCCATCTTATTTCTCCTGCTCCACAAGGCCCTTCACGAACCAGCGCTGCATCAACACGATAATGGCGATTGGCGGCAGCATGGCCAGAATGGTGGTGGCCATCACCACCCCCCAATCGGTCTGCGCGTCATCGCCGCCAATCATCTTCTTCATCCCAATGACAATCGTATCCATCTGCCCCGATGTGGTAATCAGCAGCGGCCAAAGATACTGGTTCCAACCATAGATGAACAAAATGACGAAGAGCGCCGCGATATTGGTGACGGAGAGCGGTAACAGAATATCCCGAAAGAATTTCAGCGGTCCCGCCCCATCAATCTTCGCGGCTTCGGCCAGTTCCGGCGGCACGGTTAGAAAAAACTGCCGGAATAAGAGGGTCGCGGTCGCCGACGCGATCAGCGGAATTGTCAGCCCGGCGTAACTATCCAGCATTCCAAGATCGGCGATGACTTTATAGGTCGGCAGAATGCGCACTTCGACCGGCAACATCAGGGTTAGGAAGATCACCCAAAAGCACAGCATCCGCCCCGGAAAGCGGAAATAGACCACGGCAAAGGCAGAGAGCAGGGAGATGATGATCTTCCCAACCGCGATGGTGACCGCCATGATCGCCGAATTGACGAGCATATGCCCGGCCGGATTCTGCGAGGAGCGCGCCGCCCCAACGGTCAGCGCAGTGATATAATTATTTATCCCAGCATCGCCAATCCAGGGCTGCACTCGACCGGAAGCGACATTGGGGCCACTGAACGTTGAGGCCACCAGCGTATAGAAAATCGGAAAAGTCACGATGATGATGCCGAAGATCAGCACCAAATGCGCAAGAAGATTCGCGATAGGGCGGTTTTCGACCATCAGTAATGCACCTTCCGTTCAACGAAGCGGAACTGCACAACCGTCAAAACAATGACGATCAGCATCAAAATCACCGACTGGGCCGCCGATCCGCCAATATCGAGACCAACAACCCCATCGAAATAGACTTTATACACAAGAATCTCGGTTGCTTTTGCCGGGCCGCCCGCCGTTACCGCATGGATAACCCCGAAGGTCTCAAAAAAAGCATAGACGATATTCACGACCAGCAGAAAAAACGCAGTCGGCGACAAGAGCGGAAACACAATATCACGAAACCGCTTCCCCGGCCCGGCCCCATCAATCGCCGCCGCTTCCATCAGCGACTGCGGAATGGACTGCAGCCCCGCTAGGAAGAAAATGAAATTATAGCTGATCTGCTTCCACGCGGCGGCGAAGATCACCAACGCCATGGCCTGATTGCCGTTTAGCAGATAGTTCCACTCCACCCCCAAGGCCACCAGCCACCGCCCCAATAACCCAATGGACGGGTGCATGACGAACATCCACGTAACCCCCGCTAAGGCCGGCGCAATGGCGTAGGGCAGCAGCAGCAGCGTTTTATAGGTTGTCGCCCCGCGCACCACCCGATCGGCGCAGACCGCGAACAGCAGCGACAGGCCGAGCGATAAGGCCGCCACCGCCGCACTAAACGCCAGCGTGCGCAGGAACGAATCGATATAGCGCGTATCCTTGAATAGCGCGGCAAAATTGGCCAACCCGGCAAACTCGCTGCTCAGACCGAACGGATCTTCGATGTACAGCGCCTGCTGCACCGCCTGCACCGAGGGCCAGTAAAAAAACACCAGGGTGATAAGCAATTGGGGCAGCAGCAGCAACAGAGGCAGCAGCTTATTCTGAAAGGGTGTCGAGCTTGGCGTCACGGGACCCCCAGGGGGTTGAAAGGCAAAAGGGGCGGAAGGTCATCCTTCCACCCCTGCTTGTAGAGACGGCGTTTTAGTTCCGGGCAGTCCGCTCAAAGCGGCGCAGTTCTTCATTGCCCTTGGCGACAGCATTATCCATCGCCTGCTTCACCGGGATCTTCCCAGCGAAAGCGGCTTCGACTTCGTCCATAATCAGATCGCGGATCTTCGGCAGGTTGCCGAAGCGCACGCCCATGGAATTTTCGGTCGGGGCCTTGTTCTGCAGCTGCTGGATCGGGGTTTCGCGACCGGGGTTCTTTTCATAGAAACCCGACTTCTTGGTTTCTTCATAGGCCGCGATCGTCACCGGCAGATAGCCCGTCTTCTGATGGTTGACGATCTGCACGTCGAGGTTCGATAGGAAGCTGAAGAATTTGGCAACGCCCTTATATTCTTCGGCCTTTTTGCCGCCCATCACCCACAGGGTCGCCCCGCCGATGATCGAATTCTGCGGCGCACCCGCCACATCCGGATAGTAGGGCAGCATCCCCGTGCCGAAGTTGAACTTGGCGTTCTTCTGCGCTTCGCCGAGATAGCCCGACGAAGTCATGATGATCGCGCATTCGCCGCTGGTAAACAGGCCCTGCGGCTGCGTGGTGCGGCCACCATACTTGAACACATTATCCTTTTGCAGCTCGTTCAGCGTCTCGAAATGCTTCACGACCAGCGGATTATTGAACTTGAACTCGGTATCAAAGCCAGAAAAGCCATTGGCCTTGGTGCCGAAGGGAACATTGTGCCACGCGCTGAACTGTTCCAGCTGCGTCCAGGTCACCCAGCCGGCGGTCAGACCGCAGGGGTGGCCAGAGGCGCGCACTTTTTTCGCGGCATCAAACACTTCGGGCCAGGTCTTCGGGGCCTTTTCCGGGTCAAGGCCAGCTTTGGCGAAAGCATCCTTGTTGTAATAGAGGATAGCGGTAGAGCTGTTGAACGGCATCGACAGCATCTTACCATCGGCGGTCGAATAATAGCCGGTAATCGCCGGCAGATAAGACTTGGGATCGAACTTTTCCCCCGCTTCGGCCATCAGCTCGTACACCGGCTTGATCGCGCCCTTGGCGGCCATCATCGTTGCCGTGCCCACCTCGAACACCTGGGTAATGTGCGGGGCGTTCCCGCCGCGATAGGCGGCGATCGTCTGGTTCATCAGTTCGGTATAATCGTTCGACTTAAAGGTCGCGACGACCTTGTACTCGCTCTGCGACGCATTGAACTGGTCAACGATTTCGTTGACGCGCTCGCCATTCGCAGCAGTCATCGCGTGCCACCACTGGATTTCCACCGGGGCCGCGAAAGCCGAAACGCTGAATGCGCAACCAAGGCTGAGAACCGCAAGATAAGACCGCATGTGAGCTTCCCCCAAATTTAGGATGATCGCCGTCTCTTACGCGCGGACGGTTATGATTTTGTTACATCGCCATAACAGATGTGTCACATGGAAAATGCACCAAAAATCACCACTCGCTTGCGAAAACCGCGTAAACCGGGGCGGGCACCTTGCGATTGGGACTGAAAACGCAGTCAAAACGCGCCAAACGCACCCTGTGAAAAAATTTCCCCGGCAGCCCTTGACGCTCTTCCTGCAGACCACCATTTCCGGCTCACCTAATCCGGGCCCCTCTGACGGTTGGTCGCAACCGTGATGTCGGATTCTCCCCCCTGCTCTGGTGCCGACGGGCATCACCGCACGCTGGATGATCCTCATGGATATGCCTCTTTGGGCTTGGCTTGGGTTCAATGCTTTGGTTCTGGTTCTGCTCGCCTTCGACTTGGGCGTGCTGAATAAGAAGGAACGCGAAATTAGCGTTCCACAGGCATTGCGCCTAAGCGGCCTTTATATCGCTATCGCTCTGCTCTTCAATGTCGGTATCTGGTACAGCCTGGGCGAAGCCAAGGCACTGGAATTCCTAACCGGCTATTTGATTGAAAAGAGCCTGTCCCTTGACAACGTCTTCGTCATCGCGCTGATCTTCGGGTCGCTGGGCGTTCCGGCGAAGTACCAGCACCGGGTGCTCTTCTGGGGTATCCTAGGGGCGCTGGTGATGCGCGCGATCATGATCTTCGCCGGTACGGCGCTGATTATGGAAATCCGCTGGCTGGTCTATGTCTTCGGCGGCTTCCTTATCATCACTGGCATCAAGATGCTGCTGACCGCCGATAAGGAACCCGACCCCGCCAACCATCCGATCATCCGGTTCTGCCGCAAGCGGTTCCGGGTAACGGAAGGCTTTGAGGGCAAAGCCTTCTTCGTGCGCCGCAACGGGCTTTTGTACTTAACCCCGCTGTTCCTGGCGCTGATTCTGGTGGAAGTAACCGACCTGATCTTTGCGGTGGATTCGATCCCGGCGATCTTTGCGATCACCACCGATCCGTTCATCGTCTATACCAGCAACGTCTTCGCCATTCTGGGGTTGCGCGCGCTGTATTTTGCGCTGGCGGGCATTATCCATCGCTTCGAGTATCTGAAGTATGGGTTGGCGCTGGTTCTGGTCGTGGTTGGTAGCAAGATGGTTCTGGTCGATATCTGGAAAATGCCGACCGCCCTGGCCCTTGGCATTACCGCCGGGCTGATCGGCGGCTCCATCCTGCTCTCGCTCTGGAAAACCCGCGGGCAAGCGCAGGCGCACTCCTAATCGATCCGACCCGATCGTTAGAACGAAAGGCCGGGGCACGTCCCCGGCCTTTTGGCTTTAGGGCCGATTTTGCCGCAGTCCGGCACCTGGAAATTGACACTCAGGGACCGGCCCCTTATGTCTGCAAGGCTCTTCTAAGAGCAAATCGGTCGGCCCTTCGACGCAGCCGGGGCCGGGTGCCGTTTTCCCATGGCGTGTTGGTTTGGAAGGTTTTTCGATGTTCGGCACCCTCGCAAGAAAGCTGTTCGGCTCGGCCACGGATCGCGTGGTCAAGGGGATGCAAAAGACGGTTCAGGCGATCAATGCGCTAGAGCCTGAAATCACGGCCCTGACCGACGCGCAGCTTACCGCCCAAACCGAGAAACTGCGCGCCCGCCTTGCCGCGGGCGAAAGCCTTGACGATATTCTGGTCGAAGCCTTCGCCACCGTGCGCGAAGCCGCCAAGCGCGAATTGGGGATGCGTCCCTTCGATGTGCAGCTGATCGGCGGGATCGTACTGCATCGGGGCATGATCTCGGAAATGCGCACCGGGGAAGGGAAGACCCTGGTCGCCGTGCTGCCAACCTATCTGAACGCTCTGCAAGGTCAGGGCGTGCATGTGGTGACGGTGAATGATTATCTGGCGACGCGCGATTCTACCTGGATGGGCCGCATCCATCGCCGCCTGGGTCTAACCACCGGCTGCATCGTCAATGGCCTGAATGATGTCGAACGCCGTGCCGCTTACGCCTGCGACGTGACCTATGGCACCAATAATGAATTCGGCTTCGATTATCTGCGCGATAATATGAAGTTCCGCCTGGACGACATGGTCCAACGCCCCTTCAACTTCGCCATCGTTGACGAGGTGGACTCAATCCTGGTCGATGAAGCCCGCACGCCGCTGATTATCTCTGGCCCCGCCGAAGATAGTTCGGAGCTGTATAAGGCGGTCAATACGCTCATCCCCCATCTCGCACCAGAAGATTACGAGAAGGACGAAAAGGCCCGTACCGTCGCCCTGACCGAAGCCGGTCAGGAGAAGATGGAAGAGCTGATGCTGAATGCGGGCCTGCTGAAAAGCGGCACGCTCTATGATGTGCAAAACGTCAACCTGGTGCATCACGCCAATCAGGCGCTGCGGGCGCACCAATTGTTCACGCGCGATGTGGATTATATCGTCAAGGATGACAAGGTCATCATCATTGATGAATTCACCGGGCGCATGATGGAAGGCCGCCGCTATTCCGAAGGGCTGCACCAGGCGCTGGAGGCCAAAGAAGGCGTCAGCATTCAGATGGAGAACCAGACTCTGGCCTCTATCACCTTCCAGAATTATTTCCGCATGTACCCGAAACTCGCGGGCATGACCGGAACGGCGGCCACGGAAGCGGCAGAGTTCCAGGAAATCTATAATTTGGAAGTTGTGGATATTCCAACCAACCTGCCGGTCCAACGCAAAGACCAGGATGACGAGGTTTATCGCACCGCCCGCGAGAAATACGAAGCTATCGCCGCCCTTATCAAAGAATGTCAGGCGCGGCAGCAGCCGGTTCTGGTCGGCACCGTTTCCATCGAAAAATCGGAACTCCTTTCTGATCTGCTGAAAAAAGCCGGCATCGCCCATTCGGTGCTAAATGCGCGCTACCACGAGCAAGAAGCGATGATCGTCGCCCAAGCCGGTCGACCAGGGGCGGTAACGATTGCCACCAATATGGCGGGACGCGGCACCGATATTCAGCTGGGCGGCAATGTGGAAGCGCGCATGGCGGTGGAAATCATGCCGACCGACGCGCCAGAAACCCGCGCCGCCAAAGAAGCGACCATCCGCGCCGAAGTAGAAGCGGCCCGGCAGATCGTTTTGCAGGCCGGCGGGCTTTACGTGATCGGGACCGAACGCCACGAAAGCCGCCGAATCGATAATCAGCTACGCGGTCGCTCCGGTCGCCAGGGCGATCCCGGTGCCTCTAAATTCTTCCTATCGTTGGAAGACGATCTGATGCGCATCTTCGCTGCCGACCGGATGGATGGGATGCTGCAAAAGCTGGGGCTAAAGGATGGGGAAGCCATTATCCACCCCTGGATCAATAAGGCCCTGGCCAAGGCGCAACAGCGCGTCGAGGCGCGCAACTTCGAGATCCGGAAGAACCTGCTGCGTTTTGACAATGTGATGAACGATCAGCGCAAGGTGATCTACGAGCAGCGGCGCGAAATCATGAATGCCGAAGATTGTTCGGCCATGGTGACGGAAATGCGCCACGAGATCATTCAGGATCTGGTGACCCGCTGCATTCCCCCGGCGGCCTATGCCGAACAATGGGATATCGCCCAGCTGCACACCGAAACCCTGCGCCTTCTGTCGCTCGACCTGCCGCTTGCCGATTGGGCGAAGGAGGAAGGAATCGCCGACGAAGAGATTCTGGAGCGCATCACCCAAGCCTCGGACACGGCCATCGCCGCCAAGGAAGCGGAATATGGCGCGCAATTGATGCGCCTGGCCGAAAAAAGCATGTTGCTGCAGATTTTGGATCAGCTGTGGAAAGACCATCTGCTAACCCTCGACCATCTGCGGCAGGGCATCGGGCTGCGCGCCTATGCCCAGCGTGACCCGCTAAACGAGTATAAACGCGAAGCCTTTGTGCTGTTCGAGGATATGCTGACCAATCTGCGGCAAAGCGTGGTGCAGGCCCTAACCCATCTGCATTTGCAGCTTTCCACCCCCTCGGAAGCATTATTCGCCGGCGAAACCACGCCAGCCGCCAGCGATGACGATGGTTGGGTACAGTATCAAGGGGCGCGTATTAAGCGCGATGATCCCAGTACCTGGACGGTTCTTTCTCGGAATGCGACCTGCCCTTGTGGGTCTGGCAAAAAATACAAACATTGCCACGGTGTTATCTAGGTTAAGTTTTGCGGGAGCGCTGCCGAAATCAGCTAATAGGCGGTGACCCTCCCTAGAATCACTGTCCTGCAATAGTATGCGACCCCCACTACAGATGTAATCCCGATAGGGTGATTTGCCGGATTCTACCGAGAGTAAAGGTTTTAGCTGTACCGTTAACGATTTATAAAGAGATTCGCAGGTAAGACTCAAAGGCATCGGTGTGCCCTCACCGATGCCTTTTTGCTTGCGTCTGCTCTTTTCCGACTTTTGGTGCCACCGTCGCGAGGACCCCCGCCATGGCTCCTGTTTTGCCCGCCGCTGTTCGCCCCATGGCGACTCAGCGAAGCCTGCGCCGTTTTATCCTAACGTCCGGCCCGGTCGATTTGCGGCTGGAAACCGAACTTTGGGCAAGCCTAACCGTGATCGCCAACGACCGGCGGCTGCCCCTGGCCAGTTTGATCGATCTGATCGATCAACAGCGGGGCCAACACCCCCTATCCCGCGCGCTCTGGCGTTTTGCCATCGCCTATATTCGCGCCTTGGCCGACCTAGCCGATCATTTGCCACCACCCGCCCCGGCGCAGCGGCGGCCGGCACTGACGCCGGTCGGTTAACCCCCCTTAGCGCAGGGTTCCAAAACCCATCGTCGGCCCATTCTCCTGCCCTAAGGAGGCTTCGCCATGGGCGGCCGCCCGGAAGTACATGAGAATGAACATGCGGACCGACGCCGTGAAGCTCAACCCCGGTGGCTGGCCGTCGGCGATCCGGCTGCACAATTGCGTCTGCGTATAGCCCTCACGCCGCGCGATTTCCGCCAGCGCATCCCACATTTCCGGCTCCAGCCGAATGGTCGTGCGGCGTCCATTGACCGTAACATTACGCAGAATCAATTCACTATCACTACGCGCATCGACCATATGGCGCATAGCACGATCAAAGACAGACCCCAAGAGATCGCGGTTTTCAGTCGAAAGCGCGGGGGACTGTGCTTGCTTCAGCCCTTCCGCGATAACCCGCAGTCCTGTCTGCGGCACCTGATGCCCGTCCCGCCGATCCATCATCACCCCGTCGTGCCCTGTGCCCGTCGCTTAGGCTTCCAACCGCTGAACCCGTTCGCGCGGCACATCCTTCGGCGGACGCACCATCGATTTTTCCAGCGGCCCCACTTCTCCCCACGCCCCTTCGGGACGCAGCAAGATCACATCATCCGCCCCATAGCCGATGGCTTCCGGATGCGGTTCAAACTCGGCCAAGACCACCACATATTCCGCATCGGAGAAATGGAAGGGCGCGCGGTTCGTTTGTTTGAACCCGTGCCGCCGCCAAAACCGAACGAGGCGCTTTTGTGCATGGCCGTATATCTTCGTATAGCCTTTGCGGCGGCAAAAATCGAATCCGAAATCGACTGCCGCTTCGGTAATACCAGTGCCTCGAAACTCCGCCCGAACCGCAAACCGCTCAAACTTTACAAAATCTGCAAAGTAACGTAACCGAATTGTAGCTGCCGGTTCGCCATCAACAAATCCAACAATATGCGTTGCCGTGTGATCGTTACCATCAAACTCTTCATGGTAAGGGCACTTTTGCTCACCACAAAAAACGACCGAGCGGATCATATAAGCCATATCCCGCTCTTCTGCGGTATGAGCAACTTTTACGAGGTACTTATTATCCATTTCCCTCTCCTTTTACTGAGACAATACGTATGTATTCGTAGCGCCAATGTACTGGTTGCACGGCCTGCTGCGTAACGGAGATAAGCTAATAGGGATATGCATTATTGCATGGCGATCCGTTGCCCAATAGGATTTATGCTTTCCGGCCGGAACGAAACGGAGTCCAGAAATGCTTGGCCCTGACAGCGCTGCCCCGGCCCCTCTGCTTCCGGCCATCGGTGAAATCGATTGGAACGATGTGCGCTATTTTCTGGCGGTTGCCCGTGCCGGCAGTTTCTCGCAAGCGGCGGGGGCACTGAACACCCATCAGAGCACCGTTAGCCGCCGCATCCAGATTCTCGAAGACCGGCTGCGCACGCGGCTTTTCGCCCGGACCAGCCAGGGCGTTGTGCCAACCTTGGAGGGGGAGGCGCTGGTTACCCAGGCCGAACGGGTAGAAGCGATCATGTTTGATCTGAAGCGCGAGGTGGCCGGGGCGAATACCCGCTTAACCGGCCAAGTGCGTATCGGCTCCACCGATGGGTTCGGCGTTTATTGGATCACGCCGCGGCTGATCGAGTTAAGCCGCGCCCATCCGGAACTGACCATCGATGTCAAATGTTCTGAAACCGATCCAAGCCTGCAACGGCTGGAAGCGGATATCATCCTGCGCCTGGGGGAAGAGGTGGAGGAAGGGCAAAGCGAAAATGAAATCCTGGGCCATATGCCCTTTCGCTTCTACGCCGCTCCCGCCTACATCGCCCGCTTTGGTCGGCCGCGAAGCTGGCAGGAGCTGGTCGACACGCATTTTCTCGTTGGGCACGAACATTACCCACGCCATACACCAGAGTGGCGGGCCTGGGACGATCTGATGAAGCGGTCGCAGCGCGTTGCCTATCTTACCAATTCATCGGCCGCGATGGTCGAGGCAACGGTGGCCGGTCTCGGTATTTCCTTCATGTCCGGCTATATCCACCGGCAGCAGCCGGGCTTGGTGCCGCTGGATGATTTGTTTGGGGCCGAGCGGCCAACCCTGCCGATTGTTCTGGTCTATCACCCGGCCGCCCGGCGCACCAAGCGCGTGGAGGTCGTTATCACCTATTTACGGCAAACCGTGCAAACCTGGCTCCAGGAAGCCAGCCACTATTGGGGGCTATAAACGCCCGCTCAGGCATCGGCCATCAGATCGCTCGGTTGCTCCACATGCCGTAAGATTTGATTGCGCAATTTGGCCAAGGCCCGGTTTTCCAATTGGCGAACGCGCTCTTTTGAGACGCCCAAGCTTTGGCCTAGGGCTTCCAAGGTTACCCCCTGCTCGCTCAACCGCCGTTCGCATATGATCTGTCGTTCGCGCGGGCTAAGGGTTTCCAGTGCCTCTTTCAGCCATTTCGACCGCGTTTCGGCGTCCCGCAAACCGATCACCACCTCTTCCGGCGAGGGGCCGGGGTCGGGAAGGAACGATTGCATCTCGTCCTCCCCCTGCTCCGACACGGGGGCATTCAGCGATTGGTCAGACGCCGTCAGCCGCTGTTCCATCAGCACCACATCGGCCTCAGAAACGCGCAAGGTTTCTGCGATTTCGGCGCGTCCGGCGTCATCCAGCGCTGCCCCGGATGCTTCTTCGATCTTCGCGCGCAGACGCCGTAGGTTGAAGAAAAGCGATTTTTGCGGGGCCGTGGTCCCCGTCCGCACGATCGACCAGTTGCGCAGCACGAAATCCTGCATCGCCGCCTTGATCCACCAAGTGGCATAGGTCGAGAAGCGCACATCGCGCCCGGCATCGAAACGCGCGGCGGCCTGCATCAGCCCGACATTGCCTTCTTGCACCAGGTCGCCGGCGGGCAAGCCATAGCGGCGAAAGCGCGCGGCCATGGCGATTACCAGGCGGCCATAGGCCCGCACCAAAAGGTGCAACGCCTTTTCATCGCCCTGATCGCGCCAGCGGCGGGCCAGCTCGAATTCCTGCTCGCGGGAGAGCAGCGGCACTGCCATCGCCGTGCGGATAAAGCCAATATTGGCCCGCTGAGTATCAATATCGTCAGTATGGGTCATGGCGCGTCATCCTATCGCAGCCTCACATCCCTGGTACGCAGCCGCCCGCCGGGGTGGATCAGAAAATTCGGAAACGGCCGCGATTTTTTTCTGGGTTGCTTTCTGGTTTTTTCGCTGGCCCCTGCATCTCCCAGACAGGCCCAGGGGTATTGGCGAGGAGTGCGACATTTCGCGAGACGAGAAATGATTTCTATCCGACGCCACCCCAGCTTGGGGCACCGTATTCTTGCCGCCTTCGCCGTTCTGCTGCTCCTGACCCTGGCGCAAGGCGGTTTCGCTCTGGTGCAGTTGCGCGCGGTGAATGCCAGCGCCAGCGAGATTCAAAACCATTGGCTGCCCGCCGTCCGCCAAACGGGGCAGTTACTCGCGGCCATCGATGGGTTTCGCATCGCCGAAGGGCTTTACATCCTCTCCTCCGACGAAACCCAGCGCGACGACCGGCTGTACGAAATGGATGCGCCCCGCCGGGTTTTAACCGACTTGCGGCAAGCCTTCGGGGCGCGCCCCTATGGCCCGACAATCGGCGCGCTGCTACCGGAATTTGATCGACAATGGACCGGCTATCTGGCGTTGAACGAGCAGATCATCGCCCTAGCCGGGGCCGATAAGCCGCAAGCCGCCGCCGATCTTTTCTACACACAGTCGAAAGTCGCCTTCGACCGGCTCGGCGATACCTTGCGCGCGATCGCCGCCGCTGCGGAAGCTGGGGCCGCCGAAGCCGCTGCCAACGCCGACCGGCAGGATCAGCGCGCCAGCATTACCATTCTGACGGCGCTGGTGCTCTGCACACTCTTGGTCCTGGTTTTCGGCTGGGGGTTAGTGCGGAGCATCTCCCGACCGATTTTGCGGCTGGCCGGGGCGATGCGTGCCCTTGCGGCGGGCGATCTGGCCCATCCTGTGCCAGAGGGGGGGCGCGGCGATGAAATCGGGGCCATGGCCGCCGCCGTGCTGGTCTTCCGCGACGCCGGACTAGAGAAACAGGCGCTCGAAGCAGCCCGCAGCGCCGCCGAGGCAACCCAGCGGGCGCGGCAGGCATCCATCGAAGCGGCAATCCAGGATTTCGACGCCACCAGCACCGCAATCACCCGCCAGTTCGCGACCATTGCAGGCGATGTTACCCGCTCTGCCGGAAGCGTGTCGACCGCCGCCCAGCAGAATCTATCCCGCGCTACCACGGTGGCCGCCGCCTCTGACCAAGCCGCTGGGAACGTCCAAACGGTGGCCGCGGCAGCCGAACAACTCTCGGCCTCGGTTGCGGAAATCGGACGGCAGGTAGAGGTTTCATCCCGCATTTCCCGCGACGCTGTGGCCGAGGCGGAAGCGACCGCCGCAACCGTGCGCGCGCTGGCCGAAGCCGCCGGGCGGATTGGCGATATTGTGCGATTGATCCAGGATATTGCCGCGCAGACCAATCTTCTGGCCCTGAATGCCACCATCGAGGCGGCCCGCGCCGGGGAAGCCGGTAAGGGCTTTGCCGTGGTCGCCGGGGAAGTGAAAAACCTTGCCGGGCAAACCGCCAGAGCCACCGAAGACATTACTCGGCAGATTCAAGACGTACAGCAGGCAACCGAAGGTGCCGTGACCGCCATCGCCGCGATCAATGGCACTATCCAGCAGGTGGGAACGATCAGCGCCGATGTGGCCGCCGCCGTGCGCCAGCAAGGGGCCGCAACCCAGGAGATTGCCCGCAATGTGCTGGAAGCCCAGCATGGGACGACCGAAGTCTCCAGCACCATCCACGGGATTCGTGAAGATGCCGCACATACCCACAGTCTGGCCTCGGACTTGCTGACCGCCGCGACCGCCCTCTCCCACCAAGGCGAGCGGCTAAAGGCCGATATCGATCGCTTCTTCGCCGAGGTCCGCACTGCCTAACACGGCGCATCCTGCGTCAAACGGGGCGCAGGATGCGTTAGCCCACCGCAAAAATCACGGTCAGTCCCGCGCCGACGGCAATGACGAAGAGCCGCACGATCTTTGCGGGCAAACGGCGGGCAATCGAGCCACCAGTCCAGCCGCCGATCATCGCGGCAGCGGTGATGGCCAAACAATGGGGCCAACTCACCAAGCCTCCCACAACGAACAGCACCAGGGCCACCAACTGAATGACCATCGCCAGCAAATTCTTGAGCGCGGTTAGGACGTGATGATCCTCGCCTTCGGTAATCGCCAGGCCCGCCAACATTACAATCCCCATGCCTGCGCCGAAAAAACCACCATAGGTCGCGACGCAGAATTGGAACAGGCGGCCCCATAGTCGGTTCGGGCGCAGGCTTGGGTCCGCGGTCTCGCGCGCTCGGACCTGGCGGGTCCAGGCCTGCAGGCGCGGTCCTATGGCAAATAACAGGGTCGCAAAGCCCAGAAACCAGGGCACCAGGGCACGAAACTGCTGATTATCAACCAGCAGCACCAGCACGGCCCCCAAAAGCCCGCCCAGCAAGCTGACGAGGATAAGCCCGATAAACCGTGGCCCATGGGTGCGGATTTCGCGGTGATAGGCCAAAGCGCCGGTAATATTACCGGGGGTAATGGCGACCGAACTCGTGGCATTGGCGGTGATCGGCGGCAGGCCGGTCGCGATCAAGGCGGAAAAGGTGAAAAACGTGCCGCCACCGGCAATAGCATTGACCGCCCCGGCCAGAAGCCCAGACGCCGCCAATAGCGCAATTTGTGCCAGCGTCAGCCCATCCATACCCATCTCCTCAGGTTCAGAGGGGCAGCCTAACGATAGAGCGAGGGGGGCGAGAAGTGCGCCTCACGCATCGCTGGACAGCGTGGCGACGATCTGCCCATCCGGACGCAGGCCAAGGGCCAAAAGCGGGCCACCCCGCCCGCAGCCACCGTCGAGCGTTACCGTGGCCCCCGCCTCGACCAGACCAGGCAGGCTACGGTCGAAGCCGCGCACGATGCGGGTAAAGCCTTCATAACCGGTTCCGCGCGCCGCCAGCCGGGCAAAGCCTTTACTATCCCACCAAAAGGCGTACTTTTGTTCAGTCAAGCGCTTGTCGGGGTCAAGCCCGCTATGCACAACCAGCACGGTCGCCGGATCGGTGAAGGCGGCGCGCTTCACCCCCGTTAACAGTTGGGCGTGGCCAGGCCGGGCGTTTTGGGCGGCGCGCAGCCCCGCCGTCCAACGGGCGAGGGAAACCGCCCCCTCGCGCGCGGCGCTCATCCCCTCTGCCGCCGTGCCGCCATAGGCCGCCAGGGTGGCCCCCGCTCCCTGAGCAACCAGCCAATCCAGCACATCCCGTGGGTTCGGGGCGAAATGCAGTTGCAGCAGCTTGCTCCACATTTCTTCCTGCGCCCCGCGCAGATAGACGAGATCGTCGAGAATGGCGCTAGGACGGGCCAAAAACCAGCGACGAAAGGCCAAAAGCTCTTCCACCGTCGCCAAAACATCGCCGCCGAGACCAATCAGATTGCCGGTATAAAGCAGCCGATCCCCCCGCCGCAAATGCGGGGCCAGCGCCGCGTGCAAGCGGCCAAGCCGTGCAGCATCGCCATGCACAGCGGCGACGATCCAAAGCGTTGCAGGCCCTTTCAAGCGGGCAAATCGTTCCGATTCGGCCATGGCCCTTGATCTAGGCCGCTTCGCGGGCAGGGGTCAAGCCTGAGACAGAAAAACCCCCGTTGGCGGATTGGCCAGACGGGGGCTTGTCACGCGGGCGTTACGGACCTCGGCCCGTCCGCCAAGCGGCGGATTAGGCCGCTTGCAGCAAGGTTTCCAGCTTCTTCGTGGCCTGATCTTCGTCGATCCGCTCAACCGCAGCCAGTTCGCGGACCAGCCGATCCATGGCGGCCTGATAGATCTGCCGTTCGCTGTAGGATTGTTCGGCAATGCCGGTGGTGCGGTGCAGGTCGCGCAGCACTTCGGCAATGGCCGACGGATCGCCGGAATTGATCTTAGCTTCATATTCCTGGGCGCGGCGGCTCCACATCGTGCGGCGCACGCGGGCGCGCCCCTGGAGTTTGGCCAGCGCCGACTGCATCTCCTGGGCCGACGACAAGCGGCGCAGACCAGACGTGCGGGCTTTGGCGACGGGCAGGCGCAGGGTCATCCGATCTTTTTCAAACGAAATGACGATCACCTTCAGCTCATGTCCGGCGATGGTTTGGGTTTCCGTGCTCAATACCTGACCGACGCCGTGCGTCGGATAGACCACGAACTCACCGTTCCGAAACTCGAACCCTTCCTGTGCCATGTCCTTTCACCCCATCGAGCCTTAAGGCCCGCTTGCCGGGAATCACCCTCCGCCAGACAGAGGGCCTTTCCCGTGAGAAAAACCGACAGGGGCCGCCGGCGCGAACGCCGCCGCTTGCCCTGAAGTCGCTGGCTGAAATCAAACAAAAAGAGGGGCCAGAAGGGCAAAACCTTCCGGAGCATTTTCCCTCTCATGCTCGAAAACTAAGCGGATCATACCACTCCTTGTCATTTAAGTGTAGCGGTTTCCGGTTAAGAGAAAGGTTTTCGCCGCCCGAAATACGGCAGATTCGCTCATCTTCAGAGGGGCCGCATAGCACACATGCAGGCGGTGAAAGGCTAGTCACAGCCCGCCCAAAATTAAATCAGAACCCGATATTTTTTTAGAAATACCGCAACAGCATCGATCCACGGCCAACGGGGAACAGCCCGGCCATTCCCCCCTGTGCTCTTCCCCCTACGCTTTAATGATCTGTGGATAACTTGTGCCGATCTTGGGGATAAATCCGCGCCTCGATCAAACCGGCGATTCCATCCCCGCTACACCGCCCCCTGTCCCGCGATCATCCCCTGGGGGAAAAGCCGGGAAGGCCGGTTCCAGACATGGGGATAAGGGGCCGAAACGGGATTGTTTCACTGTTTATCCCAAGCCGATTAACGATTCGATTGTTTTTGTCTTACAACGGCTTAGAGTCTGGTTTACCGCATTCTTCCACAGGCTTCTCCACAGGAATAGAAACGGTTTTATGACTCTGTGGATAAATTTGGGCTTAACCTTAATCCCCAGGTTTCCACCCTGTCACAATCACCACAATCTTTTCATACTCTAAGAGTCTCTTTAGATAGGGGGTATGAATAAGCCCCTTCTGTCCGCGCTGCACGGTCACCCTGCCGCCCGTCCGCCCTTTTGGTTCATGCGCCAAGCTGGACGCTATCTACCCGAATATCGCGCTCTGCGGCAGGACGCCGGGGGCTTCCTCGCCCTGTGTCTCGATCCCGACCGGGCAACCGAGATTACCCTGCAGCCGATCCGTCGGTTCGGCATGGATGGCGCAATTCTATTTTCCGACATTCTGATTCTGCCTATGGCGTTAGGGCAGTCGCTAGGGTTTGCCGAGGGCGAGGGGCCGGTTCTGGGCGATCTGCCCGATCAGCTTGGGTTGAACAACGCGCCCGCGGTCTATGCACCGGTGATCGAAACGGTTCGACGGGTGAAAACCGCCCTACCCCCGGAAACAACCTTCCTTGGCTTCGCCGGAAGCCCTTGGACCGTAGCAACCTATATGATCGAGGGGGGGAGCAGCCGGGACTTCAGCCGAACCAAAGGGTTCTTCTATCAAGAGCCAGAAAAATTCGGTGCGCTGATCGAGACGCTTGTGACCGCAACGGTCGAGTATCTATCCGCCCAGATCGCGGCAGGGGTTGATGCTGTTCAGCTGTTTGATTCCTGGGCAGGGGCGCTCGCCCCGCTAGATTATGCCCGCTGGGTGATCGAACCGAATCGCCAAATCGTGGCTGCCCTAAGGGTTCGACACCCAGACAGTCCAATCGTCGCCTTTCCGCGCGGTAGCGGGATACTCTACAAAGATTTCACGGCCCAAGTCCGTCCCGATGCCATCGCCATTGATACGCAGGTTCCCCCCGCCTGGGCAGCAGAGGTGCTCCAGCCCTTGGCCTGCGTACAAGGCAATCTCGATCCGCAAGCCTTGGTTGCCGGTGGCCCAGCACTATTCGCCGCTGCCGACCATATCTGCGGACACCTAGGGCGTGGTCCCTTCGTCTTTAACCTTGGCCATGGGATCGTACCACAAACGCCACCTGCGCATGTGGCCGAGCTGGGCGAGTTTCTGCGAAAACTTTCGGGCTGACCGCTGGATTTTCAGCAAGCGCGCCCTATAGTTGCTAGCATGAGCAAGCGCGCTATCATTCTGTTCAACCTTGGCGGTCCCGATACCCCTGAGGCGGTCGAACCCTTTCTGTTCAATCTCTTCAATGATCCTGCGATCATCGAGCTTCCGGGCCTGCTGCGGCGTCTCGTAGCGCGACTGATCTCTCGCCGCCGGGCACCAACCGCGCGGGAAATTTATGCACATCTTGGCGGTGGATCGCCGCTGCTGGCGAATACCGAAGCACAGGCACGGGCTTTAGAAGCGGCCTTAGTGCAGCAAGGCGAAGAAACGCGCTGTTTTATCGCTATGCGCTATTGGCACCCGCGGGCCGAGGCCGTGGCCCGCGAAGTTGCCGCTTGGAGGCCCGACCGAGTAGTTCTTGTGCCGCTCTACCCGCAATATTCCAAGACCACCAGTGGCTCATCTTTGCAGGAATGGCACGCCGCCGCCGCGAAAGCGGGGCTAACCGCCCCTAGCACCACCCTATGCTGCTGGCCGGAAGAAGGCGGCTTCATTACCGCCAATGCCGATCTGATCCAGAAAATCTACCGCGAGGTAGAGCCGCAGGGGACGCCCCGACTGCTATTTTCCGCCCATGGTTTGCCTAAAAAAGTGATTAAAGGCGGGGACCCTTACCAGTATCAGGTGGAGAAAAGCGCCGCCGCCGTGGTGGAGGCTCTGGCGCTGCCGCAGCTCGATTGGCGCGTTACGTACCAAAGTCGGGTCGGGCCGCTGGAATGGATTGGTCCAGCCACCGATGATGAAATCCGCCGGGCTGGGGCAGAAAAAAGACCATTAATCGTCTGCCCGATTGCCTTTGTCTCCGATCATTCGGAAACTCTGGTCGAATTAGACATAGAGTATCGGCATCTTGCCGACGAAAGCGGCGTTCCGGCGTATTTTCGTGTTCCTACGGTTGCGACCCATCCGATCTTCATCGATGGTCTCGCCCGCGCAATTGCGCTACAAGATCGGCGGGGCGGGCTTGCTTGTGCAGGCGGTGGGCGATTGTGCCCAGCCCGGTTTGGTAAATGCCCCGCTACTGCATAAAGGGCGCGTGATGCTTGATCTTTTGGCGACCGTCTATCCTTGGACCAAGGCTTTCCATATCATTAGCGTGATCGCTTGGATGGCGGGTATGTTTTACTTACCTCGACTTTATGTCTACCATTGCGACGCCCCAGTTGGATCGGTGCAATCAGAAACCTTTAAGGTAATGGAACATAAGCTGCTGCGGTTCATCATTAATCCGGCTATGGCGGCGGCGTTTATTTTTGGTGGTCTCCTCCTGATAACGCCGGGCATCGTCGATTGGTCGCAAGGTTGGGTTCATGCCAAGCTCACCTTTGTATTACTGATGGGGGCTTTTCACGGGGCTTTATCCCGCTGGCGTAAGGATTTTGCGGCTGATCGCAATCGCCGTAGCCCGAAATTCTATCGATTGGCGAACGAAGTTCCGACGGTTTTGATGATTCTGATCGTGATTATGGTGGTGGTTCGCCCGTTCTAATTTGACAGGCGGGCGTGGCTTGGGGTATCGAAGACAGGACGCCGGGTCCTCCGTGCGTTTTCCTATGCTCCCGTCCTGAGTGGGTTTTCAAGAGGCGCGGCACTTGCTGCCCGTGCGTCGCCCCCAGGCCGACAATGGATTTCTAATGCATCTTGAAGAATTGAAGCGTAAGACGCCAGCGGAATTGCTGGCCTTCGCCGAAGAATTGCAAATCGAAAACGCGAGCACCCTGCGTAAGCAGGATATGATGTTCGCTATTCTGAAACAGCTTGCCGGAAATGACGTTGCTATTTTCGGCAGCGGCGTGCTGGAAGTGATGCCCGATGGCTTCGGCTTCTTGCGGTCACCGGAAGCCAATTACCTACCCGGCCCGGACGATATTTACGTCTCCCCCAGTCAAGTGCGCCGTTTTGGCCTGCGCACGGGTGATACGGCGGAAGGCGAAATTCGTGCCCCACAGCATGGCGAGCGGTATTTCTCGTTGTTGAAGGTCAATACGATCAACTTTGATGCGCCGGAAAAAGTCCGCCACCGCATCAATTTCGACAATCTGACGCCGCTCTACCCAGATGAGCGCCTAAAGCTCGAAATCGAAGATCCGACGCGCAAGGATCTGACTACCCGCGTCATCGATCTGGTGGCCCCGCTCGGTAAAGGCCAGCGCGCGCTGATCGTGGCACCGCCGCGCACCGGTAAAACGGTGATGCTGCAGAACATCGCCCATGCCATCGCGAAGAACCACCCGGAAGTCTATCTGATCGTTCTGCTGATCGACGAACGCCCGGAAGAAGTGACCGATATGGCCCGCTCAGTGAAGGGCGAAGTCATTAGCTCCACCTTCGACGAACCGGCAACCCGCCACGTTCAAGTGACGGAAATGGTGCTAGAAAAGGCGAAGCGCCTGGTCGAGCATAAGCGCGACGTGGTGATCCTGCTCGATTCGATCACCCGCCTCGCCCGTGCCTATAACACCGTCGTGCCGTCCTCTGGCAAGGTGCTGACCGGCGGTGTCGATGCCAATGCGCTGCAACGGCCCAAGCGCTTCTTCGGCGCGGCGCGCAATATCGAAGAAGGCGGCTCGCTGACCATCATCGGCACCGCGCTGATCGATACCGGCAGCCGCATGGACGAAGTGATTTTTGAAGAGTTCAAGGGCACGGGTAATTCGGAAATCGTGCTGGAACGCAAGCTTTCCGACAAGCGTACCTTCCCGGCGATCGACGTTACGAAGTCGGGTACTCGCAAGGAAGAAATGTTGGTCGAAAAGGGCACACTCAATAAAATGTGGGTGCTACGCCGGGTCTTGATGCAGATGGGGACGATGGATGGGATGGAATTCCTGGTCGAAAAGCTGAAGCAATCGAAGACCAATGGCGATTTCTTCGAGGCGATGAATACGTAACAGCCGTTTCAACGCTTGCTGGGCCTAAACCGATATTTACATCGATCATCGGCTACGATCACGGCGTTAACTACTCTTAAAAAGCCCCTGGCACGATTAACTCGGCCAGGGGTTTTTTTTAGCCCGGCCTGATCCCATCTTGTCAACGGCGCGGGTCTGGGATATTGTTGCTCAGACGAATTATAAAATCTGTCATATGTCATTCATAGGGTAGGCGCGCAGAGCACCGCCCTGGCTTTTGTTCCCGACTTTCCAAAGTGTAACCCAATCCCGATAAAGGATGAGGCAATGAAGCGTCGCTATCTTCTGCTGGCTGGGGTGCTGTTGGCCCCGTCGGCTTTGGCGCAAGACCCCGCCGCCGGTGAAAAAATATTCGTTCAGTGCAAAGCCTGCCACCAAGTTGGACCGGGGGCCAAGAATCTGACCGGGCCAAATCTGAATGGCCTATTTGGGCGTAAGGCCGGTACGGTCGAAGGCGCGCGCTATTCCGAGGCGAATAAAGCCTGGGGTCAAGTTTGGTCAGAAGATCTGTTCCGTACCTATATTCAAAACCCGCGCGCCACGATTCCGGGCACGACCATGGCCTATGCCGGGTTGAAGGATGCGCAAAGGATTTCGGATTTGATCGCCTATTTGGCGCAATTCACGGCGGATGGGACGAAACGTCCCTAACCAGCTGCTTACGATCAACGGGTTCGACGCTGGAGGATTCCATGCAATTAACGATTAACGGCACGACTCGGACGGTCGATGTCGATGCAGAAATGCCGCTGCTCTGGGTTCTACGCGATCATTTGGCCCTGACCGGCACGAAATTTGGCTGCGGCGTTGCGCAATGCGGGGCCTGTACTGTCCATATCGATGGTCAGCCGGTGCGCGCCTGCCAAACGCCGGTATCGGCCGCGGTGGGGATGAAGATCACCACCGTCGAAGGCTTGACCGGCCCGGTAGCGGCTGCAGTGCAATCGGCCTGGGCCAAGCTGGATGTGCCGCAATGTGGCTATTGCCAGTCGGGCCAGGTTATGGCGGCGGTGGCGCTGTTGACCGAAAATAAAAAGCCGACCGATGCCGACATCGATAGCGCGATGGCGGGCAATCTGTGCCGCTGTGCTACTTATCAACGCATCCGCGCCGGGATTCACGACGCGGCAAAAGCCCTGGCCTGACGGAGGAACTCATGTATTTCGATCGGCTTCTTGGGCGCGCTGCCGCACCCGATTCTCCCCCGGCCCGCTTTCGTCCGTCGCGGCGGCAGTTCCTAATTGGGGCGACGGTTGCCGGCGCGGGCCTTAGCATCGGCGTTTACACCCCGACTGTGGGTGCTGCTGGCCCGGCCCCGACCGGTAGCCCGGCCCTGGCCAACCCGTTTCCAACCTATGTTCGGATAACCCCGGACAATAAGGTAATTGTCTTTTCCGCCCATATGGATATGGGGCAAGGGATTTATAACGGCCTAGCTACCTTGGTTGCCGAAGAACTAGGGGCCGATTGGTCGCAGGTAAGCGCCGAGGGTGGCTGGGGCAATCCAGCGGCTTATGGCAATATGGCGTGGGGCGGCACGATCCAAGGGACGGGCGGTTCCACGGGCATGGCCTCGTCCTGGCAGCGGTATCGCTACGCTGGGGCCGTGGCGCGGGCCTTGGTCAGTTCCGCAGCGGCGAAAGCCTGGGGGGTCCCGGTTGGCGAGATTCGGATCGAGAAGGGTATCGTTCGTCACGCCAGCGGCAAACAGGCCAGCCTGGGCAGCTTCGCCGATGCGGCGGCGCGGGAGCCTTTACCCGCCAGCGTGACCCTGAAAGCCCCAGCGGATTGGCAGTTGATCGGCAATCCGGGGCTGCGCCGCTTCGACGCGGCAGCGAAAGCCAATGGCACGCAGACTTTTACCATTGATGTTGCTCTACCTGGCCTGTTGGTTGGGATGATCCTACATCCGCCCTTGTTCGGCGCAAAACCGCTATCGGTGAATGATGCGGCGGCACGGGCCATTCCTGGCGTAACCGATGTGGTCACCATCTCACGCGGGGTGGTGGTTCTGGCGCGGGATACGTGGTCGGCGATCAAGGGCCGCGATGCGCTGGTCGTGCAATGGGACGAAAGCGGTGCCGAAAAACGCGGCTCGGCGGAGTTAATGGCCGAATATCGGGCTTTGGCCGAAAAGCCGGGCACGGTTGCCGACCAACGCGGCACGGTGAATTTCACCGGCGCGGCGAAGGTGATCGAAGCGACCTACGAATTCCCCTATTTGGCCCATGCGGCGCTGGAGCCGTTGAATGCTGTGGTCCGCAAAGACGGCGACCGGCTGGAAATTTGGGGCGGGCATCAGATGCCCGACCTGTATCAGGCGGTCGCGGCGAAAATCGCCGGGGTTACGCCGGATAAAATCCAGATGCACGTGATGAAAACCGGCGGCGGCTTTGGGCGGCGGGCGGTGATTGATGCCGATATTATCGTGGAAGCGGTGGAAACGGCAAAGGCGATCAATTTCCGTGCCCCGGTAAAAATCCAATGGACACGCGAAACCGATATGGCGGCAGGCCGCTATCGGCCGATGATGCTGCATAAGGTGAAAGTCGCCTTGGATGCCAGCGGCGGGATTCAGGCGTGGCAGCATCATATTGTCGGGCAATCTATTCTCATCGGAACGCCGTTCGAGGGGCTTTTAGTGAAGGATGGGGTTGACGCGACCTCGGTCGAAGGAGTGGCCCAGTCGCCCTATGGGTTACCGAACTTCCGGGTCGAGGTGACGAATGCCAAGGCGCAGGTGCCAGTACTCTGGTGGCGGTCGGTCGGCCATACCCACACAGCCTATGCAATGGAAACCATGCTGGACGAAATCGCCCGCGCCAATGGTCAAGACCCCGTGGCGCTACGCCGTAGCTTGTTGAAGGGCGATGCGAAGCGGCTTGGCGTGCTGGATTTGCTGGTAGAAAAATCTGGCTGGGGAAGCCCGGCCCCCGCTGGGCGGTTCCGAGGGATTGCCCTGCACGAATCCTTCGGCACCACCGTTGGTATGGTTGCGGAAATCAGCCTCCGCAGCGGTGGGTTCAAGGTGGAACGGGTGGTAACGGCGGTCGATTGTGGCATCGCGGTCAATCCCGACATCGTCAAGGCACAGATCGAAGGCGGGGTTGGGTTTGGTCTAGGGGCTATTCTGCGCGAAGAACTGCCGTTGGAAGCGGGGCGGGTGGCTGCGTTGAACTTCGATAGCTATCAGCCGTTGCGGATCGATGAAATGCCACAGGTCGAGGTGCATATCGTCCCCTCCAGCAATCCACCAACGGGGGTCGGCGAACCCGGCGTGCCGGTCATCGGCCCGGCGGTGGCCAATGCGGTGGCGGCGGCTACCGGCAAACGGGTCTATGTTCTGCCGATGGAAAAGGGCCTGTCGGTTTAGGCCCCGTAGCTCAAGCCCGATACGGCGGGAGGGGGGTGCCCCCTCCCGCCGTATCGTCTTTAGGCCGCGATTGGTTCGGCGGTCAGCAAATCTTCGTCGGTCGCGCCGAAGAATTCATATAGGATCCGGTTCGCCGGAACCCCTTGCGCTCGTAGGCCCTGAATCATGTACCGCATAAAGTTGCGGGGGCCGCAAACGAGGTATAGGGCATCGGGATGCGGATTGCTCCGGACGACCCAAGCCGGGTCGGGGCGACCAATTTGAGTGTAATTTACTCCCGGAACTGCATCGCCACTAACATCTTCATAAAAGAAATCAGCGCTGGCATGGGATAGTTTACGGATGGCATCGCGCACCTCGGCTCCAAAAGCGTGATGGGCGCGGTTGCGCACCGCATGAATAAAGCGTAGGGCACGGGTTGGCTGTGTCGCTACTAGGGTTTCCAGCATCGATAAGAGCGGGGTAATCCCGATACCACCACCGATCAATACCAGCGGTTGCTGGCCATCGGGCAGGGTGAATACCCCAGCGGGCGGCGCAATATCGACCAACATGCCGGGCATTGCCTGCCGGTGCAGGTATAGGCTACCCAACCCCTCCGGCACGTCGGGTTCCGGGGCATCCTCGCGCTTCACCGAAATGCGGAAGTAAGTCCGCTCGGTTGCGGCCGAGGAAATGGAATAATGCCGAAGCAACGGCCCGTAACCGGGAATGGTCAGCCGCAGGGTCAGATATTGACCGGCCTTGAAGACCGGGAGCAGTTGGCCATGGATCGGCGCAAAATAGAAACTATTGATCTGCCGGCTTTCGGGAATAACCCGCTGCAGGCGGAATGGCCGATACCCACGCCAGCCACCAGGGGTTTCGGCCCCGGCGCTGTAAAGCTGCTCCTCTCGCTGGGTAAGGATGGTTTGCAGCGCGCCAAAGGCTTCGGTCCAGGCAGTGATAATATCGGGGGTGGCCGCAGCCCCCAGCGTGTCACGTACGGCCTGGATTAAGGCCACGGCAACTGCATCATAATGCTGTGGCTGAATGTTCAACGCCACATGCCGGGCGGCAATCCGCTCAACCGCCGGGCCGAGGGCGGCGAGATTATCGATATTCTCAGCATAGGCCACGACGGCTTCGGCCAGGGCGCGATGCTGGGTGCCGTTGCGCTGATGGGTGGGGTCGAAAAGCGCCCGAATGTTCGGATCGCGCAGCAGCAATTCGTACATGCGCACGACGATGTTGAGACCGTGAACGCGCATAACCGGCGCGGTGGCTTTCACGGTGGCGATGGTTTGGCTACTAAGCATGGCTGGCCTCAGGGGCAGGTATAAGCTGAAAGTGAAATACAGCTTATAAATCAGCCGAAGTATGAAGCAATACCAAAAATGCTGCTTTAGGCGTTGTGAGCAGGAACGAACAGGCCAAGCAGCTGCGCCATGCGTGGACCGGGAACCAGGGCATCGGCTAGGGTATAGCGGTCGAGCACGGCCAGGAATGCTTCCATCGCTTCGCGCAGCACCCCGGTTAGGGCACAACAGGGCGTGAGCGGGCAGTTATTACCGCTGGACTGAAAGCATTCCACCATCTCGAAATTATCTTCGAGCGCCCGCACCAGTTTACCGAGGTTGATCTCTTCCGGTGCGCGCGCCAAAGCAAAACCGCCATTCCGGCCGCGCTGGGTGCGGATATGCCCCAGGCGAGCCAATTCGCCGATAATTTTCGTTAGGTGATGTTCGGAAATATCGTAACAGCGCGCGATTTCCGGCACGGTTGCCAAGCCTTCGCCTTTCAGGTCGAGATAGATGAGCGCCCGCAGGCCATAATCGGTATAGCGCGTTAGTCGCATGACTGATCCGTTCCCTCCCGGCCTTGCCGCCGAAAAAAGCGGGGCCGTAATCTGTGTTCAGAATATAGGTTTTAGCCCCAAAAGATACTAGAATGCGCGCATCGCACATCACCGACTACAGCATAGAAGCCCTGGTCTATGGGTTCTACGGGAAAGTCCGGGCCGATGCCGCTTTGGGGGCCGCAGCTGTAACCCGGTTGACTGGCGAAAAAAGGGCCAACAGCAGCATAACGCTGCCAGTGAGGAAGGTGACCCGCAACCCGGTGGCCATTTCGTCGGGGGTTGCGATCGCAAGGTCTGGACTGCCGACCGCCGCGGCGAAAAGCGCGCCCATTGCCGATGCGCCGGTCATCAATCCCAGGTTTCGTGACAGGCTCAGAAGACCAGACACAGCCCCCCGGTGCGCGGAGGGGGCCGCCGTTAGGACCAAACTATTGTTCGCCACATGAAAGAGTTGATAACCGGGGGTCAAGAGAATCAGGCCGGCGATATAGCCACCCAAACCCAGGGAGGGCGGGAGGGTGGCAAGCGCCGCAGCGCCCACAACCATGGCGACCAAACCCAACCGGACCGCCCGTCCGGCACCGATCCGGTCAACCAACCTTCCGGCCGGCACCCCAGCTAACGCCGAGGTCATAGGCCCAACCGCCAGTGTAAAGCCAATCTGTGCCCCGGATAGGCCCAAGCCGCCCACTAGATAAAATGGGCCGACCACCAAAGTTGCCATCATTACGGTCGCCACCAGCGCGTTTGGGATCATGCAGGCCACCAGTCCCGGCATGGATAGGGTGCCGGGATCGATCAGCGGCACTCCCGCGTGCCGCTGTCGCCAGATAAATAGGCCTGCGCCAATCAGCCCCGCGGCCAGTAGCCCGATGCTGTCAAGATCGACTCTTTCACGCCACTGGCTCATGGCCAGCGCATAGGCGGTCA
This sequence comes from uncultured Elstera sp., assembly GCA_964576605.1. Lineage (GTDB taxonomy): Bacteria > Pseudomonadota > Alphaproteobacteria > Elsterales > Elsteraceae > Elstera. The sequence continues at coordinate 14,011 of CAZNVY010000022.1, read as the reverse complement.
GGCTACCTGCGAAAAGCAAGACTCCCGGAATGTCGGGATAAGCTCCCTGCTGGGGTGACTGCCTAGCCCGCGGCGTGTGACGCAACGCCAGTACCACCGTTGCTGCCGCCATCAGCGCAAGCAGTAGAAACATTCCCCGCCAACCTGGCCCGCTGGCCAGAAGTACTCCCCCAAGGGCGGGGCCTAATGCCGTGCCGACGGCGGACAAGGTGCCCAGTAATCCTATCGCCCGCCCAATTTGCGGCACGGCCACGCTTTCGCGTACCAAGGCTACACTTAAGGCCATCAGGAACGCCGCGCTGCCGCCTTGCACGGCGCGCGCTACGATCAGTATCGGCAACGTTGGGGCGAGGGCACAGGCGGAGGCGGCCAAGGTGTAGAGGGCTAATCCCAGCAGCAGCATCGGCCGGCACCCTTGCAGATCGCCCAATCGACCCGCGCTGACGATTGTGGCCGTGATGCCCAATAGATACGCCAATATTACCCCTTGAGCGGCGGGTATCGACGCAGAAAAATCCGCTGCCAACGTCGGTAGCGCGACCGTGGGCAGGCTGATCCCCAAGGCAGCGAGTAAGTTTGCTGACGCAAGGCTTACAAGCGGCCAAGGAGTGGCCGGTGGGGCAGACGGCATGGGGGCCTCCCATCGTTAGAAAAATATTCGGCATTAGGGGTATCGGAGGATCTGATCGGGCGTAAGGCGCACCTGGATCATGGTGTCAGTGCACGAAACGCCCGCTCGCCGCCCGCTCTTCGTGATAGACTGGACCCATGGCTGTGCCGGATCTAAACCTGCTGATCGTTCTTGACGCGCTCTTGAGCGAGGGCAGCGTGGCGGGGGCGGCACGACGATTGCGGCTTAGTCCTTCGGCGGTCAGCCGGTCCTTGGCCCGGTTGCGGGTGGCGACAGCCGATCCTTTACTGGTTCGTGCGGGAAGCCGACTGGTGCCAACCCCCCATGCCGACGCGCTGCGGCCGCAGGTTGCGACGCTCGTAGCTGCCGCGGTCAGCGCATTGCGCCCAGTTGCCCCGCTTGCGCTTGCGGCCCTGACGCGGGTTTTCACACTTCGGAACCGTGACGGTTTTGTCGAGACGTTTGGGGCGGATCTCATCGCCCGTGTTGCGGCTGAGGCACCGGGAGTCCATCTACGTTTTATCCCGAAGCCCGACCGAGATAGCATGGCACTGCGCGAGGGTCAGGTTGACCTTGAGACCGGCGTGGTGGGACCCGTTCTGGGGCCGGAGGTGCGGGCGCAGGCCCTGTTTCGGGATCGCTTCGTCGCGGTGGTTCGACCGGGGCATCCCTTCGCCGAGGCCCCGACCCTGACGGCCTATAGCGCCGCGCGGCATGTCCATCTTTCCCGCCGTGGTCATACCGAAGGGCCGGTTGATACAGCCCTAGCTGCGATTGGCGTGCGACGCCAAGTAGGGGCGATCGTCTCTGGTTTTTCTGAAAGTTTAGCCCTGGCGCGCGCGACCGATTTGGTGGCCACGGTGCCTGAACGCTATACAGGTCGCCTGCGGGATGGTCTCGTCAGTGTGCCGCTGCCGGTTGCTGTTCCCGATATTGTCATTTCGCTCTTATGGCACCCGCGGCTCGACGCCGACCCGGCACACCGCTGGTTGCGGCACTGTGTTCGCCAAGTTTGTGCAGATCGAAGACTTTAGGCGGCTCTTGGATATTTTTGCCCGGCGACATCGCGCGATAGGGGCCTTGCCAGCGGGGCCAAGCTGCCGCACTTTGCTGGCACGGGCAGACCGGGCGTTCGCCCAATCGACAAAAAACATAATTTCCCTTAACGTAAAGGGAAGGGTTCAGCCAGGGGGATCGGCAAATGACCAGGGACGTAATGCCCTATGACGTGGTGGTGGTTGGCGGCGGGCCTGCGGGCCTGGCAACGGCTATTCGCTTAAAGCAACGCGCGGCGGCAGCCGGAGAAGAGCTGGCCGTTTGCGTGGTGGAGAAAGGCTCTGAAATCGGGGCGCATATCCTATCCGGGGCCGTCTTCGAGCCGCGCGCGTTGAACGAGCTGATCCCCGATTGGAAAGAAAAAGGCGCGCCGCTGAAGACCCCGGCCACCGAGGATAATTTTCTGTTTTTGACGGAAAGAGGGTCGTTCAAACTGCCAACGCCGCCGCAGATGCATAATCATGGCAATTACATTATTTCGCTTGGCAACCTCTGCCGCTGGTTGGGGCAGCAGGCCGAAGAATTGGGGGTAGAGATTTACCCCGGCTTCGCTGCTGCTGAGGTTCTATATGACGAGGATGGGGCGGTGAAGGGTATCGCCACTGGGGATATGGGCGTGGGCCGCGATGGGCAGCCCACGGCGCATTATCAGCCAGGGGTAGAGCTGCACGCCCGGCAAACAATCTTCGCCGAAGGGTGCCGAGGGTCTCTTAGCAAAGGCCTAATGGAGAAATTCGCTCTGCGCGACGGGATAGACCCGCAGACCTATGGTATCGGTATTAAAGAATTATGGGAAATCGATCCCTCTAAGCATCAGCCGGGTAAGATTATTCATAGTATCGGTTGGCCGATGAAAGCCGATACCTACGGCGGATCCTTCTTATATCATTTGGAAGATAACCAAATTGTCGTCGGCTTTGTGATTGGGTTGGATTATACAAATCCGCATTTATCGCCGTTCGAGGAGTTTCAACGCTTCAAACAGCATCCGGCGGTGCGGCATTTCTTTGAAGGGGGGCGGCGCATTGCCTATGGGGCGCGGGCGATTAACGAGGGCGGCTGGCAGTCGCTCCCAAAATTGACCTTCCCCGGCGGCTGCCTGATCGGCTGCGCCGCCGGCTTTTTGAACGTTCCGAAGATTAAAGGCAGCCATTTGGCGATGAAATCGGGCATGGTAGCCGCCGATGCGATTTTCGAGCATCTGACTTCCGGTGCGACCGGCAAGGAAGTTACCGCCTATTCAGCGGCGATTGAAACCTCATGGGTGGCCGAGGAGCTGAAGGCAGTTCGCAATATTCGCCCCTCTTTCCACTATGGTTTATGGGCGGGCTTGGTTTATTCAGCGCTCGATACTTACCTGTTCCGGGGGAAGGCCCCTTGGACCTTCCGAAATCAAAGCGACCATGATCGGTTGAAAAAGGCCAGCGCTGCGCCACGCATTGAGTCTCCCAAGCCCGACGGTAACATCAGCGTTGACCGTTTGTCGTCGGTGTTTCTCTCAGCGACCAATCACGAGGAAGATCAGCCCATTCACTTGCAGTTGAAAGATCCGAGCGTCGCGATTGCAGTCAATTGGTCGCAGTATGAATCGCCAGAAACGCGCTACTGCCCCGCGGGCGTCTATGAAATTCTCGATGATCCCGTAGCTGGTAAGCGGTTGCAGATCAACGCGCAAAACTGCGTGCATTGCAAAACTTGTGACATTAAAGACCCGACGCAGAATATCAATTGGGTTGTGCCCCAAGGTGGCGGTGGACCCAATTATCCGAACATGTGATAGGCTGCTGCGCCCACCCCCGATAGGTTAGGACCAATCGGGGGTGGGCGTCACTCTATCATACTGCTTGGGTGAGATTGTGGAGCGGCTAAAGACAATATCCTTAAACTCTGCCTTATTATTTATTGTGACCCTGGCAGCAATGCTTGTTTCTAGGGCGGTTCTGAATATATTTAATCTTGATGCACACTCTGTATCAATGGTTTTTGGGTGTTTTTCTGTAATAATTATTAGTATATCGGTTCTTTCAACGCTCGCGCTAATGTTTTTTTCTGATAAAAATATCATTTATTTTTTTGGCTTTATAATTTTAACAAGTGTACTTTTTGTAACTTTTAAGATTGCTTTTGTCTTCGATTATTCTTGGGATGGGTTGGCTTATCATCTTCCCAGTATCCTGTCGATACGGGAGGGTTGGAATCCGTTTCGCGATCCTCACGCTCGCTTGCTTCTAACCAATACTTACCCAAATGGATTTTGGACGTTAAGCGCCATTTATGGTGCGATTTTGGGGAGTTATGAGTATGGAAAAATTATCAATGGATTCTTGAGTCTCTGCTTCGCAATAATTTCTATTCACACAATTGATTGTATCAAGAAAAATAAAATATTATCGTTTTTGGTTATTAGTTGCGTTTTATTATCAAATATCGCGTCGCAGTTTTTTACGAATCATCTCGACGGCAGTATTTATATTTTATTCTCTTTATTTTTAATGATTGTTTTCATTCATGCATATTCTGAATATGATCGCCGTTATGCTGCGGCGTCAGTCTCTATTATCATCGTCTTAATTAATACAAAAACGTCTGGTCTTTATTTTGCGGTTACCGGATTAACGATATGGTTTTTAATTCAGTATAGAATTCTCACAGGAAGTAATACGTTGAAAATTAAAAAATCAGGAGTTTTTTTATTATTTCTTGGGGTGGTTTGTTTTGTGCTAGGGGTTATTATCGTTGGTTGGCGTCCTTGGGTAACGAATATTGTCGAATATAAGAGTGTTTTTTATCCAGATCCTCAAACAACTCTTATGGGAATGGCCCCGTCTAACTTGAGGGAATATAATCCTTTCCAGAGTATTATCCACGCCATCTATGGATATCATACCGATGCCCCTCCGCCAGAGACTGCGCATCTGAAACCGCCGTTCATCGTTGAAGCCGCAGAATTCAGCATTTCCCCCATTGGCCCCCGCAGTGGTGGGTTCGGGCCTTTATTCGGCGCTATGGTAACGATTGCATTTGCGGCAAGATTATTATCGCGTTTTCTCCATAGGTTGAAATTTGGCAATATCGATTATGTCTGCATGATAATTTTCAGTGCCTCGGCGGTCTTGCCAGGGGCTTGGTGGGCACGGTTTATTCCAATGGTCTATCTAATACCCTTGCTATTGACGCTGAAAGTCTTGAAATCTGATGGGATTTTTTCAAGAATAACAGGTTTATTAATAATAATGTTATCTATTATAAATTTTATACCGACGATTATTTTTTATCAAAATTTACAGGCTTATGCTGGGTATGCCGATAATATATTAAAAACACTCTATTATGATAAATCGAAGGTAGTCATTGTGCATGATGATCCTTTCGGCGATCAGAATACGGCCTCCCATCATGTTTGGTCCAAGCGTCTGGCGGCGAATGGCATTCCGTATCGGGTAACGCAGAATAGCGCAGACTGTGGGGACGTGGTGCTCACCTCTGTCTTCGTTCGCCTGTGCCGGGAAAGGGATTAAGGCGTTACGGTCCCAGCGGCTCCACCCGCAGCCGAACCAGACCAAGCCCCATTTGCCGCCTGTCCGGGCCAAGCCCTAGCTGGGCGGGCGAGGTGGGGACTGGGAGGGTGATTTCGATGCCATAGGCTAGGCCAGGCGTATCGAAGCTTAGGGTGCGGGTTTGAGTTGTGTCACTGTCGAAGATCACCGGTAGGTTTTGTTGACCCACCCGCACCCAAATCGGCTGGCCGAGGTTCGGGCCGAAGGGATGGGCTTCCAGGTGCAGCCGAAACCGGGGGGGGAGGGCCGCCTGCAGCTCGATCCGGGCGACCTTGCCTTGGGTCCAGCGGCCCCAGGGTTCGGGCGCATACCATCCTCCGGCCAGATAGGCTGCCGTCTGTGGTTGGTTGAACCGGATTTCCCCATCGGCAGGCAGCGGCGGGTATAGGTCGGCGCGCGGCGGCAGCGGCGGGCAGGTTTGGCAGAGGCACCACCGGGGGGCGAGCACGTAAAGCCCGTCGATCTTGGCCAGCAGGTCGCGGTCGGGGTTCAGGCTGGCGCGCGCCGCGCGCGCGGCGCTTTCTTCCAAAAGGTAAAGCGTATCCGGAGCATAGGTGCCACTGAGCAGCGCGTGATTGGCTTCCTGAAGCAATTGGTTCATCGCCTCTTGGTTAAAGCGCGCAAAATAACCAATGTCGGTCGCAAGGCCGGTCCGATGGGCAAAATCAGCGGCCGCCAGAAGGTCGGATGATTTTGCGGCATCAGGCCGCGTAGCTTTTGATAGCGCGGGGCCGCGTGCGCCCAAAAATCGGCGACGAGCACGGTCGACCCCAGCCCGCTCGATACCTGGGCGGCAGGCGGCTGATCCATACGCTGCTGGTGCTTCTGCCAGCCGAGACTGGTATCGAAGACCTGGAGACCTAAGGCCGCCGCAAGCAACAGCGACCCGCGCGACCCAGGCCAGGCGCGCGCCGCCCCAATCACACTGGCGAGCAGCAACAGATAATAAACCGGCCAGATCAGCCGTCCAGAGGCGCGGAACAGCCCGCCGAATGCCAGGACCAGATCGGGCACATCGACCCGGTAGCTGTAACCTCCCAAACCAATATGATGCGAAAGGGCGAAGGCGGTTAGGCCGAGGATCGCCAGCATGGCACCGGGCCGCGTCGCGACCAATGCCCGCATCCCCCGAAGCTTAACGGCGGGGAGTGCCGCGGCCAGCAGTAGCAACCCACCGGCCCCTAGATAGGCGAACCCTTCGTAATCGCCGGGCCGACTGGGGAGGTCCGGCAAAAGGCGCGACCAGCCGTCCGGATCGATCAGGCCCAGCCCATTGAAGGCATAGTCGCCGAAGGTTAGATCGCGCGGCCCACTGGGAATTACAAAATATCCGGCTAGCCAGAAAATCGCCACCAAGCCTAGCAAGGCGGCGGCAACCTCGGCGGCCAGTCGCCGCCCGTCTACCCGCCGCCCGATCGCAGCATCGATCCCCGCCGCTGCCCAAATCGCGAGAACCATGACCAGCAGATAGGCGTGAACCAGGGCGGTTACCGCCAGCAGCCCCAGCCAGCGAGCGGGGCGGTGCGGGGTCAGATAGAGGTAGAAGGCCGCCAAGATCAGAAAATGGGCGCATAGGCTTGAATGCAGCGCCAGCCGGTCCAGCATCGGTGGGGCTAGGGTTGCGAGCAGGGTGCCAAAGGCGGAAACCCACAGGGGCTGCTGTGCCAACCGCAGGATTTTCCACGCAAAAAATGCTTGACCCAGGAAGCAAATGAAAATCCATAAGCCAAAATATTGAAAAATACTGGGCAGGAGCGGGGAGAGTATCTTAAAAAATAACGCAAAGATTGGGATTGAATCCGTGTAAACGATAGAACTGCTGAGTTCTAATCCCCAACCAGGGTTTAGTCCCGGCGGCAGATGCCAGGGGGTTTGCCGAAAAAACGCCCATCCCAGATAATGTTGTACCGGGTCATCCGTCGATATCCAGTCTATATTATTAAAAT
>CAZNVY010000022.1:0-6811 GCA_964576605.1 uncultured Elstera sp. | reverse complement strand
CTTCTGTTGTTAATTATTTTATTAAATTCCAATTTATTAAAATCTAATATTTTAAGATTTACTGTGCTAATAAATCCTAAAAACCCAATAACAATTGGAATTAATATTTCAATTTTTAGGTTTAATGGCTTCTGCATTCTGTCCAACAAATATTCGATCACGTGGGGCGATAGACCCAGAGTTTACTAAGAGCAAAGGAGAGCAGCGGGACAACAAGAATCATGCCGGGTAAAGCGGTGGGCCAGGGTAGCCCGGCGGTCGAAACCAGATGAACATTGGCGGCATTCAGGCCAAAGCCGGTAAGGGCCGTGGCCAGGAAGCGCCGAAGCTTGCGCCCATCGGGCCGCACCCGGAAGGTTAGCCGCGCGTTTCCATAATAAGAAATCGGCAGGGCCAGAAGAAATGCGAGAAGATTGGCCATATCCGGCGACACCCCGACCGCGGCCGCCAAGGCAAAAACCGCCGAATGCATCAGGGTTGCTAGGCCGCCGATGATCCCGAAATGGCCGATTTGGCGCAGGGCGTTAGCCACGAGGCACCTCCGCGTCGTCCCGACGATGGATCGAGCGGATTAAGTAAATCGGTCGGGCTTTCACTTCGGTGAAGACTTGCGACAAATACTCGCCAATCACCCCCAGACCGATCAGAACGATGCCGTTGGTAAACAGCATCACGGTCATCAGCGAGGCATAGCCGGGCACGCTGCGGTCGCCCAAGACCAAGACTTTGAAAATGATGAACCCGCCGTAGATTAGCGCCCCCAAGGCAACCGCCATGCCGATCAAGCTCCAAATCCGCAAGGGGAGGGAGCTGAAAGAGATGATACCATCCATCGCAAACCGCAGGAGTTTACGGTACTTCCATTTTGTGGTTCCGGCGTGCCGTTCGGGTCGCTCGTACTCAAGGGCAACGGTGCGGAAGCCCACCCAGGAAAAGATGCCTTTATTAAAGCGGCTGCGCTCTGGCATCGTGCGGATTGCTTCGATCACGCGGCGATCCATCAGCCGGAAGTCGCCCGCGTTGGCCGGAATAGTGATTTGGCCCAGCAGGTTAATAACGCGGTAGAATGCCCCCGCCGTCTTCCGCTTAAACCAAGAATCGCTGGCGCGCAGACGGCGTACCGCTAAAACAACCTCCGCCCCGCGCTGCCAATGGTCGATCATGTGCGGGATCAGGTCGGGCGGGTCTTGCAGATCGGCATCCATGGGGATCACCGCGCGCCCGCGCGCCTCGAAGATCCCGGCGGTCAGGGCGGCCTCTTTCCCGAAGTTACGGCTGAGTTCGATGAGCGTGATTTCCGGGTGCACCGTTTGCAGCGCCATCAGGCGTGGTACGGTGGCATCTTGGCTTCCATCGTCGACACAGACGATCTCGAACGACAGGCCGGTCGTGCGCAGGATCGGAATCAGGACCTCAAACAGCCGGTCCAACCCTTCGGCTTCGTTCATCATCGGAATGACGATCGACAGATCCATAGGCCTGCATCTCCTTTCGTCGGTCCCTTGCGTCGGCGGTTGTATAACAGAACGCCCCCCGGAAACCAGACCCGCCGTGAAAGCCTACAAAGAGTTCACTGGACGGCATCCCCGCCCGCCCGTTAGACAAGCCAAGCCTGCTGTTTGCTGTGCCCGAAAGGCCCGACGCCCGAATGATCTTGCTTGAGACACTGAAACTGCTGCGCCCGCACCAGTGGGTGAAGAACGCCTTCATTCCGGCCCCCTTATTCTTCACGCCGTCGGCGGTTACGCCCGATACGATTAGCCTCGTGCTGTTGGGGGTGCTGTGCTTTAGCGCCCTCGCGTCGGCGGTCTATGTTCTGAATGATGCGATGGATCGCGCGGCGGATCGGCAGCATCCCACCAAATGTAAACGGCCTTTAGCGGCGGGCACGGTCCCCTTGCCCTTGGCGTTGGGGGTGATGGTGGGGCTGGCGGTCGGCGGATTGACGCTGGCAGCGATCCTATCGCCGGGTTTTCTGCTGCTGGCGCTGATTTACCTGGGGGTCAACCTTGGTTACTCGCTAGGGTTGAAGAAAATCTCCATCCTCGATGTGATGCTGGTATCGCTCGGCTATGTCTTGCGGGTCTTTGCGGGGGCCGACCTGATCGGCGTGCGCGCGTCGGAATGGATTATCGTCTGCACCGGCCTGATCTCGCTTTTCATTGCACTGGCCAAACGGCGCGATGACATTGTGAAGGACCTGGGCCAAGGCCATCGCCGCGCGCTGGCGGGATATAATCTGCCGTTTCTGGATACGGCGATTGCTATGATGCTGGCTGGGTTGCTAGTTTCCTACCTGATTTATACGGTGGAGGTTGGGATCCCCAACCTCTATCTCACCACGCCCTTTGTCATTATGGGGGTCTTGCGCTATTTGCAGATCGCCCTGGTAGAGCATCGATCTGGGTCGCCGACGGCAATCGTGCTGACCGATAAGTTCCTGATCGGCAATGTTCTGGCCTGGATCGCCACTTTCGGAGCCTTGATCTATGGGCGTTAAGGCTAAAACGCTTAATCGGGGCAAGCTGCGCCGTCTGGAATGGATCGTCGTTGGCACCATTCTGGCGTTTACCGTCGGTCTGGTCGGCATCGGGGCCTATGTCGGGTTCGATAAGGTCTGGAGCGCGGCGCAGCGGGTGCCCCTTGGCATTATTTTAGCGCTGCTGGGCCTTTCGGTCTTCAATTATGCCCTGCGGGCTTTACGCTGGCACTGGTTTTCCAAAGGCTTGGGCTTGACGACCGGCTTCTGGTTCAATGCGGCGGTTTTCATCGGCGGCTTTGCGCTTACCACGACGCCTGGCAAGGCGGGGGAAGCGCTGCGGCTTTGGGTGCTGGAGCGGGCGAAGGGCGTGCCCTATGCGCGGGCAACCCCCTTGTTTCTCGGCGATCGGCTGTCGGATATGGTGGCGATTATGCTGCTGTGCATCGCCTGTCTGGGGGCCTTCAGCGGTTATGCTGATGTGACGCTGGGCATTGCGGCGGGGCTGATCGTGCTGATGCTGCCATTCTTGCGTCCCAAAACCCTCTTGTGGACAACCAATAGCCTATACCGGCTGTTCGGTGGGCGGGCACCGCGCTTGTTTGCGAAGATTCGGGCCGCCCTGCGCGAAACGGCGAAGCTGTTCACTTTTCGGCAGTTTGGGGTTGGCCTGCTGCTAGCGGTGATCGGCTGGGCGGCGGAGGCTTGGTCGTTTCAGCTTTTATTGCAGGCGGTCGGCGGCCCAGAGGTGAGTTTTCAGCAGGCGGGGTTCGTTTTTACCTTCGCGCTGATTGCCGGAACCATCTCCATGCTGCCGGGCGGCTTGGGCGGGGCGGAGGCGGTGATGCTACTATTGCTCACCTCCCTTGGTTTTGCGGGGGATGCGGCGCTGGCGGCGACGGCGATTATTCGGCTGACGACCCTCTGGTTCTCCACGGCTTTGGGCTTTATCGTGCTGCCCTTCCTGCTTGCGCAGTTGCGCGGGCGCGGGGCCGATGCTTCGGGAGACGCATGATGCGCAGCAAGATCATCCCATTGGCCGGATGGGGGCGTTTTCCGACCGCAACCGGCCCGGCGTTTCGCCCCGAACGGGTGCGCGAGGCGGTGGCCTGCCTGAAGACCGAGGGGTTGCTGTTGGCGCGCGGGGCCGGGCGATCCTATGGCGATCAAGCCATCAACAGTGCCGGGTCCGTGGTGCTGACCGAGCGGCTCGACCGGCTCTTGGCGCTCTCGACCGAGGGGGGGGCGCTGCTGGCGGTCGAAGCCGGGGCCGATCTCGGAACGATCCAGCGACTGCTAATCCCGCGCGGCTTTATGCTGCCGGTCACGCCCGGAACCGGCTTTGCCACGGTCGGTGGGGCGATTGCCAATGACGTGCACGGCAAGAACCATGATGCCGACGGCAGCTTTGGAGCGCATGTCGCCTGGATCGACCTGCTGTGCGCCGATGGGCAGGTCCAGCGCCTGACGCCGGATGCGACGCCGCGCGCCTTCTGGGCCACGGTCGGCGGCGGCGGGCTGACCGGGATCATTCTGGCGGCGGGCCTACGTCTGCTGCCGATTCCCGGCCCGGCGGTGCGCCTGCGGGAAGAGCGGATGCCGGACCTCGCGGCCTTCCTTAATGGGTTGCGTGCGGCCCGCAGCAGCGCTCGTTTTTCGGTTGGCTGGATCGATGCGTTGGCCACGGGCGACCGGATTGGGCGCGGAATTCTGGAAACGGCAGATCTATCGCCGGAAGCGGTGCGCCCCCGCGTGCGGCGCGCCAAGACGTTGCCGCTCAATCTGCCCAGCTTTTGCCTATCGCGCCCGGTAGTCCGCCTGTTCAACTGGGGCTATTACCATCGAATCCCCCGATATGGGCGGACCAGCTATACGCCGATTACCGAGTTTCTGTACCCGCTGGATGCACTTCACGCCTGGAACCGCCTGTATGGCAAGCCCGGTTTTAGCCAGTTTCAAGCCGTGATCCCGGACGAGGCGGCCGAGGTCGGCCTAAGGGCGCTGCTGACCATTGTTAGCCAGAGCGGCCCGGCCTCCTTCCTCGCAGTTTTGAAGACGCTGGGGGCCGAGGGGCAGGGCCTGCTGTCCTTCCCACGACCCGGCTTTACCCTGGCGCTCGATCTGCCGCGCCGGGCCGGGACGGCCGAGGTGCTGGCGCGGCTGGAAGCGATCACCCTCGATCACGGCGGACGGATCTATTTGGCGAAAGATAGCGCCCTATCGGCGGATGGGTTTGCCCGTATGTACCCGCGCCTGCCAGAGTTTCGGGCCGTAGCCGCCGAGTTGGACCCGGACGGGCGTTTTACCTCCGATCAGGCCCGCCGCCTGGGGATCAGATGAGGAGCCGATGCGCAAGCCCCTGCCTTCGATGACCGACCGCACTTGGCTGATCCTGGGGGCTTCCTCCCCCATCGCCCGTGCCTTTGCCCGGCGGGTCGCGGGGCAAGGGGCGCGGCTGATCCTGGCCGGGCGTGATGCCGAGGACTTAGCCCTGACCGCTGCCGATCTGCGCTTGCGCGGGGCCGGTGCGGCCACGGTCGAGTGTTTCGATGCCGAGGATATGGCGAGCATCGACGCGCTGGCGGCGCGCGTGCAGCAGCAGACCAGCCCCGGTGGTCTTGATATTTTTCTCGCGGTTGGGCTGATGCCGGATCAGGCGACGATGGCGGCCGACCCGGCGCTGGCGACCCGCTGTTTGACGGCCAGTTTTACCGGCCCAGCCCGGCTGCTCTTGGCACTGGTACCGGCGTTGGAGGCGGGCCGGGCCGGGCGGGTGATTGTGTTGGGATCGGTCGCTGGGGATCGGGGCCGGTTTAGCAATTATATTTATGGGTCGGCCAAGGCCGGGCTGGCGGCCTTTTGCTCAGGCCTGCGCGCCCGGCTGTTTCGCCAGGGCGTGACCCTGACTTTCGCTAAACCAGGGTTTCTCGATACCGCGATGACCTGGGGACTGCCGGGCATTTTTTATGCGGAAACCCCTGACCGCGCCGCAGAAACCCTGTTGCGCGCCAGCCTTAAGGGCCGGGAAGAGCTATACGTCCCTGGGTTTTGGGCTTTGATAATGCTGATAATTCGCTTGGTTCCAGAGAAGATTTTCAAAAGACTATCCCTATGATCTTGCTTGCTCCTAGCCTTGATGATCTTGCCCGCCTAGCGCAGGCGGCCCTTCTGGAGATGCCAGCCGCGCTGCGGCAGTACACCCACGATCTGGTGCTGATGGTGGAAGAATTTCCCGACGATAGCATCGTCGAGGAGATGAACCTTGAAAGCCCGTTTGATCTTTTGGGCCTGTACCAAGGGGTGGCGATGCCGTTTCAAAGCATCGGCGTAACCCGCGCCGAACCCGACCGGGTGTTCCTCTATCGCCGCCCAATCCTCGACTATTGGTGCGAAACCGGCGAGGCGCTGGACGATATCGTCCGCCATGTGCTGATCCACGAAATCGGCCATCACTTCGGCTTTTCCGACGAGGATATGGACCGGATCGAGGGCGACGGGGACAGCGACTAAAACCCAAAAAGCGCTCACAGAAGGCCGAGGCCACCCGTGAACGCCTTGAGGGGGTGAGCCTTAGGGCGCGCTCGTCGAACGCGCCCCGGATCGCTTTACACCGCCGCGAACTGGTTCATCGTGTTATGGGCACCGCCCGCCTTTAGGGCCGCTTCGCGGGCGAAATATTCCTTGTGATCGTCGCCCATGTCCGACCCGGCCATATTCTGATGCTTCACTGCCGCGATCCCTTGGCGGATTTCCTGGCGTTGAACATTGGCGACATAGCCCAGCATTCCCTGGTCGCCGAAATATTCTTTGGCCAGGTTATCGGTGGATAACGCCGCCGTATGGTAGGTCGGCAGGGTAATCAGGTGATGGAAGATCCCGGCGCGGGCGGCGGCATCGCGCTGGAAGGTGCGGATCTTTTCATCGGCTTCGATCCCCAGCGGGGTTGCGTCGTAATCGACGCTCATCAGTTTGGCGCGGTCGTAGGCCGACACGTCCTTACCGGCACCCTGCCAGGCATCATAGACCTGCTGGCGGAAGTTCAGCGTCCAGTTGAACGACGGCGAGTTGTTGTAGACCAGCTTCGCGTTCGGGATGACCTCACGGATACGGTCCACCATGCTGGCGATCTGCTCGATATGCGGCTTTTCGGTTTCGATCCACAGCAGGTCGGCGCCATGCTGCAGGGCGTTAACGCAGTCCAGCACGCAGCGGTCGGCGCCGGTATTCGGGCGGAACTGGAACAGGTTGGACGGCAGGCGCTTCGGGCGCATCAGCTTACCGTCGCGCATCAGCACGACATCGCCGTTCAGATGGGTGCCCGGCTGGATTTCT
>CAZNVY010000021.1:20741-41573 GCA_964576605.1 uncultured Elstera sp. | reverse complement strand
GTCTGCGCAAGCGGATCGCCGAACGGTTGAAGCAGGCGCAGAATACTGCGGCGATCCTGACCACCTTTAACGAGGTGGATATGACGGCGGCGATGGCTTTCCGCACGCAGTACAATGAGGCGTTTGAAAAGAAGCACGGTGTGAAGCTGGGCTTTATGTCGATCTTCGTGAAGGCTTGCTTGGCGGCGCTGAAGGAACTGCCGGCGGTGAACGCCGAAATCGACGGCGATGACATCGTCTATAAGAACTATTACGATATCGGCGTCGCCGTCGGCACCGAACAGGGGCTGGTTGTGCCGGTGCTGCGCGATGCCGATGCGCTCGGCTTCGCCGACATCGAAAAGAAGATCGCCGAGCTTGGCAAGCGTGCCCGCGACGGCAAACTGTCGCTGGACGAACTGCAGGGCGGCACCTTCACCATTTCCAATGGCGGCGTCTACGGCTCGCTCTTGTCCACCCCGATTCTGAATACCCCGCAGTCGGGGATTCTGGGGATGCACAAGATCCAGAAGCGTCCGGTCGTTATTTCCGACAAGTCGGGCGACCGGATCGAAATCCGCCCAATGATGTATCTGGCGTTGTCCTACGACCATCGCATCATCGACGGTCGCGAAGCGGTGACCTTCCTCGTGAAGGTGAAGGATCTGATCGAAGATCCGCGCCGCCTGCTGTTCGACGTCTAACCGGCGTCGTACCAGAAACCCCCGCCAGAGTGATCTGGCGGGTTTTTTTTAGAGCATTTCTCGTTCGCCTTGGCTCACGAGGAATGCTCTAGTCTCTTGGTTTTACGCAAATACGTCGTCACAGACGATTCCGTCTGGTCGGGATTTGCTCTAGTGTCGCGGCGTTTGGGCAGGTTAGGCGGCGGGGGGCGGAACCGGGGTGGCGGCGCTGCTGGTTGCGAGGCTGCCGGCGGCCCCTGAACTTGTATCGCCGCCGCGCACGGTAACGGCATTCGAGGCGAAGATCACCCCGGCGTCGCGCAGGGCAGCGTAAACTCGCTTCAAGCCTTCGCGCTGCAACCAGCTCGCCCGATCAGGTTTCGAGGTAAATTTCAGGCGCACGATAATGGCGGTATCGTCGATTTCCGCCACGCCCTGCATTTTCAGCGGCAAAATCATATGCGGGGCCAATTCCGGCTCTTCCAGCATTGCCAACCCAACGCGCTTGATGGTTTTGCGCGCTTTCTCAATATCGGTATCGCGGTCTAGGCGGATATTGAACTTCACTGTCGCCCATTCCCGGCTGGAATTGGTGACCGAGGCGATTTGCCCAAAGGGGATCGTATGCACCAGCCCGCTTTGGTGCCGCAACTGCACCGACCTGAGGGTAATCCGTTCCACGGTACCTTTCAGCTTGCCGGTATCGATATATTCCCCCACGCGGAAGGCATCGTCGGCGATGAAAAAAATGCCAGAGACGATATCGCGTACCAGCGCCTGCGAGCCAAAGGAGATCGCGAGGCCGATGATCCCGAAGCCGGCCAGCAGCGGCGCAATATCAATGCCCAGCCGGGATAGGGCGATCAGCAGCGTCACCCCCGCCACGGCGGCTAAGACGACGGCGCGGACCAAGGGGAGAATCGTTCCGAAGCGGCTATGGACCTGTTGCTCGGCCCCGTCGTCCTCGGCATCCGGGCCGCTGGCTTTGCTGGGGGGCAGATAGGCGGTGAACAGAGCTTCCAGAAAGGTCCAAACGATCCAGCCGACCAGCAGCACCGCAATCACCGCGATCGGCCCTTCGAGCGCCGCGACTTGGGCAGGGGAGAAAATCTCCAATAAAAAGAACTGCCAAAGCCGCCCTAAGAACCAAAGGCCGAAAATCCAGATCGCCGTTCCCAAGGTGGTGGCCGCCACCATGCCCCAGGCTTTGAGAACGGGATTGCCATCTAGCCGCCCGGTTTCGGCGCAGCGGCGAAGGGCAATGCTCTCGCGCACCAGGGCCGCGACTCCGGCGGCGGTAATCGGGATCAGCACGAGGAGAATCTGCGTCGCCCCGGCGGCATTCGCCCAGCGCGCCCCATCCGGCGCGACGGCGGCAACCCGCCCCACGGCCCAGATCAGCGCGGCAGAGCCAATCAGGAATGGCGGCATCAGCGCCGCCATAACCCGCCGTCCCGTACTGGCGGTGCCCTCGCCGCGGCAGAGGTGGGCAATGTCGCGCCGCCCGACCCAGAACCACCAGAATTTATAAAGGGTAATCGCACCGCCGGTCAGGCTGAACCACCCGGCGATTGCCAGGGGTGAACTGCCGATGCGCCCGAAAAGATCGACCGTTAGAAGAATCATCGGACCGCATAGGCCATAAAACCGCAGACAGCGGTAATGAAACTCGGCATTGGGCAGCGGCATCAAGCGCCGATGGGGCCGTCCGGGGGCCAGTAGAAACTCTCCCGTCGCTACATAGGCGATAAACCCAATAGCCACGGCGCTAGCCCCCTCCGCCAGCCAATGGGCTAGATCGGGTTCAGGAAGCTGCCGGGCGGCGGCAGAGTGCGATAGCAGCAGAAAGACCGCAAGGCCAAGCGCGTGCGATGCCAGTGTGGCCAATCCGGCACCGGTGCGGGCGGCCAGCCCCCCCGCCGGGTGCCAATCGAGCCGGGCGCGCGGCCAGACAGCCCGTACCAGCCGCATCACGCTATAGCCCGCGAGCGCCGAGGAGAGAACAATGACCAAGGCGGTCATCAGCGCGTTGAATGGCGAGGTCCCGTTGCGGATCGAGCGCCCCGCTTCGGCCAGATCACCGGGCAACTGCATGATATAGGGCAGGGCATCCCAACCATACTGGACGCCGACGATAAAATTTTCCGATAGCAAGGCCCAACCCGAACGGTCCTGGTCGGGCGCGCGGGCGGCGGCGGACGGTAGGGGCGCGGCAGCAGACGCCAGCCGGATTTCGACCGGGCGACCCTGCTTACTGGCGGCGGCTAGCAGCCGATCCACCACGTCTGGCGGCTCGGTCCCACTCAGGGTAACGATAACGGGGGCAGGTTCGGCGGCTAGGGTCGGTACGGCCCCGACCAGCAGGAGCAGCCCCAGCAGCAGCCGCGCCGCACCCTGGCGGCACCTTTGGGTCAAGTTAGGCTTGCTCATCGCCCCCGAAGAGTTTAGCGCGGTTTGGCAGCAGCGATTTCAGCTTATCCAGCGGTTTGGCGCGCGATCCGGTTTCGGCGGGGGCGGTTGGATTGCCGGTTAGGTTAATCAGCTCGACCCGGCGTTCCACCGAATGCCGAAACTCCTCACTCGCCCCGGCCTTCATGGCTTTCGGCAGATATTCTTTCACCATGGCCAGGATCGCCTGCTTCTGCTTGAGGCGCTGATCCTGGGCCGCATCGCGGGCCTTGGCGAGGAGATCATCGATATAAAAGATGTACCCTTCCTTCTCCATAGTCACGATGGCCCGCTGGGCGTCGTGAATGAGATCGCGGGGAAGTTTGGGGTTTTTGATAAAAATTTGAATATTGGTGACCGTACGTTCCATCGATGAAATTTGCCCCGTCTGGGCGTATTTCATACCATCGGCCACCAATTGATCGACGCGCTTCTTCGTTTGCTCGATCAGCCGTTCGAGTTCCTGCGCTTTTTGGATATTGTCTCGGTTTCCTACCATGACACTCTCATAGCGCAGAATCACTCCAATGTCGTTAAAAATTGCGCTTTTAGAGTTGCACCTGAGATTTCAGCCAGACGGCGGTATCATGAAAAACCGCCCCGCCCGCCGGGGCAGGACTGTCATCCGAGACCAGTGTATTGATCCCCAGGCCTTCGGGAAAATCACTATTTCGCCACAACCCTTCGGCGACGAGCAGCGCCGGGTTCATTCCCCCGCGCAGGACGGCGGTTAGGGTGATCGCGCCTTGGTCATTGCCGACGGTCACCGCATCGCCCTCAGTAATCCCTTCGGCAGCGGCCGTAGCGGGGTGGATGAAGAGTTTCGGCGCGCCTTCGCGCACCCGCGAAGCCCCAACATCGGAAAAGCTAGTGTTCAGAAATTGCCGGGCGGGCGGGGCGATCAGCTTGAAGGGATGGGTGGCATCGCGCGCGGCGATCACGTCCCAATGGTCTGGCAGGCGCGGTAGGCTGGGATCATCGATACCGACGCTGGCCCAATTGGGGGCGAAATGGAATTTACCATCGGGGGTGCCGAAGCCATTTTGGAACCGCCCCTCGTCCGAGGTCGGGGTGCAATCCACCCATCGATCCGCCATGAAGGTATCAACCCCTGGATAGCCAGAGAGGGTTAAGGTGCGGTCGATCAGGTCGCGGGCGGAAAGCCCAAACCCCGGCGTATCGGCAACGCCGAGGCGGGTTGCGAGGGCCTCGATCAGATCATGGTTGGAACGGCAGTCGCCCGGCGGGTCGATTAGGCGCATCCCCACCTGCAAATACCCGTGCCCACCGGCTGTGTAGAGATCGTCATGCTCGACGAACATCGTCGCGGGCAGCACGATATCGGCCATTTTGGCGGTATCGGTCATGAACTGTTCGTGGACGACGGTAAACAGATCCTCGCGGGCAAAGCCTTGCGCTACCAGCGCGCTGTTTGGGGCAACCACCATGGGATTGGTATTCTGGATCAGCAGCGCCATAACCGGCGGCCCGTCTTGCAGTTCCGAGCGGTCGCCGGTTAAATGCCCGGTCAGGGCGGCACCGATGCGGCTCATATCCATTACCCGCACGTCTTTGCGGCGGAAAGGGGAGCCGTCGATCAGGCGCTTGTCGAGCTTATAGAGCGACCCGCCGTAAGACCAGAAAGCCCCGCCGCCCGGCACCTGCCACGCCCCGGTCACGGCGGGCAGGCTGGCGACGGAATGGACGTTCAGCGTGCCATTGCGCACCCGGCTGAACCCATACCCCAGCAGCAGATAGCTTTTTTGCGTGCCGGTATACAGCGCGGCGAAATCTTCGATCTGCGCGACGGTCAACCCGGTGATCGCGGCGGCCCAGGCGGGGGTTTTATCGGCCAGATGGGCTTCCAGCGCCTGCCAATCCTTGGTATGGGCGGCCAGATAGGCGCGGTCGGCCCGCCCATCGCGGAAGGCGACATGCATCATCGCGCAGGCCAGCGCCCCATCGGTCCCCGGCAGTGGTGCCAGATGCACGTCGGCCAGTTCGGCGGTGGGCGAGCGGTAGGGGTCGATCACAATGATCTTGGCCCCTTTCTGCTTGCGCGCCTTACTCATCAACCCGGCGATATGCACGTGAGTGGCGACGGGATTGCCGCCCCAAATCACGATCACCTCGCTGTCCAGCATCTCCAGCGGATTGGTGCCACGCTCGAAGCCGGTGCCCGCTAGCCAGCCGGAGCGGGCGAGGGCGGTGCAGATCGTCCGCTTTTGATCGGAATAGCCCAAGGCATGGCGCAGGCGGTTAATGCCGTCGCGCTGCACCTGGCCCATCGTGCCCGCATAATAATAGGGCCAGATCGCCTCGGCCCCGTGGGTTTCGGCGATGCTTTTGAAGCGTGCCGCGATCACGTCCAGCGCATCGTCCCAGGAGATCGGCGTGAACTGGCCGCTCCCCTTCGGCCCGCTGCGGCGCAGGGGCTGGGTCAGCCGGTCGGGGTGATGCACCCGGTCAGCATAGCGCCCGACTTTGGCGCAGAGGACCCCGGCAGTATAGGGATTGTCCGACGCGCCGCGAAAGCGCCCGACGCGATTATCCGGCAGCACTTCCACCTCAAGGGCGCAGGTCGCGGGGCAATCATGCGGGCAGGCGGAGGATTTGAACGATCCGGCAGGCGGTTTGGCGGCGGCATCAAGCGGCATAGGGCATCGGTCCAGAACGGGGGCACGACCCGCCGTGCCCAACAAAAAGCCCGCCTATGGTGGTCCGAGAGCGCCGGGCTGGTAAAGCGGGAAATTGTCCCCCTACATCCCCGGTTCGCGCCGGGCGGCCGGTGCGGAGGGCAAGAAAGGATTGGGGCCGCGGGGCCGGGCAAATCCCGCCTGCCAGATAATCCAGCCAAAGATCCCGAAAATGCCGGGCACGGTCAGCCACGGCCAGAAGCTCATCAGTCCAGCCTCCGCCTCGGTTTTCGGAGGCGGGGGCGGCGGAGCGTCGATGGTGCGGGTGACCTGAACCTGTTCTTGGGGCACGGCGGCAGGATTGCTGGCGGTCGGCGCGCGTTGCGACACCGGGGGACGATTACTGATGCCCGGCGGTAGAATCGGTGCGGCGCTTTGAGGTTGCGGCGTGGCGGGTAGGGCGGGGGCGGCCCGGCTGCTGGTTCCCCCCGCGACCGATGGCGCTTCGATACTGCCGCGCTGACCATAGCCGGTAATCACACTCTGCGAGCCGCCCAGGCTTTGCCCAGAAACCGAGGCTTGCGGCACGGCAGCCACTTTCGGCGGCGGGGCGGCGGCCGCGGCGGCGGCCTGCTGCTGGCGCTTTTGCGCCGCTTCCAGGCTTAGGGAATTGCTGAACTTTGTGTCGCGGGTTTGGCGCAGGGCGTTCAGTGTCGCGGCATCGAGCTTACCGGTCACCGGCAGCTTTGCTTGCGCTTGGAACTTCTGCAGCCCCTCGACGGTCGGCGCGGTCATTTCTCCGGTCGGACGCCGGGTAAAATGGCCCATCAGCATTAGAATCTTCTGCGCTTCCTCAATCTCGTCCTTCGTTTGCGCCTGCACGGGCAGCGGCAGCAGGAAGGGGAGGATCAGCGCCCCGGTAGCGAGGCGGGCCAGAAGGGATTTCAGGAGCTTAGACATAGGTTCTTTATGCCGGATCGGCGTATGACAACGCAAGGGATCAGAATATTACCCTGCCCCGCGATGATGGCAGAAGCATGTCCGGTCATGCGGCGGACATCAGCGCCAGATAGCGCTTTACCACCGCCGCAAACCCATCGATCAGTGCTTCCGCCATAATGGCATGGCCGATCGACACTTCATCGGGGCGCAAGCGGGCGAGGCAGGCGGGCAGGTTGATGGTATCGAGATCATGCCCGGCATGAACGCGCAGCCCCAGTTCGCGCGCGTAATCGGCGGCAATGCCCAGGTCTTCCAGCAGCGCTTCGCCGTCCGGGGTGCCATAGGCTTGGGCGAAAGCCCCGGTGTAAAATTCGACAGCATCGGCCCCGGCGCGGGCGGCATAGGCGACCGAGGTTTTCGTGGCATCACAAAACACCGAAACCCGCAATTGACCGTTGAAATAACGCACGGCGGTGGCGAGTGCCTCGTGATCGTCATAGGCCCGCCAGCCGCGCGACGAGGTGATTTCCCCCGGCGTCACGGGCACGACGGTAAACTGATGCGCCCCGGCTTCCAGCGCGCATCGCATTAATTCTGGCCGCAGATCGCCCTCGACATTGAGTTCGATGGCCCCGCTAGCAACCTCTGGCAGCGCGGCGAAAGCGATCACATCGTCCAGCCGGGCATGGCGCGCATCGGCGCGCGGGTGCAGCGTTAGCCCCTGCGCCCCAGCATCTAGGCAAATTCGGGCGATGGCCAGCGGGTCGGGGTGATTGCCGCCGCGCGAATTGCGCACCAGACAGACCTTATTCAGATTGACGCTGAGACGGGTCATCGCCGCGTTCCTTCCCTGATCGAACGATAGCGCAAGAAATAGGCAGCGCCGGGCCGCCGCGCATGATGGGATGCGCCGTCGCCGAAACCAAGAGGAGATCGGGCATGACTGAACTGCTTGCCCTCGCGCTAGCCCGTTTGGCGAGCGAGGGAGTGGCCCGCCTGGGGCGCTGGCTCGATCCCCAAACCTGCGACCATTTGCGCGCGCTTTACGCCGAAGCTGGGCTGTTCCGTAGCCGGGTGGTCATGGCCCGCCACGGCTTTGGGCAGGGGGAGTATCAATATTTCGCCGATCCGCTGCCGGAGATCGTGGCCCGTCTGCGCGAGACGCTCTATGCCGCCCTGGTCCCGGTAGCGAATGACTGGGCGGCGCGCGTGGGGGAGGCAACCTATCCGCCGACCCTTGTCGAGTTCACGGCACGCTGCCACGCGGCGGGGCAAACCCGCCCGACGCCGCTGCTGCTGCGCTACCGGGCGGGGGACTATAATTGTCTGCACCAGGATCTCTACGGGGCAATCAGCTTTCCAATCCAGGTGGTCATCGCCCTATCAGACCCGGCGGATTATGACGGCGGTGCCTTTGTGCTGGTCGAACAACGCCCGCGCCGCCAGTCACGCGCGGACGTGTTCAGCCTTGCCCAAGGGGAAGCGCTGGCCTTTGCCGTGCGCGACCGCCCTGTCCAAGGTACGCGCGGCCCCTATCGGGTGCAGATGAAACACGGTGTCGCCACGGTCACGCGCGGCGAACGGCTGACCCTGGGGATTATCTTTCACGATGCCCTATAGCGGGAACTGCGCCCCCACCCAGTCGGGCACATCGCGAATATCCGCAAGGCGCACATAGCGCGGATGGCCCAATGGTTCCGGGGCTGCTTCATGCGCCCAGGTTAGGTGATAGGGGATATGCACGCCCCAGCCGCCGACCTCCAGGATCGGCAGCACGTCCGATTTCAAGGAGTTACCGAACATGGCCAGCTGATCGGGGTTAGCCCCATGCCGGGCGATGAGTTTGGCGTAGGTTGCCACATCCTTTTCGCTGACGATTTCCACCGCCGTAAAGAGATCGGCGAGGCCGGAGCGGGCGACCTTATCCTCCTGATGAAACAGATCCCCCTTGGTGACCAGCATCAGCGGATACTGGCGGGCCAGATCGTCTAGAACATCGGCCACCCCATCGAGCAGGGTGACTGGATGGGCCATCATCTCTTTACCAAGGTCGAGCAAGGCTTGCAGCACGCTGGCGGGCACGGCACCCTCGGTCACCTCAATCGCGGTCTCTAGCATCGACAGCGTATAGCCCTTTACCCCATAGCCGAAAATGCCAAGATTGCGGCGCTCGGTCTGGGTCAGCCGCTCCTTCAGCGCCTCTGGATCGGCATAGGGGGCCAGCAGCTGGCCAAAGGCGTCTTCGGTAAGGGCGAAGAAGCTCTCATTGTGCCACAGCGTGTCATCGGCATCGAAGACCAACAGGGGGGCGGCGCACATCAGAAAAAGGTCTTTGCCAGATCGAGGGTGGAGCGGTGGTTAAGATCATCGAAATGCGCCGCGAGCCACCGGTCGGCGGTGGCGCGACCAATCTCGAACAAATGCCGCAGAAACGCGGGTTCAGACGATAGTTTGCTGGACGCGCCCAGGGCGGCCAATTCATCTTCAGCGGCGATCATATGCATTTTCAGTTGCTTATATTGCTCCGGCGACAGGTGCCCCGCATCGATCAGCCGCGCGACGAAATGGATCGCCCGCATTTCCCGCATTAGGGAAGAGTTAAAGCTAATCTCCCCCACCCGGTCGAGAATATCGCGGCTAGACGTCGGCACTTCCTTCCGGCACAGGGGGTTGATTTGCACCAGCAGCACATCGGAACTAACGCTATTGTAAATCAGCGGGAAAATCGCCGGATTCCCCATATAGCCACCGTCCCAATAGGCTTCCCCCTCCACCTCGACGGTTTGGAAAAGGAAGGGTAGGCAGGCCGAGGCCATCAGCGTTTCCGGCGTTAGTTCGTGCTTCTCGAATACCCGAACCTTGCCGCTGCGCACATTGGTGGCGCAGATATAAAGTTTGATACCGCCTACTGTGCGCAGCCGGTCGAAATCCACCGTCTTTAGGATCAAATCCCGCAGCGGATTATAGTTCATCGGGTTCCATTGGTACGGCGAAAACAGCCGGGTCCAAAGATCGAACCAAAAAAAGCCCGGCGAATCATCAACCCGCCAACCGCCGCGCAACGCTTCCCAAGGCGACCGCTGCAGCGGGCTGTACCGCCCCATCTCGCCGACCTTAGACCAGAAGTCGCTCAGGGCGCGGCGCGCCCCCTCCGGTCCATCCTCGGCAAACCCATCGGCCAGCACGGCGGCGTTCATCGCCCCGGCCGAGGTGCCGACGACCCCCTCGATTTCCAAGCGGTGGTCTTCTAAAAGCCGGTCGCAGACGCCCCAGGTGAAGGCACCGTGGGACCCGCCGCCCTGCAAGGCGAGATTGATGATCTTATGGGCTGCCATGGGCGCGAGTGTACCCTAGCCGTGCGACAGGGCAACCGTTTCAGCAGATTGCCGGGCGCGAGATATTTTCGCGGCCCCTGCCATTCAAGTGGAAAAATTAACTTTGTCCCCTTATCTTCATCTAAAAGGTGAGGATTTTAGGACGCCCCCGTGCAAAAAGTTAGCAAGCGCCTCTGGGATATCGGCCGTATGGCGTGGGATCGCCTGATCCTGACCGGCGCGCCGCCGACGCCCGAAAATTACGCGCTGTGGTACCACGCCACCGGCGGCACGGTCGCGGGCCTGCCGGAAGCAATGGCCGAACTGGCGCAGGCGGGCATGTTGGCGCAGCCCGGCGCGCTGGAAGCCGTGCAGGCGCGGTTTTTTCCCAATGGCATCAAACCCGGCACCGCGTCTGCCGCCCCTCCGGCGGCCCCAGCGACCCCGGTCGACGTGCCCGCCACTGATCCGCGCCCGTCGAACCTATCGCTGGTCTATCGGGTCTCCGGCGAGGCGGGGGATATTATGGATGCGGCAACGGCCGCTTTAACCCAAGCCGACCGTGCCCATTCCGGCTATGCGGAAACCTTGGCCGGCATCCAGCCAACCCATATCGATACCCCCACCAGCCTTAAAAGCGCGATCCGCCTGCTGACCGAAGAAACCGATAAGGTCATCGGCGAAAATACTGCCCTGCGCGGGCAGCTAGAAGGTCTATCGGGACGGATGCGGGCTTTGCGGGAAGAACTGGCCAGCACCCAGACCGAACTAGGCCGGGCGCAGGCCAGTCTGTCCGAAGCGCGGATGGCCGCGGAAACCGACGCGCTGACCCATCTGCCGAACCGCCGTCGGTTCGAGCAAGATTTGTCCGCCCTGCTGCGTAGCGCCGATGGGCGCTTTTGCCTGGTGCTGGCTGATATTGATTTCTTCAAGAATTTCAACGATCAACATGGGCATGTGATGGGCGATCAGGTGCTGCGATTGGTTGCCCAGGGGCTGGCCCGCCGGGTGGAAAAGCTGGGTCGCGCCTATCGCTTCGGCGGCGAGGAGTTTGCCTTGCTGATCCGCGATCTGCCGTTGGCCAAGGTTTTCGACATTTGCGAGGCGATCCGCCGCGATGTAGCAACCCGCGAAGTGGTAAACCGTAGCACGGCCCAGCCCTTGGGCCGGATCACCCTCTCGGCGGGGGTGACGGCCGCCAAAGTGGGCGAAGAAGCCGATACGATCATCGACCGGGCCGATCGGGCGCTTTATGCGGCGAAAAATCAGGGCCGGAACCGGGTGATTACCGATCCGCCGCTTTAAGGACAGGATAGCATCGCCAGACCCTGCCCCAGGGTGTAAGGTCCCGCCCCGGAGGACGGCACCGCAAAGAAAGGGCGGAGCATCATGACGGCGCGTGCGCTACCGCAAACGATTGCTTTTCTGTCAAACCAGACGCTTACCGCCGCGCAAAAGCCGCTTGCGGATCGGCTGGAAGCCGCAGGGTATCGCTGTGTCTGGCTAGTGCCCGGCCAGCGTTGGGACGCCTGGTTGGCCGCCGAAGGGGTGCCCGCCGACCGCCGCCTGCCGCTCTATCCGCTCACCGATGCCGCGAAACGCTGTTCCTTGGCCGAGGCAAAGCAGCGCTTGGCGCAGTGGGAACAATCGGACCGTCCCCCAATTGCCGCCTTGATCCAGATGGACCGGCTGCTGAAAAACTGGCCGAAGGATCGCGCCTGGCCACTGCTGGCCACCTATGGTGCGGCGATCGATAGGTTTTTGCGCGAGCAGAATGTGGTCGCCTGTTTCGGGGAGCAGACGTGGGCCTGGGAGATGCTGACCGCGCTTATCGCCCGCCAGCAGGGGCGGGGCTGCTATTTCTACAGCACGGTGCGGATCCCGTCGCAGCGCTGGGGGATTTTCGAGCCGATCACCCATCGGTTGGTCCATTGGCGCGCGCCGGGGGCGGCGGATGCCGATTGGGCGGAAACTTTTCTGGCCGAGTGGCGGGCACGCCCTTCCAAACCCTTTTATGCCGCCAGCCATCCATCGGCTTTGACCTTCCGCCGTTATTGGTGGGACGAGCTGCACCGCCGTTTACGCCCAGCCGGCGGCGCGGCGGATATCACTGTGCGCCCGATGCGCGCGGCGGTCGCCGACCGGCTGCGCCTGGCCTGGAATGCGGCGCGCCTGCGCCTGGCCTCACCGTTCGAGCCGCCCCCCGCCACCGGACGCTTCGTGCTGTTTTGCCTGCATCATGCGCCCGAAGCCTCGATTGACGTTTTCGGGGCACCGCACGCCGATCAGGCGCAGCTACTACGCCGCCTCAGCCGTTTGCTGCCAGCCACCCACGAGCTTTGGGTGAAAGAACATCCCGATTGGCTAGGTGACCGTTCCCCTGCTTGGCTGCGGCAGATTGCCGCGCTGCCGAACGTGCGGCTGATCGATCCCGCCGCCAGCACGTTTGATCTGCTGCACCGGGCCGATCTGACGGTAACTATTACCGGCACGGTTGGGTATGAGGCGGCTTTGATGGGGCGGCCGGCAATGGCCCTGATGCCGCTGTTTTTCGATCCGCTGATGCGCCTATCGGCGGCAGATTTCCCCGATCCGTTGCTCTGGCCGATCAGGGAATTGTTAACCCCGCCCGATGCCGCCGCCGCCGCCCGGCACACGCTGGAATGCCGTAATTTCTTGGCCCGGCTGCACGCGGTTTCCTTCGAGGGACTGCCCGACCGACTGGCGCGCGACGTACAGCAGGGGCGCGCCGAACCTCAGGCTTTCGAGGTGGTTGCCCTTGGCTTGCAGACCTTCCTGCGCGCCGCCCACCCGCCCTACGACGCCTGATCCCCCGTGCCGGTACCGCGCGAGCGGTGTAAGTCATGCGTGAATCGCAGAGGCCCCCGCCACATTTGACCGAGTCTTTGCTCGAAATCATGAAGAATTTTAACTAACTGTTAGGGGGTGGCCGTTAAGGTGCATTAATGAAAGAGAGCGGGCTGGCAGAAAGCCGCTCGCCCCCCTTAACCGGCAAGGTTGCCGGACGGAGTTAACGATGGTTGAAATCACGCCGAGCCTGGGTTCGATCGACAAATACATCGGTGCCGCTGAAGCCGCCGTCCGCAAGGGCCTCGGCACAGCTCCGACCTCGACCGCGCCCGCCAATACGCCGGCGGCAACCAATGCTCAGGCCCAGGCCCTGGCGATTACCGATACGATTTCCCTCGCCGACCGCGCCGACTCGATGTTGGCGATCTATGGTGCCGATGCGCGCTTCAAGGGCAATGTCCAGGCGCTGAAAGACAATACCAGCACGAAGGTCCTGAGCGCGATCGGGTCCGGGGCCGCCAGCACCACGCTCGCCGCGCCGACGACGACCACCCAGACCCGCACGCTAGAAAACGGCACGCAGCGCACCAGCGAAATCACCATTCTGGCCCGTACCGTCGAACAGACGGCGGCCAAGAATAACAATGGTCTCGGCGTGCAGCGCAGCTTCAGCGAAACGGTGATCCGGGAAAGCAGCGGGTATCAGAAGACCGGCGTGGCCATCGCCAGCACCGAGCGGCGTGAAACCACCGACGCGACCACGGTTGCCGATGCCGCTAAAGGCACGCTGACCCAGACTTTCACTATTAAGGCCGTGGTGACTAGCTCGGCCAACAGCAATACGACCTATGAGCAGCGTAGCCGCACGATCGTCTACAGCACGACGAAGGATGGCAATGCCCAGAAATCGCTGCGCGAACTGCTGACCTCGGTAGTAACCGATGCGTCGGGTGCGATCATCAGCACCACCCAAAGCGAAACCACCGAAACCTCGGTGCTGAATGCCGCAACGGGCGCGCTGAAGGTGACCCGCGTCGATGATGGGGTAACGGCAAGCGACGTGAACGGTCAGACCCTGGTCGCGGCGCGCCGCATCAGCACCACCACCACGGTGGCCGATGCCAGCGGTGGTAGCAACCCAACGGCTGGCGCTGTGACGATCAGCGAAACTTCGATCTCGTCCAATGTTCTCAGCCGGAACGATGGCACGGTCGATACGGCCTCGACCACGCAGCGCAGCTCGACCTTCAAAGGGGTTGGCACGACCGTCACCAGCGCCAGCACCTCGGTGAGCGGCCAGGCAACTTGGTTGAAGGCCGACGGCGGGATTGGCGGCGGATCGGTCGAACGGACGGCCAGCTTCACGGTGAAAGCGGATGCGGCTCAACCCGCAGCCCAGGTGCTGAATAACTCGAACAGCAGCGTGACGGCCAGCAATGTCGGCGTGCGTGCCAATGGCACCATCGATGTGCAGGCCTATAGCGTTGGGGTGAAAACTTCGACCAGCAAGGGGAAACTGTCGGCCCCCAGCTTCTCGGTAACGGGCACGACGATCCAGGGCCTGATCGCGGCCGGGACGGCGTCGGCGCAGGTTAGTAATGCGAAAGGTCCGAGCTATGTGCTGGCCGATGGTAAGCTAACCCTGAAAGCGGCCAGTGACCGGCTGAATGGCCCAACCGTTACCCTGGATGTGGCAAACCGTCGCATTCAGGCCGTCGGCAAGTCGGCCTCGGCTGGGGCCAGCGTCGATGGGATCGCTGGGATGCTGGAAGCCTATAACAATAAGGCTAGCACGCGCCCTCTGGCCGTCAGCCGCGACCGCGATGATTTGCTGACCTCGGTGCAAAAGAACCCAACCAGCAAAACCCAGGCGCAGATGGCCGCCCAGGCCTATCAGGGCAGCTTCGCCCTGGCAACCGCGACCAAGGGCGTGCGGGCTTTCACCCCGGTGAGCGATATCGTTAAGATCGCCTAAGGTTGGTCGATCCCCCAAAACCCGCTGCGCCTTACCGGCCCGGCGGGTTTCTTTTTGTCTGGCTGGCGGCACGGGGTAGAGTTTCGGGGATGCGCATTCTTCACCTTGCAAAATTCTACCCCCCGGCCTTTGGCGGTATGGAAACCGTGGTTGCCAGCATGGCCGAAGGGGTTGCCGCGCTGGAGCATGAGGTTACGGTTCTGGTCCATGCCGAGGATGGTGACCCTACCCCCCGGCACCCGATGCCCGGCGTGACGGTGTTGCGCGCACCCTATCGGCTGGCGGTCGGCACGATGGCACTGTCCCCCGCCTATGCGCATCTGTATCGGCAGTGGCGGTCGTGGGCCGATATTGTCCACGTTCATGCGCCAAACCCGGTGGCCGATCTGCTGATCGCGCTGTGGCCGCCGACGGTTCCGGTAGTCGTGACCTGGCATAGCGATATTGTGCGGCAGCGCCTGCTGAAGCATCTGGTTGCCCCCTTGGCGCACGCACTCTGCCGCCGGGCGGCGGCGATCCATTGTTCGGCGGAGTTTATTCGGCGCGATTCCGCCTTTTTGCCGCCCTATCGCAGCAAGACCTGCGTGATTCCCTTCGGTCGGCGCGTTGATACGTTTTTGGCGGCGGCGGCGGATGCGGCGGCGATCCGTGCGACCCGCGCCGCCCGTGGGGGGCGATTTGCGTTAGCGGTTGGGCGGTTGGTCTATTACAAAGGCTTTGATGTTCTGATCCGGGCCGCCGCCGATCTACCCGATCTGCGCCTGGTGATTATCGGCGAAGGGCCGCTGCAGGCAGCTTTGCAAGCGCTGATCGATACGCTTGGCCTAGGGGCGCGGGTTATTCTATTGGGCGGGGTTTCGGCGGCAGACCTGGCGGCCCATTACGCCGCCGCTGATTGTTTCGTGCTGCCGTCCACCCATCGGTCCGAGACATTTGCGCTGGTGCAGGTGGAGGCCATGGCCGCCGGTTTGCCGGTCGTCAATACCGCTTTACCGACTGGCGTGCCGGAAGTCAGCCTCGATGGGGTGACCGGGCTTACTGTGCCACCGGGCGATCAGGCCGCGCTGACCGAGGCACTGCGCCGCCTGTGGGAGGATACAGACCTTCGTCAGCGCTTCGGGGCTGCTGGGCAAGCCCGCGCCACGACGGTTTATAGCGAACGCGCCGCTGCCGAGCGGTTTATGGCGCTGTATGCAGGGCTGCGGTCAGACGCCGCCCGCGCCCATCCATCCGATGGATGAGCACGCCCATGGTGAGCAGCGAGGTGATCACGTAAAGCCCCTGGGCCGTCACAATAAAGCTCGTCACCGGCATCAGGAACAGCACGAGGCTCATATAGGCGGTTAGCGGAAACCAGGCGGTTGGATGCCGAAAGGTCGCGCGCCACAGGAGCGACAGCACGAAGCCAAACACCATCATAAACACCGGCCCGCCCCAGTGAAAATCGATGAACAGCGGGACAAAAAAGGTGGCAAACACCCCAACCCGAATATCCAGCGTATTGATCGTATCGTTAACCGATGTATCGCCAACGATCATGCCAAAAAACTTATAAATGTGGAAGAAATTATAGGCCCCCCACAAAGGATTTTCAGGCATTTTGTCAAAAATGTACAGATATTCGTAACCAGAATGGCAATAATACTGAGTTAGATGTACGATAAGACTAATGATCGAACTCGCGATTCCCCGATTCTCGATTAAATAATAGGTGGCGAAATCATTCGGCGGGACCGTAAACGCATAACCAGAGGTTTGGCTGGACGTGTAAAAATCCTGCCCCATGGATTCGACGCGAATCTCGAACATCACAAAAAATAGATTCAGCAGCAAAATCCCCCCCGTCGCCATGACGATGCGGTTGCGAAGCCATTTGAGATTATCGACCAGAATGCTGCGGGTGAGCAGAATGAACCCCAGGCTGATAATCATCTGAGACCGGGTGCCGGAGATAATCGATTCGAGGGACGGGTATAAAAAGATCGCCGCCGCCAAGACTCCCAGGGCCGGGCTGCGGTCCTGCTTCCGCAAACAAAAATAAAAAAAGATCATACCAAAGCAAATCGGATAGATCACCGCACTGGCTGCCGAGAGTGGCGATGCACTGGTCGCTTCCAACTGCGCGCGGACAGACGCAAAATCTTCGCCAATCGGTACCCCGCGCAACACGAAACGGTCGATCACGCGCATCGCCACCCCCAAAGCCGATAGGCCCAGGGCAACAAAGAATAAGGGCCGGGGTAAGGGGGCCGAGAGCAGCACGGCGGGGCCAGGCTTCTGCGGGAATAGGGTGTGATACAGCATCGCCCCAACCGCCAGCCCGCCATACCCAAGCAGCGCATAAACCACCCCTAGGGTCGAGGGATCGGCCACGGTTGACCGCAGGGGGGCGACGGCGGCCAGCAGCAAATAGACCAAAGCCCCGGTGATGGCCACGCGCACGGGTTCCAGACGGCGCAGATGCCGACCGGAAAGCCGAATAGGGGCGGCCTGAAGCTCTGGGGTCATACTCCGCCTTCCGTCCTTGGGTGCCGTCGCGGTTTCTGTTGTTACTGGAACCACAAAGAATCGCTATTGGTCAATTGGTTATAGAAAAGTTTTATAAAATCAGTTAAACGTATGTCAGACTGTCTGACAGTGGATGCCCTGCCATGATCCTGCCCCTTCACCCTCTGGTGCGTCGCGCTTTTCCGTCGTTGTTGGCCGGTGCCGCGCTGCTTGCGGCGGGGGCCGTTGCGGCGCAGACGTATCAACGGCCAATTCTGCCGGAAAACCAACCGCCGCTCGATCCGCGCGACCGGAGGGGCGAAGATCAACCGGGCGTCATGACGCGCGATTACCCCGATTTCGCCCCCCAGGGCACCAGTCTTGGCAGTTTTACCCTAACCCCGCGCCTGATAACCGACCTTGGATATTCGGATAATATTTACGCGCGCCCAACCAATAGCAAAAGCAGTTCCATCGGCACGGTCGCCCCAGAGGCCACGTTACGGTCGAACTGGTCGCGGCATTCTTTGGACGCGGCGGGCCATGTCGAAGCCAAGCGCTATGCCTCGGCCACCGGCGAGAATGTGGAAAACTACCGCTTTTCCTTGGGCGGGGGCCTCGATATTTCCAGCGAAACGGTCGTGACGGCAGGGGTTCGGCGGGAGCGGCAGCATGATCTGCGCGGCGACCCGGATAGCCTAAGCCGAACCGATGCGCCGGTTCCCTACGATGTGACGGTCGGGAGTTTCGGGGTGAAGCAGGGGCTTGGCCGGTTTATTCTTCAGGTGGACGGCACCGGGCGTGTTTCGGATTATCAGTCGGTCACCGCGCTCGACGGTCGCCGGATCGATGGCGACGACCGAAGCGTCAGCAGTATCGGTGGTCTTGGCCGTCTGAGCTACGAGATCAGCCCGGATCTGGTTGTCTTCGGCGAGGGCGGCTGGCTCGACCGGCGGTACGACCGGCCCGCCGGAAACGGGGTCGGCAACCGCAATTCCAAGGGTCCAGAGGTGGGCGGCGGCGTCAATTTCGCACTGGGGGCGCTGTGGAGCGGCGAAGTGGCCCTGGGGTATGCCGAGCGGGAGATCCAAGATGCCCGCTTCGGCAACGTGTCGGCCATGACGGCGCGGGCGCAACTTCTGTGGAACGTTACCCGGGCAACCTCGGTGCGGGCACAGGCGGTTCGCAATATCGGCGAAGCGGCGACCGGCCCGTCGATTGCTTATGTGGGAACCGGCTATTGGCTGGGGCTGGAACATCAACTGCAGTCCGATCTGCTGTTGGGGGCCAGCGTCGGGACCCGTACGCTGGATTACGCCCGCAGCCAAGATGAAACCGATGTTCTATCGGTCGGGGCGCGCGCCACCTGGTTTATTAACCGAAACTTCAGGGCGCAGGCTGAATATAACTTCAGCCGCCGCGACGGAACCGCTGCCGACACAAATTTTGACCGAAACATTGGGATGCTGCGTTTTGTCTCCAGCTTTTGACGTTTTGTCTGCGTAAGAGACGCGAATGACCACCCGGCGGCGCTGCTTACTGCTTTTGGGGGCTTCCCTATCCCTGGGAGGCTGGCCGCAGGCGCGCGCGCAAACCCCGGCGACCGAGGCGGGGATTGGTGAATATCGCCTCGGCCCGGGCGATAAGGTTCGGGTTCAGGTGTTTAACGAGCCGGACCTGTCGGGCGAGTTTGATCTGGATGGAACCGGCATCCTGTCACTGCCGCTGATCGGGACGCTGCCCGCAGGCGGCCTGCGCGTCGCGGACCTGGAAGCGGCGATCACCCAAGCGCTGGCTGGGGGCTACCTGAAAAACCCGCGCGTCACCGTCGTCGTCATGACCTATCGGCCTTTTTATATTTACGGCGAGGTTCGGCAGCCGGGCGGCTATGCCTATGTGAATGGAATGCGCATGGTGAATGCCGTGGTTCTGGCCGGAGGCTATACGCCGCGCGCCCGCCAGGGACGGTTGCTGATTACCCGTGTGGTCAATGGCCAGAAGGTCGAGCTTGACGGAACCGATGATACCCCGGTTTTGCCCGGCGATATCATTCGCGTTCCGGAACGTTTCTTCTGACGGGGCCGGGCATGACGCATCTGCAACCCACCGCCCCGCCGCCCGCCCCGCTGCCCCTGCCGCTGCCCCCAGCGCAGGAGGAAAACGAGCTGCTGAACCTGGGGCGTCTTTTCGGGATGATCCGTCGCCGCTTGCCGATCATGGCGATGATCTTCGGCGTGATCGTCTGCCTTACCTTCCTGTGGGTTATCGCCCAACCGCGCGGTTATACCGCTGAAGCCACGATTGCCTTAGATACGCGCCGGGTGAATGTGCAGGAAATTCCGAATTTCGTCACCGGCGTGACGCTGGATTTTCCCATCGTGCGCACCGAAGTGCAGGTGCTGCAATCCTGGCCGCTGGCCAGCAAGGTTATTCAGTCGCTGAATATGGCCGAGCATCCTGAATATGGGAATAACCGGCTCGGCACCTTGGGGCGGTTGGCGAAATCTTTCAAGCTACCGGCCTTCGTGCAAGCCTGGTTCGCCCCAGCGCCTGCCGCCCCCCTCAGCCTAGATGAATTGGTTGGGCGCTTTAGCCGCAACTTGACCGTGATGACCGACGGGCGATCTTACGTCATTCGCGTGCAGTTCCGGTCGGGAGATCCAGCCTTGGCGGCGGCGGCGGCCAATCGGTTGGTAGCGCTCTATCTATCCGGTCAGGAGGAGGAGCGGGTTCAAACGGTCAAACGGATCAACGGTTGGCTGAACGAGCGGGCGGAGGAACTGCGCGCCCAGGTTCGTCAGTCGGAGATCGCGGTACAGCAGTTTCGCGAAAAG
The DNA here is from genome assembly GCA_964576605.1 of uncultured Elstera sp. Taxonomy (GTDB): domain Bacteria; phylum Pseudomonadota; class Alphaproteobacteria; order Elsterales; family Elsteraceae; genus Elstera. Next base: position 21,464 of record CAZNVY010000021.1, on the reverse strand, counting down.
AATAATCTAGCGGAGCTGAAGGGCACGACCGTCTCGCAGCAACAGATCAGCGATTTGTCGAATCAGTTGATTCTGGCCTCGGCGGAACGGGCGGAGAAGGAGGCGCGGTTCCGGCAAATTCAGCAGGGGCGCAGCAGCGGCAATATCGCCAGCCTGGCCGAGGTGATGAACTCGCCGCTGATCGCCCGCCTGCGCGAACAGGAAGCCCAGGTGATCCGGCGCGAGGCAGAGTTGAACGACCGATACGGCGAAAAACACCCGACGATGATCGCCGTCCGGGCCGAACGCGATGATCTGCGCCGTAAGATCGATGCCGAAATTGGTAAGATCGCGCAGGCCATCGGGGCTGAAGCGGATATTGCCCGCGCCCGTGAAGCTTCGTTGCGCGGGAATCTCGATACCCTGCGGCGGCAAGCGGCGCAGGCCAATCCCGCCGAAGTGCGCCTGCGCGAACTAGAACGGGATGTGGACGCCAATCGCGCGGTGCTCGATGCCTTTCTAACGCGCATTCAAGAAGGCGCAACGCAGGAAAATTTCGTTAACCCCTTCGCCCGCGTCGTTAACCCGGCACAGATGCCGAAAGCGCCCGATCAGCCCCGCAGTGGGTTGATTCTGATGATCGCCAGCGTGATTGCGGCGGCTTTGGCCTTCATCGTTGCCGTGCTGATTGACACTTTCGACCGCACGGCCCGCTCCACCGAACAATTGGAGCGCGAGGTGGGG
>CAZNVY010000021.1:5985-20728 GCA_964576605.1 uncultured Elstera sp. | reverse complement strand
TGGTCTCGTACCGCGCGCCGGGGCGCTGGCGCGCTTGGGCAATCGCGCCGATTTGGTGCTGAACCAACGCACGGGGGCGTTTGCCGAGGCAATCCGGTCAATGCGCGCCGCGCTCACCGTTTCCGCCATCGGGGCACCGCCGAAGGTCGTGTTGGTAACCTCGGCCGGGCCGGGGGAGGGCAAGAGCCTGATCGCCCTCAGCCTTGCTCGCTCGGCGGCCTTGGATGGGACGCGGGTGCTGTTGATCGACTGCGATTTTCGCGCCCCGGCCATCGCCCGCGCCTTGAAAGTGCCGGGCACCCATGGGTTAGACGATCTTCTGATCCACGGCCAATCCGGGCACTCGCCGATCCGAACCGATCAAGCCAGCGGTCTGCATTTTATCCCTACCGAACCCGCGCCGCAAAAGGCCCAAGAACTCTTGGGCGGGCGGCTGTTCGCTGGCTTGCTGAAGGAAGTGCGGCGGCATTACGATCTTATTATTCTCGATTGTCCGCCGGTAACGACGGTGGCCGATAGTCTGCTGATAGCCCAGCAGGCCGACGCGACGCTGCTAATCGCCCATTGGCGGCGGACCAAGACGCATTTACTAACCCGCGCGGTGCGCCGTTTGGCCCAGGGCCATGGTCGCGCCGTTGCCTTAGTGCTGAACCGCATCGATCCTGGCCTTTTCGACCGCTACACCGCCGGTCGCCGTCTATCGCTCGATTGAGAGGGTTGGGGGCGCTGTGCACCGTTTGCTAACCGTCGGCCTCTTCCTTGGCTCCTATGGGGTGGCGCGGGGGTTGGCGTTTTTAGGGCCGCTGTTGCTGCCCCGCTTGCTGGCCGCCGATGTCTACGGTGGGGTTGAATTGGCGCTGTCGATCGCCGCGCTGCTGGGCAGTGCCGTTGGGTTGGGCGTACCGCAGGCGGTGCCCCGGCTGAAGCTGGTTCTGGGGCACACCCGCGTGATCGATCTTCTGGCGCTGACTTTCCTATTGGGGGCTGGGCCGCTGTTGGCGGCGAGTTTTCTGATTGCCGAAGCGGGGATCGTTTGGATTGCCGCGCTAGCCTTAGCGCTCGCGGCACTCTATGGGGCGCAATATGCGCTGAGTTTTTGGGCGCGGGTGGAAGGCTATCGGCTGCTCTCCACCTGGGTGGATAATGGCGTGCTGGTGCTGATCGGGGTGGTGACGGTGGGGCTACTGCTGCTGCCGGTGCCGCCCCCTGGTGCCGCGCTGCTCTTGACCGGGGTCTGGGCGATGGGGGCGGCGGTATTGCTGACGGGCGGGGGGCTGCTGCTGCGCTATCGCGTGCCGGACCTCTGGCCGCACTGGCGTCGGGCCGTGCGGGAGGGGGGGGCGCTTTTGGCAACGGCCCTGATTCTGGCTGCCTTCGCGGCGGCCCCCCGATTGCTGGCCGGGCGCTTTCTACCCTTGGCCGAGGTGGGGGCGCTCGCCCTGGCGGCGCGCTTCTGTCTGTTGCTGCTGGTGATGCATCAATTGCTGATGACCTGGCATTTCCGTAATCTTTATACTTGGCCCGCCGCGCGCTGCGACCGGCTGTTCGCCGGACTGCTGCTGCTGTTGGGGGGATTGGGGTGCGCCTTGACCCTCGCCTGGCCCTGGGCCGCTCCCTTCATCGCGCCGGACTACCCGCCGCTGCCGCGCCTGACGCTGGCGCTGGTGGCGGGGCAGACGGTGCTCTGGATTGCTTTGGCCTTGTTTGAAAGCCTGCTCGGTCGTCAGGGCTTGGGGCGTTCGGCGGCCCCGCGGCTAGCCGTCGTTGGCTTGGCCGCCTGGGGGGCGATCGAGGCGCTCTTGTGGGAGGGCGCGGCAACGCCGGAGCGGATTGCCCTACTGGCCGGCGGGGTGCTGGCGGCCGGGGTTGCAACGCAGTGGCTGCTCTTGCGTCGCTCTGGTCTGCCATTACCCTGGGCGGGGGTGGCGCTGGCGGCGGCGGGACTGCCGCCCCTGCTGGCTTTAAGCCTGTGAGGCGGCCTCCGGATTGGGGTTTCACGAAAGGGAAGTAAGACATGCGTCGCCTGTTGACCGCTGCGATCTGCCTCGCCCTGCCCGCCCGTCTGAAGCCGCCCCTGCTGCGTTGGCTGGGACATCGGGTCGATGCTTCGGCCCGGATTGGCCCGTCGCTGATCTTGGTTGATCGGCTGGCCTTGGGGGCGCGCACCCGCATCGGCCCTGGTAATCTGATTAAGGCCCGGCGGCTGCTGCTGCGCGAGCGCGCCTATATTGGTTACGGCAATGCGATCTTCGGGCCACTGTGTTTGGCTTGCGATCCGGGAGCTGCGATCGGGAACCGCAATGTCGTGCTGCGCACCCGTGCTCCCAGCCTGTCCTTGGGGGCGGTCCTCTGGCTGGGCGAGGGGGCGAAAATCACCGCCGGGCATCATATCGATCTCACCCGCAGCATCCGCTTTGGCGCATGGTCGATTTTGGCGGGGAAAGGCTCGCAGATTTGGACGCACGGTTATGTGCATCTTAGCCAAGCCCCGGCGCGGTCGCGCGTCGATGGGCGGGTGGCGATCGGCGAGAATGTGTATATTGGGGCGGCATCGGTCATCAGCCCCGGCATTACCATCGCGAGTGGCGTTTCAATCGGGGCACTGTCTAGTGTGGCAAGCGATCTGCCAGAAGCGGGCCTGTGGGTTAGCCAGAAGCTGCGCCATATCGCCCTAAGCCCAGAGACGCGGATCGAGCGTCTGCCGGTGATTTCCCCTCCCGACGATCTCGAACGGGTGCGCTGGAAGGGGCCGAACCGCCCGGACCGGGTATAGCGGAACCGGGGGTGGTGGGCCGCCTTGGCGTTACACGGTTCGCAGTTTAGCGATAAAAACCGGCGTGTTCGACAGAACCAGCAACCAGGCGACCGCGCCAACCAACCAAACGGCGGTCAGGCTGGGGGCGAGGATGCTGAGGGCCGAGGGAACGAGCGTGGCCGAGGCATAGAGGGCGGCGGCCCAACGCGGGGTAATATCGTTCCACAGCAGATGGTGCAGATGGTCGCGCCCTCCCCGGAAAGGGCTTTGTCCCCGACGCAGGCGGACGGCTAGCACACGGGCCGCATCGAAGACCGGGACGATGAACCACAGCAGTAGCTGATCGAGCGCCACAGCCCCGCTATTGTGGGCGTGCAGCCCCAGGATGCCGACCGCGCTGGCGATCAGATAGGCCCCGCTGTCGCCGGCAAAAACCATCCCGCGCAGATTGGCGATCAGGAAGGCGGCGCAGCACAGCATGGCTAGCCCGTAATAGTGCAGCGGCAGGGCATCGGCGGTGACTTGCAGCAGCGTCAGCCAGGCCATCGCATATCCCCCCAGGATGCCATTGCGCCCATCGATCAGATTGACGGCAAACACGAAGGATACGAGCACAAGGCCGGTCGCAATGAAGGCAAAGGCCGGAACCATCCCGACGCTAACATCCCAGGAAAACAGCAGGGCGGTCGGCACCAAGCCCGCATCCAGCCAAAAGCCTGCGGCAACCACAACCATAGAGAGAATAAGCCGCAGCCGCGCGTCGATATCCGCCCGGTCATCCACCAGTCCGATAATGTAGTGGCAAGCAACAAGGACCACGCCAACCTTGGCCGATAGCGGCAATTCCGCATGAAGGCTTTGCAGTAATACGCAGGCTAAACCCGCCGCCGCTAAGGCGGTGCCGCCCATTTTTGGCGTGGGGCGGGCGTGAAACTTTCGAGTCGCATTGGGGGTATCAAGGACGCCCAGACGGATGCCGAGCGGACGGGAAAGCCACAAAATCAGAAGCATCAAGCCCAAAGCTGCCACTGATTGGATTACCATCATCGCCATGAGCTGCCGCCCTTTCGCCGTCGTCTACGCCCGCTTATCTTGCTGTGAAGGTAGGCGTTAAGGTCTAAAATTTCCCTTAATATGGACGCAAATTATCTGGAAACCCTGTGTTTTTGATGCTCGGCAATGTAGCAAAAATTCGAGGTTGACCCGTGTGATAAGATCGTCGCCAATGGCGTCATACGCGCTATAGGCGAAAGAGAATCTTAATCGCCCTAGTAGTTAATTAAGAGATGAGTAAAGAATTAGGGATGACCGACCTTCCAATCCAGCAGCCCGACCTTTCAAAAATTGCGGAGATTTTCCGCAAATTCCCCGAATCGATCCCAGATTTGTTGGACGATTGGGTGTTGCACCGCGATGGGCTGGTGCTGGTTGTTAATAAACCCGCCGGCCTGCCGGTGCATTCGGTCGCAGGCGGCAAGAATTTGCATCTCGGTCAATTGCTTTTTGCATGGCAATTCGGGCTGAAGCAGCCACCGATGCTGGCCCATCGGCTAGATCGTGACACGTCCGGCTGCCTGATCTTGGCCCGGCACCGGCAGGCAATGATCCGTATGACCGACCTCTTTGCCACCCGGCAGGTCGAGAAACTTTATTGGGCCGTGCTAGAGGGGATTCCAGAGGCAACAGAAGGCCGGATCGATGCCCCCTTGATCGATACCAAGCGCCCCGGCGGGGTGACCGTGCGGCTTGCCAAGCCGGGCGATGGCGATGCGGCGCTGGAGGCCGTGACCGATTGGCATATTCTGGCCACCCATGCCCGGCAGTCTTGGGTGGCGTTCCGCCCCCGCACGGGGCGCAGTCATCAGTTGCGCGTCCATGCCGCCGCTGTGCTGGGCTGTCCGATTGTCGGCGACCGGCTTTACGGTCGCGCCGCACCGGGCGGTTTATGTTTGCACGCCCGCCAGGTGCGCTTTGCTCCGCGCGCCAATAAGCCGCCGCTGGAAGTGACAGCCCCGGTGCCGGAGGCTTTGGCGCAGCGTCTGGCAGCCTTTGCCTACCCGATGGCCTTCGATTGATCGACCTCGGCCTCGATGGTGGGCGGCAATTCGACGCAGGCGGTGAAATCTAACGTCACGACCGTGCCGGTGCCGACCTGGGTTGCGATCTCGATGCCGATACCATGCGCATCAAGCAGTTCTTTGGTGATGGCAAGGCCAAGGCCGGTGCCACGGTCACCGACGGCGCGATAGGCGTCGCGGTCGTCGAAGGTAGCAAAGGGGCGAAACAGATCGGCCAGCCGATCCGCCGGGATGCCGGAGCCGGTATCGCGGATGGTCAGTAAATAGCGGCCCTCTTCGGTAATCCGGGTCGCCATTTCTACGATTTGCCCTGGCTGCGAGGCTTTGATGGCGTTCGACAGAAAATTGCATAAGGCCTGGGCAAGGCGGATCCGATCGCCGATCACTTTCGGCCAGTCCGTGCCGCCGTGCTGGTGGACGGTCACCCCCTGGCGGTGGGCAAGGCCGCGGCTAATCTGTGCCGTTTCTTGCATCAGGTCCGGCACGACCACTGGGCTGCGGTGCAGGATGATTTCGGCATTCTCGATCCGGGCGATGTCCAGAATATCATTGATAATCGCCAGCAGATGCGCGGCGCTTTGGTGAATATCCCCAGCGTAGCTGGCAATCCGGCGCGGCTCGTTGACATAGCCGTCGCGGATCACTTCCGAAAATCCCATGATCGCGTTCAGCGGTGTGCGCAACTCGTGGCTCATGGTTGCTAGGAAGGCGCTTTTTGCCCGGTCGGCGCGCACCGCCCGCGCCCGTTCGGCTTCCAGGCTCAATTCGCGGGCCTTCAACGGGCTGATGTCCCGATGGCACAGCACCCGCCATGCGCCTTGCCGGGCCAGCACGGTTTGCAGATAGCGCCCGTGACCGATGGCGTAATCGCTGCTCCACTGACCATTCGGAGTTTCGTCAATCGGGGCCTGTTGCCACGGGGCCAGGGTTAAAAACGCCTCGAACGCCATACCCGGCACCGGCGCGGCGGTTAGCAATGCTTCCATCGCCCGGTTCCAGAGCACCAGCCGCCCGTCGGCATCGAACAGCGCCACCGCATCGGTGACTGAGGCAACCGCGAGCCATTCTTCGCGCAGCCGGGCTAACTGCCGCGACAGGCGCACTTGCGAGCCGCGCGCCACAATCGCCTGCCGATAGGTGGCATTCACCCGCTGAACGCTTAAGGTTAGGGCGATCCAATAGACAAAGGCCAAGATTGCCAGCGTCCAATAACTGCCGCCGTGCCAAGCGAAAAATCCAATCCAGGGAAACATGCCGCCGGTATGAAAAGCATAGGCGGCATAGCGCAGTGCCCCTAGGGTCGTTACCGCGCCGGACATGATCGCCGCGACCGACAAGGCAACCACATATTGATCGAGCGGCGGTGCCCCCAGGGTCAATAGGCTGGCAAATCCCCAAAGGGCACCCGAAATGCCGCACGCCCAAGCAGACCGCCGGGCGATGCGCTGAAACCGTGTTTTGCTTAAGGTGCGCCCCGACCGTCCTGACCGTCGCCACCGCTGATAATGCCAGAGGCTGCCGCCAAGATGCAGGCTGGTCCAAACGATCAGGCAGCCCCATTGCAGCGCCGATAAGCTTTGCACAAAACTAAGCTGCGCCGACACCACTAGGGCAGCCGCCGCCGTTACGCCGCTATTGATCGGCGTTTGCTTCACGAAGAGGCGCAGAACCTCGGCATGATAGCGGCTGCTTCCGGGCGGGGCACTGACCATCGGCGCGAAGCTGCTCCCATAACGGCGGGCGGTGGGGGAAAGAGAAGAGGGTGAGACCTGGGCGTGGTGCAAGGGGGTACCCGCGATCCGGTGCGTAAACTTTAGCGGAATTTTAAGCATATTGCCGCAATTATCCGGACCGCGCCGCACATGCCCCCTTGCCGGGGCCGCGCCCCTTGTTCCCGGACCATCGATTTTTACCGTCCCGCGCCGGGGCCAGTGATCCGTATCGCATCTACTATCGTATGAGGATCGTAAAGCGATATCTCTTCCTCAAGCAAGACCGAGGCCCTTTTTATGGATGAACTTCTCCGCCTGCGGCACACGGCAACCCTGTTTTTGGTTGTCTTCATCGCGGCCCATATTCCCGTTGTGGGGCTGATGCTCTGGCTGCGGGGCGGTGATCTGCTGGTGCCGATGCTCATCAGCTTGGGGCTGGCCGGGGCACCCCTGGCAAGCTGGGTGGCCAATGGATCGGCGTTTTCGACCCGCATGACGGTGGCGGCCGCCCTCATCGGGCAAGTTTCGTTAATGGTCTATGCGCTGGCTGGGCATCCCTGGCAGGCGGATATGCATATGTATTATTTCGCCGCGATTGCCATGCTGGCGATCTTTTGCGATGGGCGGGTTGTTTTGATGGGGGCGACGGTCACGGCGCTGCACCATCTTATTCTGAATTTTCTGTTTCCTACGGCGGTTTTCTATGGCGGGTCGGATTTTGCCCGCGTCGTTCTGCACGCGGTCATCGTCGTGCTGGAAACCGGCGCGCTGATCTGGCTGTGCTGGATGCTGGGAAAGACGCTGGTGCTCTCGTCGCAAACCCTGGCGCAATTGGCCGAGAAGACCCAAGCGGAGAACGCCCAGGCCGAACGCCAGCGGCAGCGCGAAGAGGCGCAGGAGGCGAAAGAACGCGCCGCCCGCCTGAAGCTGGCCGAGCGGTTCGAGGCGCGCGTTGGCCAAATCGCGCGCGGCTTGGCTGAACAGGCAGTCGTGATGCAAAAGTCGGCGACCACGCTTGCCACCTCCGTTGCCCATGTGGCCGATGCGTCGCAGGATGTCACACAAAGCTCGGCGGCGGCCAATGACGGGGCGATTGCCGCCGCCGCAGCGACCCAGCAGCTGCACCAGTCGATTCATGAAATCGGGGCAAAGATCGATGAAACCGCCGCCGCCGCCCAGCAGGCCGTGCAATCAGCTGAAGTGACGGGGGAGCGGGTGCAGCATCTGGCCGCGGCCGCCGATAAGATTGGCGAGGTTATTCGCCTGATCCAAGATATTGCCGCGCAGACCAATCTTCTGGCCCTGAATGCCACCATCGAGGCGGCGCGCGCCGGGGAAGCCGGTAAGGGCTTTGCCGTCGTTGCTTCCGAAGTCAAGCAGCTCGCCACTCAGACCGCCCGCGCCACCGAGGATATTCAGCGCCAAGTTGCTGCCATCCAGAGCGAGACCGATCAGGCAGTGCAGGCGATTTTCCGGATTGGTGGCGTGATTTCCGACATCAACGGGCTGGCCGGGTCGGTGGCGGCCGCCGTGCATCAACAGGATGCGGTGACGGGGGATCTGGCGGACCGCGTCGATCTGGTCGCCCAGGAAGTTGCTACCGCGACCGGGGCGATTGGTGCGATCTCTGGTGATACCCGCGCTGCGCGGCAGGTCGCCGATACGTTGCTGGGGGTCGCGAAAACCCTATCAGAGCAGACTGAGACGCTGCGCGGCGATGTGGATGCCTTCCTGAACGATGTGCGCGCCGATGCCGCCTAACTGCACGGCGCGCCGCTGGGTAGCTTGGCTAGGGCTGCCGGTTGCGCTGGTGTTACCGGTGTTGGGGGCAGGGGCCGGCCTGACGGCATCCCCCGGCGCGCGGGAGCCGGTCGCGGCCATCTTTGCCCCCGGTACCTCGACCGATGCGGTGCTGCGCGCCCTGGCGGGGACCGAAGCCCGGTTGATTGCCCCTGGCGGTTGGCCGTCGGTCTTTATCGTCCAGGGCGATGCCCCCGGTTTTATCGATGATTTGCATCGGGCCGGGGCTTGGTTGGTTTTGTCCAGCCAAGCCGCCGCCTGGTGTCAATAGCCCCGCGCGGGATCGATCACGCCGGCCATGGTCTCCCCCCGCTCGAAAGCGGCGATATTCGCCAGAATCTGCTGGATTGCTGGGCCGGGGAGCGTCGACGCCGAACTATGCGGCGTGACCCGCACGCGCGGGTGCCGCCAGAAGGGATGGTCGGCAGGCAGCGGTTCGTGTTGAAACACATCCAGCAGCGCAAAGCGGATTGCCCCGCTGTCTAACCGGGCCAGCAACGCGGCCTCGTCGATTAAAGCGCCGCGCGCTAGATTGAGGATCGAGGCCCCCGGCGGTAGGCAGGCAAGCCGGTCGTCCGACAGCAGCCCGGTCGTTTCCGCTGTCAAAGGCAGTAAGACGATCAGAATATCGCAGCCCGCCAAAAACGCAGGCAATTGTGCCACCCCGGCATAGGTCGTTACCCCCGGCACGGCGCGCGGTGTGCGGCTCCAGCCGGCGAGCGGGAAACCGAAGCCCTGTAATTTTTCAATCACGCCCAGCCCCAGCGCCCCCAGGCCCAGCACCCCAATGCGGGTCTCCGTCGGGTCGCAGATGCCGGGGTCGGCCCAGATTGCCTGGGCTTGCTGCTGGGCCAGCCGGTCAAACTGCCGATGGACATGCAGAACACCGTAGAGCGCATATTCCGCCATTTGCGCCGCCATACCGCCATCGACGATGCGCACGATAGGCACATTCTTTGGCAATCCCGGATGGGTCAGCAGCGCATCGACTCCCGCCCCCAGGTTGAAGATCGCCTTCAGGCCGGTCAGCGGGGCAAAAAAATCCGCAGGGGGTTTCCAGACCAGCGCGTAAGGAACGGTGGCGAGACGATCAGCCGGTGCCTGCCCCCAGAGATGCACAGGGCGCGCCGGGGCGAGGCGGCCTAAGGCCTTTAGCCAAGGGGCAGGATCGCCGGGGGTTGCCAGCACGAGGGGCACAACACCATCTCCTATTCTGCATCCAGGCCGATATCCAAGCGCGATAGAAGATCATTGGCAAGTCAGCAGGTTTGCGCTACGTATTACCAACGTGAATCCGAAGTCTTAGCGATTTTAGCTAAAACCTTGAAGTGAGACCGATTATGGTTCCGATGCCAACCGGAATGGATGCCCTGGCCGAACGCCTTGCAGAGTTGATCTCCCCGCCCGATGGGGATGAAGGGCGCTATTGGCGCGCCAGCCCTCGGCACGGTTTGGCGGCGACCATCGTGCTAGGCATTGTCATGGGCTTGGTCATGCCCTTGGCTCTCGGCAAGGCGGCAAAGGCCGATACTAGTCTGACGCTGCTGTATACCGGCGATGTCGCTTCGCGCATGGAGCCGTCGAAAAGCGATGGTACGCCCTGCACGCTGGAAGAGCGGGCGAGCGATCAATGTTTCGGCGGCTTGGCGCGCTTGGTTGGCCAGGCGAATATCGAACGCGCCCGCGCTAGCACGGCCCTATTGCTGGATGCCGGCGGCCAATTCGGCGGAACCGCCTTCTGGGCGCAGCATAAGCAGGATGTTCTCGCCAGCCTGATGAACCACGCCCGCTTCGATGCCATGGCGGCCAGCGCCGCAGAATTTTCCGAAGGATCGGAAGTTTTAGGCAAGTTCATCCGCACGGCGCAATTCCCGATCCTGGGCGCAAATATCAGCACCGACCGCGACCCTTATCTGAAGGATCAAATCTATCCGATGCTGGCCACCGACCGGGGCGTGCAGCGTCTGGGGCTGCTCGGCATCGCCGATCTCAATATCCCGCAAAAAGCCAAAGCCCCTTCCGGCGTTCTGTTCACGCCTATCGAAGCCAAGGCCCCATTTTGGCTGAAACAGCTGGGCTTTATGGGGACAAAAACGATCATTGCCGTGTCGTCGGCGGGGGTGGAAAAGGATCGGGACATTGCCCAACGGATCGCTGGGATCGATGTGATTATCGGCGTTTCTGGAAAAGGGGCGCAGCCGGGCGGTCCGCCGCAGGCTACCCCCCAGGTGATAACGGGTCCGGCGGGTAAGCCGGTGCTGCTGGCGCAGGCCGCCTCCTTCGGTCATTACCTTGGTAAGCTGACGGTGACATTCGATCGCGACGGCCACCCGAAGGTCTGGAAGGGTGAACAGATCAAACTCGACCGTACCGTTCCTGAAGACCCGGAGGTTCACGCCCAGGTAGAAGCCTATGCTGCCGCCTTGGGGGACCGCCGGACCCAGGTTAGCCAGGTTCCGCAGTAAACCCGTGCCCGTTACGGCAGCCTATCGTCCCAGCCAGGCCCATGCCTCCCTGGGGCCGGAGTTTTTTGATCCGGTCACAGCGGCGGAATTTCCGCAGCACCGCCTGCGCTGGCGCAATCAAGCCGCGGCCGAGCCGCTGGGGTTGGGGGCGCTGACCGATGCCGAGTGGATCGACCATTTCGGGCGTTTCCACCCATTGCCCGGCAGTTTCGCCCAGCCGCTGGCGCTGCGCTACCATGGACACCAGTTCCGCAGCTATAACCCCGATCTTGGGGATGGGCGGGGTTTTCTGTTTGCGCAGCTCTATGATCCGGCGGGGCGGTTACTGGACCTCGGCACCAAGGGCAGCGGTCGCACGCCTTATTCGCGCGGGGGCGATGGGCGGCTAACCCTGAAGGGCGGTGTGCGCGAGATTCTGGCGACCGAACTTTTGACGGCGCGCGGGGTCAGCACCTCGCAGAGTTTTAGCCTGATCGAAACCGGCGAAGCCCTGCATCGGGGCGACGAGCCTAGCCCGACGCGCGCGGCGGTCCTGGTGCGTCTTAGCCATTCCCATATCCGGATCGGCACGTTTCAGCGCCTCGCCTATCTGGGGCAGCGCGGCGCAATCGGGCGGTTGGTCGATTATGCATTGGCGACCTATTGGCCGCAGGTGCCGCCAGGGCTAAACCCCGCCCTAACTTTATTCGCTGAAATCATGACCGCGGTCGTGCAGCTTGGGGCGGCGTGGATGGCGGCGGGCTTCGTACATGGTGTGTTGAATACGGATAATATCAATATCACGGGCGAGAGTTTCGATTACGGCCCCTGGCGGTTTCTAAAGCAGTATGATCCGCGCTTTACCGCCGCCTATTTCGATCAAACCGGCCTCTATGCCTATGGCCGCCAGCCGACGACGCTGCTGTGGAACCTGGAGCGCCTGGCCGAATGCCTGTTGGATTTTGTGCCAGAGGCTTCCCTTGTAGCGCAGTTGGAGCGCTATCAGGATCTCTTCCGCCCAGCCCTGCGCGCCGCCTGGTTTCGCCGCTTGGGCTTGGTGCCGGGGGACCTGACGGATGATCTCGCGTTTCTGAGCACGCTCTACCAGTTTCTGTTCGATAGTGGGGCGGGGTTCGAGCAGACAGTTTTCGATTGGCACGGCGGCCAGGCGGCGCGGGCGGCGGATAGCCCCCAGGCCGTGCTCTACGCCCGACCGGATTTTCTGCCGGTGCGCGCCGGGCTGGAGGCGCGGGCCGATCCGGCAGCGCGGCCACCACCGGGCACAACGCCCGCCGATCTGCCGATCGAGGATGTGGAAACCCTCTGGGACCCGATCGCGCGTGCCGACGATTGGTCGCTGTTCATGGCAAAAATCGCGGCGATCCGGCAGGCCAGGCTAATCGCTGACCGCCAGCCGGAGGGCTAGGGCGACGACCATCGGCGCGAGCGGCAGGGTGATCGCGAGCAAGGCCCCCAAGATCAGCAGCGCGGGGCCGGCCCCTAGCCCGGTGGCTGCCCCTTCGACCGCGCTGACCCCGAAAATCAGCACCGGCAATACCAACGGCAGCACCAACAGCGGCACCAACGCGCCGCCGCGCCGCGCGCCCAGGGTTACCGCTGCGCCAATCGCCCCGATCAGGCTGAGACACGGGGTGCCAAGCGCCATCGCCGCCAGCAGCGCGCCATAGGCCGCCGCCTCCAGGTTCAGCATCACCCCCAAGAGCGGCGAGAGCAGCAGCAGCGGCAGGCCGGTGGTTAGCCAATGCACGGCGATCTTCGCCGCGGCCAGCAGCGCCAAGGGTTGGGGCGATAGCACGAATTGTTCCAGACTGCCGTCGGCATAATCGCCCTCGAACAGCCGGTCGAGTGAGAGCATTGCGGCCAGCAGCGCCGTTACCCAGATAATGCCGCTGGCAATGCGCCCCAGCAACTGCGGCTCTGGCCCCACCCCCAGCGGAAACAGCGTGGCCGCCAGAACGAAAAAGATCAGCACCGGCATTAAGTCTGACGCTTGCCGCAGCGCCAGCCGCAGTTCGTGGCGAAAAAAAGCTCCCATGACGCGGGAGTTTAGGGAGGCACCGCCGGGGCGTCCAGCCCTAGCAGACGGGCGCGAACCCTGGCGCGGGCGCGGTGAAGGCGGCTTTTTACGGCGGCGGGCGAGAGGCCGACAACGGCAGCGATCTCTGCTAGCCGATATTGTTCAAGATCACGCAGGAGCAGAATGCGCCGATCAAGTGGGGGCAGGCCCGAAAGACAGCGGGCAAGATCACGTCGCAAACCCTCTGGCGCTTGATGATGAAGTAGGCGTTCTGCCTTATCATCTATCGTCTCCAACCCAAAAAGCGGCGAAAGGCTGCGCCGGCAGGCACGCCGAACAATCTGCACAAGCCATCCCCCAAAGGATGAAACCTGCCGCAACTGACCAAGGCGGCGGCTGACAGTAATCAGCGCGTCTTGCATGGCGTCATCGATATCGCCGCTGCGGGCGCAGTAACGTTGCGCATAGCGGCGAATATCGGGTTGGCTGCGTGCCAGCAGGTCAGCGAGGGCTTCGGCATCCCCCGCTTGCGCAGCAGCTATGAGGGGGGTGGGCAAGGGCACGCTATCCTTTCAGGCGGCGATCCAGCCGCCGACCCGCCAGGGCGCAAGCCGGGCAAAACCCGATGAGGGCCGTCAGAATAGCGATTGCCCCGCCGAAAATCAGCGCGGTTTTCCAGGCCAGCGGGTCTGTGAAAACGCCCGCCGCGATTAATCCGGCACCCGCCGCCAGGCGTAAACCACGCTCCCAACTGGGAATGTTTTTGATCCAGAACATCTATTGCTCCTTAAAGACGGGCGGCAAGGGGGCCACCTAAGAAGAAGAGGCTGGGACGTAGAAAAAGGGTTCATGGAAGCGGAAAAAAATCTGGCACCCCAGCGTAGTATACGCTCCTCTAGGTTCATGAGTCGTCGATTACCCCCCCTCAATGCCCTTAAAGCCTTTGAAGCCGCCGCCCGGACCGGTAGTTTTACCGCAGCGGCGGCGGAACTGGGGGTCAGCCAGGCAGCGGTCAGCCAGTTGGTGAAGGGGCTAGAGGCGCGGTTGGGCCTTAGCCTGTTCGAGCGGCGCGGCAATATTCTATCGCTCACTCAAAAGGGGGCGGCCTATTTGCCGGTGCTGACTGAAAGTTTTGACCGGATCGCGCTGGCGACGGAAAAGCTAACCGCCCAGCCTGACCATATTCTAACCCTGGCCTGCGGACCGACGGTTGCTATTCGGTGGTTGATCCCGCGTCTGCCGGATTTTCACCGGCGGCATCCCACCTTCGAGGTTCGTCTCTCGACCTCCGTCACGGTGGAGGAGAGCGGGGCGAGTTCCCTGCTGGCCGATGGGGTGACCGCCGCAATCCGTTTAACCGAAAGCACCGGCCTGCGCCCCGATGGGCTGGTCGCCGATCCGCTGTTTACCGCTGATCTTTTCCCCGTCGCCGCCCCGGCTGTGGCTGCCCGGCTGCGGCGGCCCACCGATTTGGCTGGCGAGACGCTATTGCACGTTCGCCACGCTGAAGATGAGTGGCCGATCTGGCTAAAAGCCGCCGGTTTGGCCCCGAAACTCGGAACCGCAGGGGCGCTGTGGTTCGATTTCCACGCTTTCGCGCTGCAAGCCGCCCTGGACGGGCTGGGCATCGCCCTGGCCCGGCGGCCTTTCGTTGCCGAAGATTTAGCCGCCGGGCGTCTGGTCGCGCCCTTCGACCTCAGCGTGCCGAAAGACGCCGCTTGGTGCCTGATTTACCGCCCCGGTGCCGAGACAATTCCGGCCTTCGACGCTTTTCGCGCCTGGCTTGGTTAACCGCCGCCTATCGCCGACACGGGGGAGGGCTTTAGCCCAAAAGGGCGGAGAGCATCCAGGCGGCCTTCTCGTGCTCCGTCACGCGGCCCGTGGCCAGGTCGGCGCTGGCATCATCGCCGGCATCC
>CAZNVY010000021.1:2079-5948 GCA_964576605.1 uncultured Elstera sp. | reverse complement strand
CGCGGCGGCAAGGTGATCGTCGCGCAGGGCGGCGATCATCTCGCGCGCAGCGGGGGCACCGGCGGTGCTTTTCAGGCTGGAGCGTTCGGCAAACTCCCCGAAAGACGCCGGGGCCGGAAAACCAATCGCGCGGATCCGTTCGGCAATTTCATCGACCGCGTCTGATAAGGCTTCGTACTGATCGCCGAACAACTGGTGCAGCTGCACAAAATCCGATCCGACCACGTTCCAATGGTAATTCTGGGTCTTCAGCGCCAGGATGTAACTATCGGCCAGCAGCACGCCGAGAGCGGTGGCAACGTCTTGGTTGGAATGCACGACCATGATGTCTCTCCTTATTAGAATTATTCTAATATACTCATTTCGACCTAGGCTGTCGACTCGCTGAACGCCGGGGCCGGGCCTGCATCTTCCGCATTATCGGCTAAGTGCTGCCGCCACATGCGGGCATAGCGCCCGTCTAGGGCCAGAAGCTGGGCGTGGCTGCCGCGTTCGGCGACCTGGCCCTTATCCAGCACTAAAATTTCGTCGGCTCCAACAACCGTCGAGAGACGGTGTGCGATAATCAAGGTGGTCCGGTCAACCGAGACTTGATCCAGGCTTTCCTGGATCTGCTTTTCGGTTTTGGTGTCGAGGGCGCTGGTCGCCTCGTCGAAGATCAAAATCCGCGCACGCTTCAGAATCACGCGGGCGATGGCCACGCGCTGCTTTTCCCCACCAGAGAGCTTTAACCCGCGCTCCCCCACTTTGCTTTGATAGCCGTCGGGCAGCGATAGGATAAAATCGTGGATGCGCGCCAAGCGGGCCGCCTCCTCCACTTCCGCTGGGCTGGCGTCCGGACGACCATAGAGGATGTTGTAATAGATCGTGTCGTTGAACAGCACGGTATCTTGCGGAACAATCCCGATGGCGGCCCGCAGCGACCCTTGGGTGACTTGGCGAATATCCTGCCCATCAATACGGATCGCGCCGCCGGTCACATCATAAAAACGATAGAGTAGGCGTGAGAGCGTCGATTTCCCTGCCCCGGAGGAGCCGACGACCGCAAGGGTCTTGCCCGCCGGAATAGTAAAATCCACCCCATGCAGAATCGGGCGGCGCGGGTCATAGCCAAAATCCACCGCCTCGAACCGAACCTCGCCCCCGCTGAGGGCCAGGGCAGGTGCCCCCGGCGGATCGGCCACTTCGCGCTCGACCTTCAGCAGGCTGAACATCTGCTCCATATCGATCAGCGACTGGCGGATCTGGCGATAGACGAAGCCCAGGAAGTTCAGCGGCAGATAGAGTTGAATGAGAAAGCCATTGACCAGCACCAAGTCGCCGACCGTCATCGTGCCCTCGGCCACCCCTTGGGCGGTCAGGCCCATGACGGCGATCAGGCCGACGGCGATAATCGCGCCTTGGCCGATGTTCAGGGCCGACAGGCTGGTTTGGCTGCGCACGGCGGCCTGTTCATAGGCCTGCAAGGCGGCATCGAAGCGCCGCGCCTCATGCGCCTCATTCCCAAAATATTTGACCGTCTCATAGTTCAGCAGACTATCGACGGCTTTGGTCGTCGCTTCCGAATCGCGATCGTTCATTTCGCGCCGGTATTTGCTGCGCCATTCGGTCATCAGAATCGTAAAGGCGATATACCCGACGATAGTGACAAAGGTGATGGCGGCAAATTCAAGCGAATAAAGGTTCCACAGAATACCGCAGACCAGAGCGATCTCCAGCAGCGTCGGTAGCACGTTGAACAGCATGAACTGCAACAGAAACTCAATGCCTTTGGTACCGCGCTCGATTGCCCGCGATAAGCCGCCGGTCTGCCGGTCGAGATGAAAGCGTAAGGATAGGGCGTGTAGATGCCGGAAGGTTTCTAACCCAACCCGGCGGATCGCCCGCTGCGCCACCTTGGCGAAAACCGCATCGCGCAATTCCCCAAAGGCTTGGCTGAGGACCCGCATCACCCCATAGGCGACGATCAGGCCAATCGGGGCCAGGATCACCGCATCCACGCCCTTGGCGCTTAGGGCATCGACCGCGTCTTTGAAAAGGATCGGGACATAGACCCCCGCAATCTTCGAGAGACCCAGAAGTAGCAGGGCAATCACCACGCGGGCCTGAAGCTCGGTCTCTCCGCGCGGCCAAAGGTGCGGGGCTAGGGCGCGCAACGGCGATTCCTGCGGGGCGGGGGCTTGAACGGAAGGGGCGGTCACGGGATGATCCTTGGCGAAACGACAGCGGCGCGCCGTTTTGGGCGTTTGCCGAAAATAGGGGGTTAACGCCGTGAAGACAAGCCCGCTTTCTACCTTTGTTCGCGGGCGGGCAGGGTGGATCGCCCCCTGGTTGGCGGAACCGTTGCGG
This sequence comes from uncultured Elstera sp., assembly GCA_964576605.1. GTDB lineage: Bacteria > Pseudomonadota > Alphaproteobacteria > Elsterales > Elsteraceae > Elstera. The sequence continues at coordinate 3,599 of CAZNVY010000021.1, read as the reverse complement.
GGGGTGCTGGATTGGGCCTTGCCGCGCCGCTGCGTTGCCTGCGGGGCTAGCGTGGCGACAGACGGCGGGCTGTGTGCCGATTGTTGGCCGCGTTTGACCTTTCTGACCCCGCCGTTCGGCACCCGCCCGCTGTGCCACTGCTGCGGGGTGCCCCTCTTGCCGCTGGAAAGCCGTGCCTGCGCCCCTTGTCTTCGCGCGCCGCCCCAGTTTCGGCGGGCGCGGGCGGCGCTTCTGTATGATGACGCCAGCAAACCGCTGATCCTGCGCTTCAAACACGCCGACCGAACGGAAGGGGCGCGGCTGTTTGGGCGCTGGATGGTGCGGGCGGGGGGTGAAGTGTTGGAGAACACCGATCTTTTGGTGCCCGTGCCGCTGCATCGGCTCCGTCTTCTGGGACGGCAGTTTAATCAAGCGGCGTTGCTAGCCTATGCCGTCAGTCGGGAAAGCGGGGTGCCGGTCCTGCCAACGGCCCTAAGCCGGGTGCGTGCGACCGGAGTGCAGCGCCACCGCAACCGCGAAGAGCGGCGACGCAATCTGCGTCAAGCGATCCAAATCACCCCGGTGCAGGCGCAGCGGATTGCCGGCCGACGAATTACCGTAGTGGACGATGTTTTAACCTCCGGGGCCACGCTGGATGCCTGCGCCAAGGCGCTCCTGGCCGCGGGGGCCGCTTCGGTGCAGGCGCTGGTCTTGGCCCGCGTTCCGGCCCCCGGCGATCCGGGCGGCTCCGACGGGCCAGGGTTTGACAACTAATCCCCAGGGTCGATCCGCCGCCGGGCCGAAAAGGCCGCCATGAGCGTGCCCTCGTCGAGATAATCCAGCTCCCCGCCCACCGGGACACCGTGCGCAAGGCGGGTGAGTTTTGCCCCCGTGTCGGCCAAGGCTTCGGTGAGGTAATAGGCGGTGGTTTGCCCCTCAAGGGTGGCATTCAGCGCCAGGATAATCTCCCCCGTCCCCGCCTGCCGAACGCGCGCGATCAGTTTGGGAATACCGAGTGCGTCCGGCCCGACGCCTTCGAGCGCCGAGAGGGTGCCGCCGAGCACGTGATAGCGGCCCTTGAAACTGCCGGTGCGTTCAATCGCCCACAGGTCGCCCACCTGCTCCACGATACACAGCGGCCCTTCGGCACGGGTATCGTCGCTGCAAATGCGGCAAGGGTCGGTAAGGTCGAGCGTGCCGCAGGTGGTGCAGGTTTTCACGCTCCGGGCGGTTTCCGCCAGCGCCTCGGCCAAGGGCAGCATCAGCGCGTCGCGGCGCTTCAAGAGATGCAGCGCCGCCCGTCGCGCCGACCGCGGCCCCAGCCCCGGTAGACGCGCCAGCAGGGCGATCAGCCCATCGAGCGGCGTAGCATCGGTCATAAAACGCGAAAGGCCCGATTAGAACGGCAGCTTCAGCCCCGGCGGCAGCTTTAGCCCGCCGGTCAGCGCGGCCATTTGTTCGGCGGCCATCGCTTCGGTCTTGGCCTTGGCGTCGTTGACGGCGGCCATAATCAAATCTTCCAGCATTTCGACTTCATTGGG
>CAZNVY010000021.1:0-2069 GCA_964576605.1 uncultured Elstera sp. | reverse complement strand
CGCACAGCGATTTATCGATGCTGATCTTCTTCAGGTCGCCCTTACCGTTGACGCGGACCTTGACCATGCCGCCGCCGCTTTGGCCGTCAACCTCGGTGCTTTCCATCTTGGCCTGCATTTCGGCCATTTTGGTTTGCATCTGCTGGGCCTGCTTCATCATCTGCCCGAAATTCTTCATCGGGAAACTCCTTCGGCCTTCAGCCGGTTAGAAGGTGTGATCCAGGAAATCGGCGTCATCGACACCGAAATCGCCGGTCTCGTCAAGCCCTTCGGCATCGGGGTCGAGCGGGGCTTGCGGGGCGGCGGGCAGAAAGCCCTGGCGGGGGGTGACAATCATCTCCTCCACCGTGCCGCCCAGGGTCTTGGCGATCTGCTGCACCAGCGGGTGCCGGGCGAGGCGGTCGCGCCGCGCCGCCGCTTCCGTCTGTTCCTGTTCGCGCAGGGTTTGGCCGCCACCGCTGGCGGTCAGCGCGACCATCCAGCGCCGCCCAGTCCAGTCCTGCAAACAGCCCGAAAGTTTAGCGGCGAGGTCGCGCGGTGCCCGTTCCAAGGGCATCAGGTCGATCTTGCCAACCTCGAAGGACACGAGGCGCACGTCATTCATCAAATGGGTGCGCAGCGACAGGTCTTTCTTCGCTTCAACGAGGGCGACTACTTCCTCGAAACTCGTCGGCTGTGGCAGACCGACGGAAACAGGCGCCGCCTGTGCCACTGCCACCGCCCCGCCACCCGCGATCATCGCAAGACGCGGCCCGGCCCCGCCACCACTGGGTGCCGGGCCGCCAACGGCGGGGGCACCCTCCTGGGTCAAGCGCCGGATTAAGTCCGCCGGGCTGGGCAGGTCCGTCACATAGGCCAAGCGGATCAGCACCATTTCCAGCGCGGCACGCGGATCGGGGGCGGCGTGAACTTCCTGCGCGCCCTTCAACAAAATCTGCCAAGCGCGGGTGAGCGCCGCGACCGACAGGCTGCCCGCGAGATCCCCCGCCGCGCGCCGCTCGGTTTCCGCCGCGCTTTCCAGCGCCCCCGGCGCGACTTTCAGGCGGGTGACCGTGTGGCACAGCCCCATCAGATCTTGTAATACTTGGCTGGCATCGGCCCCGGCGCGGTGCATGTCTTCGTAGAGGGCCAGCCCTTCGGCGATTGCCCCGGCCATGACCTTACCGAACAGATCATACACCAGCAGCCGATCCGCCAAGCCCAGCATAGCGCGGACGGTTTCGGCTTCGACGGTGCCGCCCGACGAGAGCGCAATGGCCTGATCGAGCAGCGACATGCCGTCGCGCGCCGACCCGTCCGCCGCCCGCCCGATCAAGGCCGCAGCTTCCGGCGTCAGCGTCACTTTTTCCAGCCCGGCGACGCGGGTGAAATGGGCGGCCAGCACGTCGGGTTCGATGCGGCGCAGATCAAAGCGCTGGCAGCGCGACAGCACCGTGATCGGCACCTTGCGGATTTCCGTAGTAGCGAACAGAAACTTCGTATGATCGGGCGGCTCCTCCAGCGTCTTCAACAGCGCGTTGAAGGCGTTTTTGGAGAGCATATGCACTTCGTCGATAATGTAGATCTTATAGCGCGCCGAAATCGGCTTATAGCGCACGCCGTCGATAATCTCGCGGATGTCATCGACGCCGGTGCGGCTGGCAGCGTCCATTTCGATCACGTCCGGGTGGCGGTCGGCGGCAATGGCGACGCAGGGATCGCAGACGCCGCACGGCTCCGGCGTCGGTCCGCCCTGGCCATCGGCGCCGATGCAATTCAGCGCCCGCGCCACAATGCGGGCGGAGGTGGTTTTACCCACCCCGCGCACGCCGGTCAGCATGAAGGCATGGGCCAAGCGGCCCGACTGAATGGCATTGGTCAAGGTACGCACTAACGCTTCCTGCCCGATCATATCGGCAAAGGTCTGCGGGCGGTATTTTCGGGCCAGAACCCGATATTCGGGGGCTTTGCTCTCGCTCATAACGGCGCGCAGTGTAGCGGGTCGGACGCCCCGACGTTAGCGTAATTATCCCTGAGAACAAGGTGGGAGGCTGGCGGCACGACCCGACACGAAACTCGTTACGGCTGCT